>NZ_JBVAXR010000042.1:0-36670 GCF_055419445.1 Mycobacterium sp. IDUB_19 | reverse complement strand
GCGACTACTTTCTGAGTCGGACGAGTAGTCGTCAGCACCTCCGAAGCCATCGCCGTCGCGACGTCGCGTGGATAGCTGCGGCGCGCCGGGCACAACAGCAGCCCCGCGGCGACGATTAGCGCAGCCAGCATGATGAGGAAGGTGTCGGCCAACGCGCTTGCTGTGCTCCCCAGTGCCGTGGACACTGCGCCGAACACCATCGGCGCCACGCCCGTCGATATCGACACCAGTGTGCTGCGCACTGCTTCTGCGGTGCCCCACAGCCGGGAATGCACGATGTCCAGCCTCACCGCATTGAGCGGCGGGTTGACGCCGCCCATGGCGATCCCGGCGAGAAACGCGAATGTCAGCGCCAGCGGCAGGTTATCGGCGAGCAATGTCGGCAGGATGAACACCGCCGCCGCGAGAAAAGCCGCTCCGCCCACCACAATCCGTGCACTGAGGCAACCCCGGCTTGTCAGCCAGTCGGCGATGCGTCCGGTGCTGAGCACGCCGATCAGAGCGCCGACGCCAAGGACGGCGATCAGCATGGTCGCCACCGCCTGGTCGACCCGAAACCGGCAACACAGCAGTGCCACCCCGAAGGTGCTCAATCCGGTGGAGAAGAAGTAGCCGAACGACGACGCCGCAATCAGAACGACATTGGTACGGATCGAGAGCACCCAGCACAGCTCCCGCCAGACCGAGTAACGCCGCGCCTGGTGGCTGCGGCCGCCACGCAGCGGTTCGCGCAGCATCGTCGCCACTGCGACGGCCAGGCCGAACCCCACCATCGCCAGCCAGCCGAAGCCCAGCCGCCAGCTGAGGGCGCCGAGTTCCCCCGCGACCAGCAGCCCGACCGCCGTGCAGGTGCCCTCACCGGCGAGCACCAGCCCGTACACGCGGCCGCGCTCGCCGGGCCTGAAGTAGTCACCGACCAGCGAGGCGACCACCGGCCCGGAGACCGCGATGCCGGCGCCGAGGCCCACCCGGCAAGCCAGCAGCCAGCCGTAGTTGGGGCTGGCCGCGCTCAACACCATCGCCACCGAACACACCAGCAGCGCCATCCACAGCAGTCGAACCCGCACGGTGCGATCGGCGAGCGGCCCGGCCAGCAGTGTGGCCAGCGCACCGACGCCGGTCGACACGGTGACCAGCAGCCCGACCTGAATGTTGTTGATGTGCAATGACTGTGTGAGCGGGACAACCAGTGCGCCCACGGTTCCAGCATCAGCGCTTTGTAGCCCTACCACCAACGCGAGCAGCACGATTGGCTTCCACCGCTTCCGATATTCGGCCTCTGCGGCAGTCGGCACGGGCTCAAGATACCTTGCGGGGCAGCACCTTTAGCGCCGACGAAGGCGTGATTCGCGGCTCCCGCCCAACGTTAAGATGCAATTCCACTGCTGGATGTCGCGGGTCGGCGCTGTATTCACGCAAACCGATCGCGTCGTCAGCCGGCCAGCGTCGCCCGGATACACACGGTGACATACGGCATCGCCAAGCCGGACGAATTCGCCAGCGCCGGATGAGTGGCCAGCAACTCGCGCACCTGGTCAAGCGTCCGGGTGCGGACCTCGGCCGGCGAGGTGATGCAGTAGCTGCGCGACGCCACCAGGTCAATCAATGCTTGCGGCGTAAGGTAATTCGTCCATTCGACTTGATGGCGCTCGCGCTCGGCGAACGGAGCCGGCAGCGTCACGTCGAATCGGCGGCCATCGCCATCGCTGCCGATGATCTGGCCGAGCTCCCGCACCCAGCCGAGCCGCTCGTCGCGGGTGTTCCACACCAGGCCCAGCCGCCCCCCGGGCCGCAGCACGCGGGCTATCTCGGGGATCGCCCGTTCCGGATCCACCCAGTGCCACGCCTGGGCGACCAGCACAGCGTCAACGCTGTTGTCCTCCAACGGAATATCTTCGGCAGTGCCCAGTGCCGCGCGAGTCTCCGGCAGCGAGGCGCTCAGCACTTCGAGCATGTCCGGAATCGGGTCCACGGCCACGACGTCGAGGCCACGTTCCACCAGACGAGTGGTCAGCTTGCCGGTACCCGCACCCAGATCGAGCACCTGGCGCGCGCCGCGAGGCAACAGCCAGTCAATCGCCTCGGGTGGATAGGACGGGCGTCCACGCTCATAGGCGGCGGCCGCCGAGCCAAACGACAGGGAGCGGTCGTGGCCAGACCGGGTCACGGTTGGCACGCGTCTTCGTTTGCGGCCAAATCCAGCGTCTTGCGGATCAATTCGCCCACTGCCTCGGTTTCCACCAGAAAGCCGTCATGTCCGCAGAGGGAGTCGACAACCTGTAACTCGGCGCAGCCAGGCAGCAGCTCGGCCATCTCCTGCTGCAAGCGCAGCGGATAGAGCCGATCGGAGGTTATGCCGCCGACCACGGCCGGTACCGGGCACCTGCGCAACGCTTTGTCGACCCCGCCGCGGCCGCGGCCGACGTCGTGGCTGTTCAGCGTCTCGGTCAGGATCACGTAACTGCCGGCGTCAAAACGGGCCAAGATCTTGTCGCCCTGGTGTTCGAGGTAGCTCTGCACGGCGTAGCGCCCACCGTTGGACGGATCCTCTTCGCCTTGGCCGTCGTTGGCGAACCTGTTGTCGAGCTCGACCTCGCCGCGATAGGTCAGGTGGGCGAACCGGCGGGCGATCGCCAGGCCGGCATCCGGGGTGAGCCCGGTGTCGTGGTAATCGCCACCCTGCCAATTCGGGTCGGCCTTGATGGCCGCGATCTGGGTGGTCTGGGTGCCGATCTGGTCCGCGGTGGCACGCGCGCCGACGGCCAGCAGCAATCCGGCCCGGACCCGCTCGGGGTGGCCGACCATCCATTCCAAAGCCCGTGCGCCGCCCATGGATCCGCCGACGACGGCGGCGACCTGACTGATGCCCAGCGCGTCCAGCGCGGCGATGTCCGCCTGGACCTGGTCGCGCACGGTGATCAGCGGAAACCGGGAGCCCCACGGCTTTCCGTCTCGGGCAAGCGAACTCGGCCCGGTGGAACCGCGGCAGCCGCCCAGCACATTGGTGGCCACCGCACACCACCGATTGGTGTCAATCGGTGCGCCTGGGCCCGCGACTCCGTCCCACCAGCCGGGCGTGGGGTGCCCGGGCCCGGCCGGGCCGGTGATGTGGGAATCGCCGGTCAGAGCGTGCAATACCACCACCACGTTGTCGCGCGTCGGTGACAGCTCACCCCAGCGCTGCACGGCGATACAGACGTTGTCGATCACCGCGCCGCTCTCGGTGGTCAGCGAGCCGATGTCGACCAGGCCGACCTCGCCTTCGGCGGGCAGCGTTTGGGTGGGGACGTCGGAGATCGTCATGTCAATTACCTCAGAAGGCCGCCACGGTCTGCGGATCGCCACTGGCATCCGCGGGAGCACCGAATTTGCGTGCTGCGGCAAAGCCGAGCTCGAGGTCGGCCAGGATGTCGTCGATGCCCTCGATGCCGACGGCCAGCCGCACCAACCCGGGGCTGACGCCGGTGGTCAGCTGCTCGGCGGGGCTCAGCTGGGCGTGGGTGGTCGACGCCGGGTGAATCACCAGCGAGCGCACATCGCCGATGTTGGCGACGTGGCTGTGCAGTTGCAGCGCGTTCACGAACGCCTTCCCGGCTTCGACTCCACCGGCCAGCTCGAACGCCAGCACAGCGCCGGTTCCCTTGGGCGCCAACTTCTTTGCCCGCTCGTGCCACGGCGAGCTGGGCAGCCCCGCGTAGTTGACCGACAGCACGCCGTCGTGACCCTCGAGGAATTCCGCGACCCGTTGCGCGTTGGCGACATGGCGCTCGATCCGCAGGCTCAGTGTCTCGAGACCTTGGGCCACCAGGAACGCGTTGAACGGTGCGGCCGCAGACCCGAGGTCGCGCAGCAACTGCACGCGCGCCTTGAGGGCGAACGCCGGCGGTCCCAGCTCGGCGAACACCACGCCGTGGTAGCTGGGGTCGGGTGTGGTGAACCCGGGGAAGCGGCCTTGTGTCCAGTCGAAGGTGCCGCCGTCCACGATGACCCCGGCGATCGCGGAGCCGTGTCCGCCCAGGTACTTGGTTGCAGAGTGCACCACGATGTCGGCGCCCTGCGTGAACGGCTGGATCAGGTAGGGCGTGGCGATGGTGTTATCGACGATCAGCGGTATGCCGTTGGCGTGGGCCACGCCGGCGACCCCTGGGGTGTCCAGGATGTCGATCTGCGGATTGGAGATCGTCTCGGCGAAGAAGGCCTTGGTGTTGGGCCGAACGGCCGCCTGCCAGGAGTCCAGATCGTCGGGATCCTCGACGAAGCTGACGTCGATACCGAGCTTGGCCAGCGAGTAGTGGAACAGGTTGTACGTGCCGCCGTAGAGGCGCGGACTGGACACGATGTGATCGCCGGCACATGCGAGGTTCAATATGGCGAATGTCTCAGCAGCCTGTCCGGAGCTCAGGAAAAGGGCCGCGACGCCGCCCTCGAGCGCGGCGATGCGCTGTTCGACGACATCGGTGGTCGGGTTGCCGATCCGGGTGTAGATGTTGCCCGGGACCTCGAGCCCGAACAGGGCCGCGGCGTGGGTGGTGTCGTCGAAGACGTACGACGTGGTCTGGTAGATCGGCAGGGCCCGCGCGTGGGTGGTCGGGTCGGGCTGCTGGCCGGCGTGAACCTGCTTGGTTTCGAAGGACCAATGCGCAGTCGGGTCGCTGTCGCTGTTGGTATCGGCGCTCATGAGCGGGGCTTTCTGCTGGAAGGGGGCGCATCGAGGTGCTGGTAGCCGCCCGGGACGCCACCATCTATGACGTCAGCCGGTGACCGGTGGTTCAGCACCGACACATGATGAGACGCGGATGAGAGGGGTGGCTGCACATCACGTTCCCTGTCTACTCAGGGGCCCGTCATGGCGGACCCGCGCTTGCCGGATAGCCGGTTCTGTGGCTACTCAACCTGGTCATCACCCGGGGCACCCCACCGCGGTTGGAGGGTTGCCGGCCAGCAAGCCGGGGCTTGATGCTGGCGCTCATGACCGATACAAAGACTATCTTATTGAGCCAACTCCGTGCCAATGCCAGGTCGACACCTGCTCAAACGCCCTTGATACCGTGGCAAAGGTAACGCTGAGCCCCCCAAAATCTGATCGGGAGAGGGACCGTCCGTGAGCGCCGAACAGCCGACCGTCATCTACACGCTGACCGACGAGGCGCCTTTGCTGGCGACCTACGCCTTCCTGCCGATCGTGCGGGCCTTCGCCGAGCCGGCGGGCATCGAGATCAAGACCAGCGACATCTCCGTCGCGGCCCGGATCCTCGCCGAGTTCCCCGAGCACCTGACCGAAGAGCAGCGGGTTACCGACAACTTGGCCGAACTGGGCCGGCTGACGAAGCTCGCCGACACCAACATCATCAAGCTGCCGAACGTCAGTGCCTCGGTGCCCCAGCTGGTGGCCGCGGTCAAGGAGCTGCAAGGCAAGGGATACAAGATTCCGGACTATCCGCAGAGCCCGAAGACCGACGAGGACTTCGAAATTCGCGACCGCTATTCGAAATGCCTTGGTAGTGCCGTCAACCCGGTGCTGCGCCAAGGCAACTCGGACCGCCGTGCCCCCAACGCGGTCAAGGAGTACGCGCGCAAGCACCCGCACAGCATGGGGAAGTGGTCACAGGCGTCGCGCACTCACGTCGCGACCATGAAGCACGGCGACTTCTACCACGGCGAGAAGTCGATGACGCTGGACCGCGCGCGCAACGTGAAGATGGAACTCGAGACCAAGAGCGGCAAGAAGATCGTGCTCAAGGGAATGGTGTCACTGCGCGAGGGCGACATCATCGACAGCATGTTCATGAGCAAGAAGGCGCTCTGCGAGTTCTATGAAGCAGAGATCGAGGACGCCTACAAGACCGGCGTGATGTTCTCGCTGCACGTCAAGGCGACGATGATGAAGGTCTCCCACCCCATCGTCTTCGGTCACGCCGTCAAGGTCTTCTACAAAGACGCATTCGCCAAGCATCAGGCGGTCTTCGACGAACTCGGCGTCAACGTCAACAACGGATTGGCCGATCTGTACCAGAAGATCGAGGCGCTGCCGGCGTCGCAGCACGACGAGATCATCCGCGACCTGCACGCCTGCCACGAAAACCGTCCCGAGCTGGCCATGGTTGATTCGGCCAAGGGCATCACCAACTTTCATTCGCCCAGCGACGTGATCGTGGATGCGTCAATGCCGGCGATGATTCGCGCCGGCGGCAAGATGTACGGCGCCGACGGCCGGCAGAAGGACACCAAGGCCGTCAACCCTGAGTCGACTTTCGCCCGCATTTACCAAGAGATCATCAACTTCTGTAAGACGCATGGGCAATTCGATCCGACCACGATGGGCACCGTGCCCAATGTCGGTTTGATGGCGCAGCAGGCCGAAGAGTACGGCTCGCACGACAAGACGTTCGAGATCCCCGAGGACGGCGTCGCCAACATCGTCGACCTCGACACCGGGGAAGTCCTGCTGACCCAAAACGTGGAAGCCGACGACATCTGGCGCATGCCCATCGTCCGCGACGAAGCGATCCGCGACTGGGTCAAGCTCGCCGTGACCCGGGCGCGAAACTCGGGCATGACGGTGGTGTTCTGGCTGGACACCGAACGGCCGCACGAGGTCGAATTGCGCAAGAAGGTCAAGGAGTACCTGAAGGAGTACGACACCGACGGCCTGCAGATCCAGATCATGCCGCAGGTGTGGGCGATGAGGTACACCATCGAGCGCGCCATGCGCGGGCAGGACACCATCGCCGCGACCGGAAATATCCTGCGCGACTACCTCACCGACCTGTTTCCGATCCTGGAGCTGGGCACCAGTGCCAAGATGCTGTCCATCGTGCCGTTGATGTCCGGCGGCGGAATGTATGAAACCGGGGCGGGCGGTTCGGCGCCCAAGCACGTCCACCAACTTCTCGAGGAGAATCACCTGCGTTGGGACTCCCTGGGTGAGTTCCTGGCTCTGGGAGCGTGTTTCGAGGATCTCGGAATCAAGACCGGCAACGAGCGCGCCAAGATTCTGGGCAAGACGCTCGACGCGGCGATCGGCAAGCTGTTGGACAACAACAAGAGTCCGTCGCGCAAGGCCGGTGAACTCGATAACCGCGGCAGCCAGTTCTACCTGGCGCTGTACTGGGCCCAGGAACTTGCCGCGCAATCCGACGACGAAGAGTTGCGCACTCACTTCGCCGCGCTGGCCGATTCGTTGGGCCAGAAAGAGGAGGTCATCGTGGCCGAACTCGCAAAGGCGCAGGGCGAGGCGGTCGACATCGGCGGCTACTATCGGCCGGACAGCGAGAAGACGACCGCGGTGATGCGACCGAGCAAGACGTTCAATGAGGCGTTAGCGGCTGCGCAGGGGTGACGCCGTGAGGGAGGATTCGGACAACGATGTCCAATGAACCCAAGATCAAAGTCAAAGGCCCCGTAGTCGAGCTCGACGGCGACGAGATGACCCGTGTCATCTGGAAGCTGATCAAGGACATGCTGATCCTTGCGCACCTCGACATAAACCTGGACTACTACGACCTCGGCATCGAGCACCGCGACCGCACCGACGACCAGGTGACGATCGACGCGGCGTACGCCATCAAGAAGCACGGCGTGGGCATCAAGTGCGCGACGATCACCCCGGACGAGGCACGCGTTTCCGAATTCAACCTGAAGAAGATGTGGCTCTCGCCGAACGGAACGATTCGAAACATTTTGGGCGGCACTATCTTCCGCGAGCCGATTGTGATCTCGAACGTGCCTAGGCTGGTTCCGGGCTGGACGAAGCCGATCGTCATCGGCCGTCACGCATTCGGCGATCAGTACCGGTCGACTAACTTCAAGGTCGAGAAAGCCGGCACTGTGGCAATAACTTTCACGCCGTCGGACGGCAGCGAGCCAATCGTGCACGAGATGGTGTCCATCCCCGAGCACGGTGGCGTGGTGATGGGGATGTACAACTTCAAGGACTCCATCCGCGACTTCGCGCGGGCGTCGTTCGCGTACGGGCTGAACGCCAAATGGCCGGTGTACCTGTCCACCAAGAACACCATCCTCAAGGCCTACGACGGCATGTTCAAAGACGAGTTCCAAGCCATCTTCGACGAGGAGTTCTCCGAGCAGTTCGAAGCCGAAGGCCTGACCTACGAGCACCGGCTGATCGACGACATGGTGGCCGCCTGCCTCAAGTGGGAGGGCGGCTACGTGTGGGCGTGCAAGAACTACGACGGCGACGTCCAGTCCGACACGGTCGCGCAGGGCTACGGCTCGCTGGGCCTGATGACCTCGGTGCTGATGACGGCCGACGGCAAGACCGTGGAGG
Organism: Mycobacterium sp. IDUB_19; assembly: GCF_055419445.1. Taxonomy (NCBI): domain Bacteria; kingdom Bacillati; phylum Actinomycetota; class Actinomycetes; order Mycobacteriales; family Mycobacteriaceae; genus Mycobacterium; species Mycobacterium sp. IDUB_19. Next base: position 28,383 of record NZ_JBVAXR010000042.1, on the reverse strand, counting down.
CCGAGGCCGCACACGGCACCGTCACCCGGCACTACCGGCAGTACCAGGCCGGCAAGCCCACCTCGACCAACCCGATCGCCTCGATCTTCGCCTGGACGCGGGGGCTGGCGCATCGCGGCAAGCTGGACCATACGCCCGAGGTGATCGAGTTCGCCCAGATGCTCGAAGAGGTCGTCATCGCCACCGTCGAGAGCGGGAAGATGACCAAGGACCTTGCCATCCTGATCGGTCCCGACCAGAAGTGGCAGCAGAGCGAGGAGTTCTTGCAGTCGATCGCCGACAATCTGGATAAAGCGCTGGCGCGGGCCTAACTCGCAGGTGGGTCGACAGCCCGTACCGGGCGGGTGCAGTCGTCGAGGAAGCCCGCGACCACGTCGGTCACCCGTTCCGGCGCCTCGAACATCGGGACGTGCCCCACGCCGTCGAGCTTGGTGACCCGGTGGCCTTCCGGCAGGTGGTGGGTGAAATGTCGGCTGAACCTGGGTGCTGGCAAGATCCGGTCCTTCTCGCAGATCACCAAATGGGCCGGGACGGCGTTCTGCGCGACCTCCCGCAGGCCGTGCAGCAGCAGCGCCTTGACCAGGAGCTGGAAATAGGCCGGGCAGTGTGCCACGTCGTCGATGATGCCGCTGAGTTTGCGCTCGCTGACCCCTTCCGGCGATGCGCTGAGCGCGTAGGTCGCCAACGGGCGGCTGTACGGCAGCTGCAGCACCCGCGGACCGAACAGGTAAGCGAACACCAGCAGCGGGATACCCAGCAGGAACTTGGCGATCACCTCGAATTTGGCCGGGCTCCATCGGGTCCACCCGCCGGCCGGGGCAATGCCGGTGACGCTGCGCGCCCGGCCGCGCCGTTCGAGCTCGAATGCGACCCAGCCGCCCAGTGAATTGCCGACGATGTGTGCGGTTTCCCAGCCCAGTTCGTCCATTTGCCGCTCGACGTGGTCGGCCAGCACCGCGGAGGACAGAAACCAGGTGCCGGCCGACGGCCCGCCGTTGTGACCTGCCATGGTCGGTGCGAACACCTCGTAACGGCCGGTGTCGGCCAGCTGCTGCGCGACGTCCTCCCAGACCGTCTGGGAGAGCAGGAATGGATGCAGCAGCAGGACCGGCTCTCCAGAACCCAGGTGGATCGGCGTGCGAGTGGTCATGCAGCCGACATTAAATGCGGTACCGCCGGTACCGCAAGCGAGGGCGCGACGGGGAAGCCGCGCGTGAAAAGATCGGGACATCATGAGCACCGCTACCGGACCCCGCCGGATTTTCTCCGGCGTGCAGCCCACGTCTGATTCGCTTCACCTCGGCAACGCGCTGGGCGCGATCACCCAGTGGGTCGCGCTGCAGGACGACTACGACGCGTTCTTCTGCGTGGTGGACCTGCACGCGATCACCATCCCGCAGGATCCCGAGGCGCTGCGACGCCGGACTCTGGTCACCGCCGCCCAGTACCTGGCGCTGGGGATCGACCCCGCCCGCAGCACCGTCTTCGTGCAGAGCCAGGTGCCCGCGCACACCCAGTTGGCGTGGGTGCTGGGCTGCTTCACCGGCTTCGGGCAGGCGTCGCGGATGACGCAGTTCAAGGACAAGTCACAGCGTCAGGGCAGCGACTCCACCACCGTCGGCCTGTTCACGTACCCGGTGTTGCAGGCCGCCGACGTGCTGGCCTATGACACCGATCTGGTTCCGGTGGGTGAGGACCAGCGCCAGCATCTCGAGCTGGCGCGCGACATCGCCGAGCGCTTCAACGCCCGCTTCCCGGACACCTTCGTCGTCCCCGACCTGCTCATTCCCAAGGCCACCGCCAAGATCTACGACCTAGGGGACCCGACGTCCAAGATGAGCAAATCGGCGGCCACCGATGCCGGGTTGATCAACCTGCTCGACGATCCAGCGTTGTCCGCCAAGAAGATTCGCTCGGCCGTGACCGACAGCGAGCGCGAAATCCGCTTCGACATCGAGGTCAAGCCGGGCGTGTCGAACCTGCTGACCATCCAATCGGCGGTCACCGGAACCGATATCGACAAGCTCGTCGACGACTATTCCGGGCGTGGCTACGGCGATCTGAAGAAGGAGACCGCCGAGGCCGTCGTCGAGTTCGTCGCTCCGATCAAGGCCCGAGTCGACGAATTGACGGCGGATCTCGCCGAATTGGAGTCCGTGTTGGCGGCCGGCGCGGAGCGCGCCGAGGAAGTGGCCGGAAAAACGGTCCAACGGGTTTACGATCGGCTGGGGTTCCTTCCGCAACGGAGGTAGGGCCCGTTTTTAAAATGGGAGCCGCAGATGGGTGAGCCGGCCAAGCCAGGATTCCTTGACCGGTTGCGGGCCCGGTTCGGATGGCTCGACCACGTGATACGTGCTTACACACATTTCGACGATCGCAACGGCGGCTTCTTGGCGGCCGGCCTCACCTACTACACGATCTTCGCGCTATTCCCTTTGTTGATGGTCAGTTTCGCGATCGTCGGCTTCCTGCTGGCTCGGGATCCACCGCTGATCGACACCATCGACCGCCACATCCGGGAGACGGTCTCGGGTGCGCTCGGGCAGCAGTTGGTGGACTTGATGAATTCGGCGATCAACGCGCGCGCGTCGGTCGGTGTCATCGGTCTGGCCACCGCCGCCTGGGCCGGCCTTGGCTGGATGTCACACATGCGCGGAGCGGTGACCGAGATGTGGTGGGACGAGCCCATCGAATCAGCGGGCTTCGTGCGCGACAAGCTGTCCGATCTGGCCGCGATGGTGGGCACGTTCATGATCACCGTCGCCACTCTGGCGCTCACCGCACTGGGGCACGCGGCGCCGATGCGTGCGGTGTTGAAATGGATTGGTGTACCCGATTTCTCGGTGTTCGGCGAAATCTTCAGGGGCGTTTCGATATTGGTGTCGCTGCTGGTGTCGTGGATGCTGTTCACCTGGATGATCGGCCGGCTGCCACGACACAAGGTCAACCTGGCCAACTCGGCTCGGGCGGGCCTGCTCGCGGCGATCGGGTTCGAGCTGTTCAAGCAGGTGGGCTCGATCTACCTGCGAGTCGTGTTGCGCAGCCCTGCGGGAGCGACATTCGGGCCGGTGCTGGGTTTGATGGTGTTCTCTTACATCACCGGGTATCTGGTGCTCTTCGCCACTGCTTGGGGCGCGACCCTTTCCAGCGATCCGCGCAGCAAGTACGCCCGCCCGCCGGCGCCCGCGATCATCGCCCCGCGGGTACTGCTCGACGAGGGGATCAGCACACGTCAGACGCTGACCGCGATGGCGATGGGAGCCGTTGGTGCGCTGGCCTTCTCCCGACTGACCCGCTGGCTACGCTAGCTTTCGCAGGTATGACGCACTCTAGGGCGCTCGCCAGACGCCCTGGGCCATAACGGCCGTAACCCGCAAATCGCGATCCAGCACAACAAGATTGGCGTCGTATCCGACCTGCAGGACGCCCACCCGCTCGAGGCGCAGCGCCCGCGCCGGCGTCGTCGAGGTCATCTGTACCGCGGCGGCCAGCGCGGCATCGGCGTCCTGGCCCAGCCGCGAAACCGTGCGGAACAGCTGATCCATCGTCGCGGTGCTGCCGGCGATCGTCGAGGTTGCGTGCACCCTGGCGACACCGGACTGTACGTCGATCGGCACGGCCCCAAGCTGATACGTTCCGTCGTCACTGCCGGCCGCGGCGATCGCGTCGGTGATGACGGCCACCCGGTCCGGCCCGGCCGCCCGGACAACCGCGTGCACCACGGCGGGGTGCACGTGTACGCCGTCGGCGATCAGCTCGACGGTCACATCGGGGTGCTCCAGCAGCGCCAGTGCCGGGCCGGGCTCGCGATGGTGCAGGGGCGGCATCGCGTTGAACAGATGTGTGCCGACCGTGGCGCCCAGCGCGATCGCCTGTTGGGTGCGCTCATAGGTCGCATCGGTATGTCCCACGGCGACAACAATCCCCGCGTCCGCAAGACGCCGGATCGCCTCGCCGCTCCCGGGGCGTTCCGGGGCGAGGGTGACCATCCGGATCGCGCCCTCGCCGGCGGCGAGGACGTCGTCGATCTCGGCGGGTTCGGGATCGCGCATCTGAGTGGGGTCGTGTGCGCCGCAGCGTGCCGTGGACAGCCACGGCCCCTCCAGGTGAATGCCCGCGACGGTGCCCTCCCGGGTGGCATCGGCCAGGGCGCGCACACCGGCGATCAGTGTGTCGGGCGCGGCGGTGACCAGGCTGGCCAGCGTCGTGGTGGTGCCGTGTCGTTGGTGGAACCGCGCGGCTTGCGCGATGTGTTCGGCGTCCAGGTAGGAGGCTCCGCCGCCGCCGTGCACATGCATGTCGATAAACCCGGGCACCACAAGGCAATCCGGGAAATCGCGGTCGGGTTGCCCGGGCGGTGCACCCGCGGCGCAGGCGAGGATCTGTCCGCCCGAGATCTGCAGCCAACCCGGTCGGCAGATCCGGCCATCGAGGACGACGGTGTCGGCGCGGATCAGGGGCACGGGTCTTCCCAGCGGCCTCCGTTTTCCCAGAAGTGCCTGATCTCTTCGAGCTGGCGCCCCTTGGTCTCGGGCGCATACCGGTAGACGAAGCCGAACGCGACGACTGCGAGTACCCCGAACACCGCGAAAGTGCCTGCGCCACCTAGTGAATGCAGCATGGTCAAAAAGACTGCCGCGACGATCGCGTTGGCGATCAAGTTGGAGGTGAGCATGGTGCTCGACCCGATGGATCGCAGCCGCGTGGGGAAGCTCTCGCTGGCGTACACCCAGCCCAGGGAGCCGAAGCCCAGGGTATAGCCGATGATGAACAGCAGTATGCCGGCAAACCCGAGAAACGCGCCGCCGATGCCCTGGGCGAACACGGCTGTCAGCACGACGTCGGCGACGATCATCATGGCGATGCCGCACAACAGGATTGGGCGCCGGCCCACCCGGTCGACGAGTGTCAGCGCGGCGCCCACCGCTCCCAAACCGGCGACCTGAACCAGTGCCGGCAACCCCAGCAGCGCGAAGTTGCCGGTGAATCCCATCGCTTCGAATATTCGGGGGCTGTAGTAGATGATCGCGTTGATGCCGGTGATCTGGATCAGAAAGCCGAGCGTGATCACGAACAACGTGGCCCGTAAATACGGCGGTCGCAGCATCTCGGATATGCCGCCACTGCCTTCGCTTACCGCGCGGCCGATCTCGGCAAGCTCCTCGTCGGCGTTCGCGGCGGGCTCCACCCGCAGCAGCGCGCGGCGGGCGTCATCGACCCGCCCTTTGAGCAGGTACCATCGAGCAGTGTCGGGCAGCCGAATCACCAACGGCAGCAACAGCATCACCGGCACAACTGCCAGCCCGAACATCAATCGCCAGCTGTGGGTACCGGCCAACAGGTAACCGGTGAGGTACCCGACGATGAGTCCGCTGACGATCGCCAGTTGATAGGTCGTCAGCAGCGCGCCACGCACCGCCGCCGGAGCCGATTCCGCCACGTAAACCGGGACGACCACCACCATCACACCGATGGTCACACCCAGCAGCAGTCGTGCCGCCAGCAGCATCGGCAACGACACTGAGGCTGCACCGAGCAGCGCGAACGCCGCGTAAGCCACCAGGATCAGCACGACCGATTTTTTTCGGCCGATCGCATTGGCGAGCACGCCGGCGCCGAGCGCTCCCGCTATCTGCCCGACCACCACCATCGTCGTCAGCAGTTCTTGTTGGGATGTGGTGAGTTTGAAATCCTCGGTGACGAACAGCTGCGCTCCGGCGATGATGGACAGGTCGTACCCGTAGATGAGGCCGACGCTGGCGCCGGTGAGCCCGACCCGCGAGGAACCGCTTCGCCGACCGGCTTCAGTCATCTCGGTGAGTTTAGTGCCGCGGCATCGTGGCCTTGTCCCCCGATCGGGGGACAAGCAATTCCACCCGCCGCATCCCGATCGGTGGATGTTATCGACTGGTTACCAACCGTAGATTCCTTTGTTATGCCCGTCACACTCGTGCCCGCCACCTCGGCACAGCCACGCGTGTTCGGGCGACTGCTTTCCCAGGGCACCTTCTACACGGCCGGCATGCAACTCAGCAATGGCGCCGTCGTGCTGCCGCTGATTTGCGCGCACCAGGGTCTCACCTGGGTGGCCGCGTTCCTCTTTCCGGCCTTCAGCCTCGGCGATATCGTCGGAAATTCGCTGTCTCCGGTGGTGCTGAAGCGAGCGGGTGAGAAGCGGCACCTGCTGCTGGCCGCGACAGGGGCGAGCGTGGCCGCGCTGACCTTGTGCGACGCGATAATTCCCTGGAAAGGCGCTCCCACCGCGGTGGTGTTTCTGCTGACCTGCGCGGCAGTCGGAGTTCTCCTCGGGATCTCCGGCGTCGCCTACCCCGACATGATCTCCAGCAAGCTCTCGGCGGCGCGGCGCGGCGAGCTGGTCCTGTTCCAGGGAGCCATCGGGTCGGTGCTGGCCACTGTCGTCGCGCTGTTCGTGGTGCCGGCGCTGGCCCACGGCAACGAGATGACGTATCGCCGCGACCTGCTGTGGCTGGGTGCGGCCGGACTGGCCGTCTCCGCCGTCGCGGCGGTGTTCGTCGGCCCGGTGCGGTCCACCTCGATGACCACCCGGATGTCGACGCGGGAGACCTACCGGCAGGGCTTTACGGTCGCCCGCTCCCAGCCGTGGTTTCGCCGCTACGTCGTCGCGTGCCTGTTGTTCGCGCCGGTCACCTTGGGCACCACCTTCTATGCCCTGCGTACCGCCCACCAGAGCGGCAGTTTGCATGTGCTGGTGATCCTGTCCAGCGTCGGACTGGTTTTCGGGTCGCCGCTGTGGCGCAAGGTCTACCAACTGTTCGGAGTGCGCGGCATGATGCTGGGCAGTTCGCTGCTCAGTGTCACAGCCGCCACGCTGACCCTGGTGGCCGAATCGAGCGGCCAGTGGGCTCACATCTGGGCGTACGGCACGGTTTTCCTACTGGCGACGGTGGCCGGCCAGGCCGTCTTCGCGGCGGCCATCTCGTGGATCAGCGTGGTCGCTGCCGAGTCGGACCGCGGGACACTGATCGCGTTCAGCTCGACGCTGGTGGCCGTCGAAACCACGGCGCTGGCAGGTGCGCTCGGCAGCATCGCACAGAACCACTCCACGATCTGGCCGGACGTCGTGGTACTGGTCCTGGCCGTCGCCGCCGGCCTTGCCTCGCTGGGCGCTCCGCCGTCGGAGACACGGCGGGCAATCCCTCGTCGCGTGCGCGACGTGGCACACCAGGGCCGGTCCTTCTCGAGCATTGTGCCGGCGGTGAGCCTGCAGGCGGCCTAGGGAGGCGTCGTTTCTGGCGATCTGCCCGATGGCCACCATCGTCGTGAACGAGCACACGACCAGGAGGCGGTCCCCCGACCGGGGATCAACAATTTCGCCGATAGCATCCGACCGAACGACGGTTCTGGCAGCTCAGCGCCCGGTACTGTCACCAGCCATGCGCGTATCGTTGGCGCCCGACGTTTCGGCACAAACGAACCCGTTCTGGCGACTGCTTTCCCAGGGCACGATTCACACCGCCGGGATGCAGCTGAGCAACGGTGCCGTGGTGTTGCCGTTCATCGCCGCGCACCACGGCCTCACCTGGGCGGCCGCGCTGCTATTTCCGGCGTACAGCATCGGCTCTATCGCGGGACATTCGATGTCGCCGGCGGCCCTGCAGCGCGCAGGCCAAATGCGGTACCTGCTGCTGGCGGTGTCGGCGGCGATCTCGGCCGGACTGATTGTCTGTGACGCGGTAGTCCCGTGGACCGGCGTTTTCGCCGCGGTGGTGTTTGTGCTGGTGTCCGCAGGCGGCGGAGTCGTTGTCGCGGTCTCTCGCGTCGCCTACCTCGACCTGATTTCCCGCACGCTATCTGAGTTTCGGCGGGGCGAGCTGCTGCTGGTCAAGGGGGCCATCGGGTCGGTGCTGGCCACCGTTGTCGCGCTGCTCGTTGTGCCGGTGCTGGCTCATGGCGACACGATGGCGTATCACCGCGATCTGCTGTGGCTGGGCGCAGCCGGACTGGCCGCCTCCGGCATCGCGGCGCTGTTCCTTGGCCCGGTTCGGTCCATTTCGGTCACCACACAAATGTCATTTCGGGACACCTACCGGCAGGGCTTCGCGGTCGCCCGCACCCAGCCGTGGTTTCGCCGGTACGTGATCACCTCCCTTTTGTTCGCTCCGGTCAGCATTGGCACCACTTTCTATGCGTTGCGCACCGCCCATCAGGGCGGCGGTCTGCATGTGCTGGTGATCGTTTCCAGCATCGGACTGGTTCTGGGTTCGCCGCTGTGGCAGAAGGTCTACCGCCTGTTCGGAGTGCGCGGCATGCTGGTGGGCAGCGGCCTGCTCAGCGCCGTCGCCGCCGCTCTGTGCATCGTGGCCGAGTCGTGCGGCTTGTGGTCCCGCATCTGGGCGTACGGCACGGTGTTCTTGCTGGTGACGGTAGCCACCGCGGCTGTCGTCGCTGCAGGGATATCGTGGATCAGCGTGCTCGCTGCCGAACAGCACCGGGGGACACTGATCGGGTTTAGCTCGACGTTGGTTGCTGTCGTATTAGCGGTGCTGGGAGGCGCCCTAGGCGGAATCGCCCAGAAGCACACCACGATCTGGCCGGTTGTCATTGTGCTGATACTGTCCGTCATCGCCGCCCTCGTGTCTTTGGGCGCGCCTCGAGAACATGGCGCGGGCGCAGGCGCGTAGCACTCGAAACCGTCAGGCCGCCTAGGGCTGTGCCGGCTCCGGCGATTTATCGGCCGGCGTCAGCAACAGGGCGCGCACCAACCGACGGGGTCCCGACGACCTGAGCATCTGACTGGCCGGGCGCGGGCGTACTTGCTGCGGCCACCAGAACCAGCGTCCGAGCAACGCGGCGATCGACGGCGTCATGAACGCGCGCACGATGAGCGTGTCGAAAAGCAAGCCCAGGCCGATGGTCGTACCGATCTGACCGATGATCTCTAGATCGCTGAACACGAAGAGGGACATCGTCACGGCGAACACCAAGCCGGCGGCCGTCACCACTCCTCCCGTGCCGGCCATCGCCCGGATGATTCCGGTATTCAGACCGGCGCCGATTTCCTCTTTGAGTCGGGAGATCAGCAACAGGTTGTAGTCCGATCCAACGGCCAACAGCAGGATCATCGACATCGCCAACACCAGCCAGTACAAATCGATGCCGAGAATGTCCTGCCAGAGCAGCACGGACAGGCCGAAGGAGGAGCCCAAGGAAAGCAGCACCGTCCCGACGATGACGGCAGCGGCAATCACGCTTCGGGTGACGATCATCATGATGATCAAAATCAGACTGATGGCCGCCACTCCGGCGATCAGCAGATCGTAGAAGGCGCCCTCTTGGATGTCCCGGTACGTCGAAGCGGTGCCGCCCATCGAGATCGCGGCGCCCTGCAACGGAGTTCCCTTGATGGCCTCTTTGGCCGCCAGCTGGATCGGCTCGACGCGAGCGATGCCTTCGGGCGTCGACGGATCTCCGTCCAGGGCGATGATGAAGCGGGCCGCCTTGCCATCCGGCGACAAGAACATCTTCAGGCCCCGCTTGAAATCCGGATTGTCAAAAGCCGACTGTGGCAGATAGAACGAATCATCGACCTGAGCGGCGTCAAAGACCCGGCCCATGGCGCCAGGATCTTTGCTATTCATCGCCTGCTCCTTATAGAAAGAGGCAAGGGTGCCGTGCCAGACGACCATCATGTCGCGCATGATGATCATCGTCGAAAGCATCGGCAGCATTTGGGCACGCATCTCCGGCAAGAGTCGGGTCAGGACATCCAGATCCTTGACGAGACCCTCCAACTTCTCGCTCAGCTGATCGACATTGTCGAACGTGTCGAATATCGATCTGATCGCCCAGCAGGCAGGAATATCGAAGCAGTGCTTCTCCCAGTAGAAATAGCTGCCAATCGGTCGAAGGAAATCTGATAAGTCCGCAAGGTGATCCCTTATGGTGTCGGTCGTGTTCGACATGTCATGCGTGAGGTGATCCATGTCGACGGTATTGTCGACGATCTGGCCCATCAGGTCATACATGTGCTGCATTGTTTCGATGGACACATTCATGGCCTGAACCTGCACCAGCATGTCGTCCAATCGATCCTTCATGAATTGCATGTTTTCGGCATTCGAGATGCCTTGCATGCTGATGATGAAGGGAATCGAAGTATGCTTGATGGACGTTCCCAGCGGTCGGGTTATCGATTTCACCTGTGCGATTCCCGGGCTGTGAAAAATATTTTTCGCGATCTTGTCCAAGATCAGCATGTCAACCGCGGTGCGCATATCATGATCGGTCTCGATCAATAGCACATCGGGGTTCAGCAGAGCCGGCGAAAAGTGTCGACCCGCGGCCCTGTCCCCGACCAGGGACGGCATGCTGGCCGGCATGAACCCGCGCAGATCGTAGGTTGTCCGGTAACTCGGCAAGGCCAGCAGGCCAATGAACGCCACCGCGCAGGACGCCGCGAGCACCGGGCCGGGCCAGCGAACGATGGCGGTTCCCACCCGGCGCCACCGCCGAGTGGCCATCCTCCGCTTGGGATCGAAGAATTTGAAGAGGCTGCCAACGGTCAGCACCGCCGGCCCGAGCGTGAGCGCGGCGAGGACCGCAACCAACATGCCTACCGCGCAGGGCGGGCCGAGCGACTTGAAGTACGGCAGTCGGGCAAAGCTGAGGCAATACATGGCGCCGGCAATGGTCAGGCCGGAGCCCAAGATCACATGGGCGGTGCCGTGAAACATGGCAAAGAACGCGGATTCTCGATCCTCACCCGCGTAGCGCGCCTCGTGGTAACGGCCGAGCAGGAATATCGCGTAGTCCGTGCTGGCAGCAATGGCCAGCAGGGTGAGCAGATTGACCGCGAAGGTCGAAAGTCCGAAAACGTCGTGATAGGCCAGGAAACTGACGACTCCGCGAATTGCCCCCAGCTCAATCCCGACCATGACGAGGACAAGGAGCGTGGTGACGACGGACCGGTAGATGAAGAGCAACATCATCGCGATCACCACACCCGTGATCAGGGTGACCCTTGCGATACTTTTGTCGCCGGCCTCCGATTGATCGGCGATCAGCGCCGTCGAGCCGGTCACATAGGCCTTGAGCCCGGGCGGCGCCGGCGTGGTTTCCACGATATGACGCACGGCGTGCACCGAATTGTATGCGGCCGTCTCGCTGTTGCCGGCGAGGTAGACCACGACATACGCGGCTTTATCGTCCGGGCTTTGCGATCCCCCGGCGGTCAGCGGATCACTCCAGAAGTCCTGGATGTGCGCGACGTGCCGGGTATCAGCCGAAAGCCGGCGCAACAGTTCGTTATAGAAACGGTGAGCGTCATCGCCGAGTTGTTTGTTGTTTTCCAGCACTATCGTGGCCGCGTTATCGGAACCGGACTCACCGAACACCTGGCCCACGCGCTTGAGCGCCTGAATCGAAGCGCCGCCCGCGGGGCTCATCGACACCGAGTGCGCTTTGCCGACCACTTCCAGTTGCGGGATGGCGATATTGAGGATCGCGGTGAACCCCAGCCACAACAGGACGATCGGCACCGCAAACCTGCGGATCAGTTGTGGCAAAAACGGCGGACTTGAAGCCTCGGCTGTTTCGCTCATCCGGCGTTCACCTGGCAGAAGGTCAACGCTTTCGGTCCGGTTTCGGATCTTTCGTCCTCGGTCTTGCCGTTCACCATGATTCGGCAGCCGATCACGCTGCCGTCGCTCTGCGCCAAAAGGTTGACGGTGACCGAAGTCAGCGTCGTCGCCACCGTTTGCGACCACGGCAGGTGAATATTCTCCAGCCGTTGCACGCGCGCGTCGGGGTCCAAATAGGCGATCTTTGCGGTCGTGCCGGGGCCGAAGACTTCATAGGTCACGCGTTTCGGGTCGAACAAGGGATCGTCGAGATCGGCCTTGACCCTGACAACGGGATGTCCGTGGACGCCGAACATGCTATGGAGACGAAAGATACCCAACCCCGCGACACCGACGATGGCGATTACGGCCAGCAGCAACCACATTCGCTTGACGACTCGGGTAACCGAACTCATCTTTACCCCCGTGCTTTGTCACCGGGTCGCTATAACAATTTGCTGCTTCGTTGCGTTAGCGAGTTAGACGCTACCGGCGATGCGCTAAAGCATCGAGGCTTTTAGGCAATCGTTATGTGGTTCGGCGATTCATCGAGCCCGCGGCCAGGGCGCCATTGGCCTGGCGGTCGGCGGCGCTGTCCGGCTGTCCCCCAACCGGGGGACATGCAATTCCTCCGGTCGTGTCCGATCGGAGGATAGTTCTGCCTGCTCAGCGCCAATAATGTCTAAGACATGGCCGCATCATTGGCGGAGGTTTCAGCACAGACGAACCCGTTCCCGCGCCTGCCTTCCCAGGGCGCGTTCTATACGGCCGGTATGCAGTTCAGCAATGGCGCCGTGGTGTTGCCGTTCATCTGCGCGCACCTGGGCCTCACCTGGCTGGCCGCGCTGCTGTTTCCGGCGTACGGACTCGGCTCCATCGTGGGAAATTCGGTGTCGCCGGCGGTGCTGCGGCGAGTGGGCCAGATGCGGCACCTGCTGCTGGCGGCGATGGCGGCGAGTGCGGCCGCGCTGATCTTGTGTGACTCGGTGATCCCCTGGAATGGCCTGCTCGCGGCGGCGGTATTTCTGCTGACGAGCGCCGGGGGCGGAGTGATCGTCGCAGTCTCCAATGTCGCCTACCCCGACATGACCTCCGGCAAGCTATCCGCGTTGAAGCTGCTGTTGGTCCAGGGGGCCATCGCGTCGGTGGTGGCCACCGTTGCCGCGCTGTTCGTTGTGCCGGTGCTGGCTCATGGCGACACGATGGCGTTGCACCGCGATCTGCTGTGTCTGGGCGCATTCGGACTGGCTGCCTCCGGCTTCGCGGCACTGTTCGTCGGCCCGGTGCGGTCGACTTCGATCGTCCCGAGGATGTCCGTGCGCGACACCTGCCGGCAGGGCTTCGGGGTCGCCCGCACCCAGCCGTGGTTTCGCCGGTATGTGATCACCTGCCTGTTGTTCGCGCCGCTCACCCTGGGCACCACCTTCTACGCCCTGCGTACGGCCCACCAGAGCGGCACCTTGCATGTGCTGGTGTTCCTGTCGAGCATCGGACTGGTCATCGGTTCCGCGCTGTGGCGCAAGGTCTATCAGCTATTCGGGGTGCGCGGCATGCTGCTGGGCAGTGCCCTGCTCAGCGCCGCCGCCAGCGTGCTGTCCATCGCGGCCGAGTCGTGCGGCCAGTGGTTCCACATGTGGGCCTACGGCACCGTGTTCTTACTGGCGACGGTCGCCGCCCTGGCCGTCTTCGCCGCGGCGATATCGTGGATCAGCGTGGTCGCCGCCGAACCCCACCGCGGAACGCTGATCGGCTTTTGCTCGACGCTGCTTGCCATCGAAACCATGGCGCTGGGAGGCGCCCTCGGCGGCATCGCACAAAACCACTCCACGATCTGGCCGGTCGTCGTCGTCCTGATCCTGGCCGTCGCCGCCGCCGTCGCGGCACTGGGCGCACCCGCGTCGGAGCAGCGCTGTGCAGCGGCGCCCGCCTAGGGCTGTGCCGACTCCGGCGGCTTTTCGGCGGGCGTCAGCAACAGGGCACGCACCAACCGGCGTGGTCCCGACGACCTGAGCATCCGGCTGGCCGGGCGCGGGCGTACTTGTTGCGGCCACCAGAACCAGCGTCCGAGCAATGCGGCAATCGACGGGGTCATGAACGAACGCACGATCAGCGTGTCGAAAAGTAAGCCCAGGCCGATGGTCGTGCCAATCTGACCGATGATCCGCAAATCGCTGAAGACGAACAGCGACATGGTGACGGCGAAGACCATGCCGGCGGCCGTCACCACTCCGCCGGTGCCGGCCATCGCGCGGATGATTCCGGTATTCAGACCGGCGCCGATTTCCTCTTTGAGCCGGGAGATCAGCAACAGGTTGTAGTCCGATCCGACGGCCAACAGCAGGATCACCGACATCGCCAACACCAGCCAGTACAAGTCGATGCCGAGAAGGTCTTGCCAGAGGAGCACCGACAGGCCGAAGGAGGAGCCCAGGGAAAGCAGCACCGTCCCGACGATGGCGGCGGCGGCAATCACGCTTCGGGTGACGATCATCATGATGATCAGAATGAGACTGATCGCGGCCACTACGGCGATCAGAAAATCGTATAAGGCGCCCTCTTGGAGGTCTCTGAACGTGGCGGCGACGCCGCCCATCGAGATCACCGCCCCCTGCAGGGGAGTTCCCTTGATGGCCTCTTTGGCCGCCTGCTGGATCGGCTCGACCCGGGCGATGCCCTCGGGCGTTGCGGGATCTCCCTCCAGCCCAATGATGAAGCGGGCTGCCCTGCCATCCGGCGACAAGAACATGCTCAGGACCCGCTTGAAACCCGGATTGTCAAAGGCCGACTGCGGCAGATAGAACGAATCGTCAACCTGAGCGGCGTCAAAGACCCGGCCCATCGCGCCCGGGTCTTTGCTATTCATCTCCTGTTCCTTGTAGAAGGACGCAAGTGTGCCGTGCCAGACGACGAGCGTGTCGCGCATGATCGTCATCGTCGAAATCATCGGCAGCATCTGCGCCCGCATCTCCGGCAGGAGTCGGATGAGGACATCCAAATCTTTGGCGAGATACCCAAGCTTCTCGCTCAGCTGGTCCACGTTGTCGAACGTGTCGAATATCGATCTGATCGCCCAGCAGATGGGGATATCGAAGCAATGCTTTTCCCAGTAGAAGTAACTGCCAATCGGGCGGAGGAAATCCGATAGGTCGGCAAGATGATCCCTTATGGTGTCGGTGATATTCGACATGTCGTGTGTGAGGTGATCCATGTCGACGGTATTGTCGACGATCTGGCCCATCAGGTCATACATGCGATGCATCGCTTCGATCGATACGTCCATCGCGTGTTCCTGGACCACCATGTCGTCCACTCGGCCCTTCATGAATTCCGCGTTTTCGGCATTCATCGCGGCCTGCATACTGATGATGAATGGAATCGACGTATGGTCGATAGTTCTGCCCAAGGGTCGGGTTATCGATTTGACCTGCGCGATGCCGGGGCTGTGAAAGATAGCTTTTGCGACCTTGTCCAACACCAGCGTGTCCACCGGATCGCGCATGTCGTGATCGGATTCGATCAACAGCACCTCGGGGTTCAGCCCGGCCTGTGGAAAGTGCCGGCGGACGGCCGCATCTCCGACATTGGACGGCATGCTGGGGGACATGAATTTGCGCAGATCGTAAGTCGTCTTGTAATTCGGCAGGGCCAGCAGGCCGATGGATGCCACTGCGCACGTTGCGGCGAGCACCGGGCCGGGCCAGCGGACGATTGCGGTTCCCACCCGGCGCCACCGCCGAGTGTTCGGCCGTCGCTTGGGGTCCAAGAGCTTGAAGAAGCTGGCGACGGTCAGCACCGCGGGCCCGAGCGTGAGCGCGGCGAGGACCGCAACCAACATGCCGATGGCACACGGAGCGCCGAGCGTCTTGAAGTACGGAAGTCGGGCAAGGCTCAGGCAATACATGGCGCCGGCGATGGTCAGGCCGGAGCCCAGGATCACATGGGCGGTCCCGTGAAACATCGTGTAGAAGGCAGTTTCCCGATCTTCGCCGGTATGGCGCGCCTCGTGGTAACGGCCGAGCATGAATATCGCGTAGTCCGTGCTGGCGGCAATGGCTAGCAGGGTAAGCAAGTTTGTCGCGAAGGTCGAAAGACCAAAAACGTTGTGGTAGGCGAGAAAGGCGACGAACCCGCGGATCGCCCCCAGCTCGATTCCAACCATGACCAGGACGAGAACCATGGTGACGACGGATCGGTAGATGAAGAGCAACATCACCGCGATCACCAGGCTGGTGATCAGGGTGACCTTGACGACACTCTTGTCGCCGGCCTCGGTTTGGTCTGCGATAAGCGCGTACGGACCGGTGATGTATGCCTTGACCCCGCGCGGCGCCGGTGTGCTATTCACGATATTCCGGACGGCGTGAACCGAGTTGTATGCCTGTGTTTCGTTGTTGCCGACGAGGTACACCACGACGTAGGCGGCTTTATCGTCCGGGCTTTGCGATCCCCCCGCTGTCAGCGGATCACTCCAGAAGTCCTGAATGTGCGCGACGTGCTGGGTGTCCGCCGAAAGCTTGCGCATCATCTCGTTGTAGAACCGGTGCGCATCGTTATCGAGTGGCTTGTCGGCTTCCAGCACAATCGTCACCGAGCTATTGGACTCAAACTCATGGAATACCTGACCCACGTGCTTGATCGCCTGAACCGCAGCCGCGTCTTTCGGGCTCAACGAGACCGAGTGTGCTTTGCCGACCACTTCCAACTGGGGGATGGCGAGATTGACGACGGCGGTCAGCCCCACCCACAGCAGGACGATCAGCACCGCAAAGCGGGTGATCATCCGCGGCAGAAATGGCGGACTAGAAGTCGGTAGATTCGCTGTTTTGCTCATTTACCCTCGTGCTTTGCCACCGGGGTAGCGAATTAGACGCTCGACGCTACCGGCGATGCGCTAAAGCATCGAGGCTTTCAGCTAATCGTTATGAGTGATCGGCACCCGATCGCGCAGCAACTCGACGACACGGCCGGGGTCGTCGGGGCTGATGCACGGCCGTACGTGGCGGCCGAGCTCGAGCACCAGCAGGGTTTGCTTGCCGGCCCGGCGGACGTCCAGCGGGAACCAGTAGCGCGGGTCGCCCGCACCCCAGACCCTGCCCTTGCCGGAATTCCAGGTCATCTCTTCGGTCTTGATGCCCTGGATCTCGCTGTACGCGATTCGCTTTGGGCTGGCCAACGGAAAGTAGTAGCGGCGGATCGTGATCCCGTCCTCGTCGAGCCGGAGGCCGGAATCCTCGTACAGGGGTTCAGTCATCCGCACGACGGTGCCACAGCAAACTTTCGCGGTCAACGGTGCTGATGTTGCGGCCGGCGGTTCATCGACCGCGCGACCATGATCAACGTGAACACGACGATGGCGCCGATGATGCCCACACCCACCCGCACCGGCAACGCGTCGGCCGACGGCAACAACCCCGCCGCCTGGGAGCCGGCGCCGGGCCGGTCGGCGGCGCTGTCCTGCTTGGGCGCCAACGAGGGGTCGGGCGCGATCAGCGCGCCGACCTGGGTGCCCTGCGCGGTGGCGAAGCCGTAGTCCAGCAGGTGCGCCGCCTGCTCCCAGGGTGCGATCGGCTGCCGGGTGCCGTGCATCAGTACCGCCATCAGCCGTCGGCCGTTGCGGTTTGCCGCGCCCACGAAGGTCTGGCCGGCATCGTCGGTGTAGCCGGTCTTACCGCCCAGCGCGCCCGGGTACTTGTAGAGCAGCTGGTTGTCGTTTTCCAGCTCGTAGCCCGGGTGGTCGCCGTGGCCGGGGAAGTCGAACGTCCGCGTCGCGACGATGTCGGCGAAACTCGGGTTCTGCCAGGCGTATCGGTAGAACAGGCCGATGTCGTAGGCCGAGGTGCTCATGCCGGGCCCGTCCAGCCCCGACGGCGTCGCCACCCGGGTGTCCTGCCCGCCGAGCTTGGCGGCCAGCACGTTGATCTTCTCCAGCGCCTGCTGCATCCCGCCCAGCTGCATGGCCAGCGCGTGCGCCGCGTCGTTACCGGAGTGCATCAGCAACCCGTGCAGCAGCTGGTTGACGGTGTAGACGCCGCCGTCGTCGACGCCCACCTTGGTGCCCTCGGCGGCCGCGTCGTCGGCCGTTCCGACCACCGATTTGTTGAGCGGCAGTGCGTTCAGCGACGCCATCGCGACCAACACCTTGATGATGCTGGCCGGGCGCTGGCGGCCGTGCGGATCCTTCGCCGCGATCACCGCGCCGCTATCCAGGTCCGCGACCACCCAAGCCTCGGCGGAGACGTCGGTCGGCAGCGCCGGTGTATCGGGCGCGGCGACGATGCCGCAGCTGGACAGCGCCTCGCCGCCCACCGGTTTGGGGGGCACCGCCAGCGGGATCGGCGGGTCACCGGCTTGCGGCACCTCCGAGGAGTCGACCGCGGGCGGAGTGTTCACCTTGAACGGGCAGTTCGGCGCCCCGGCATTGGCTCCTGGGGTCGGCTCCGCGAGCGCGGCCGGCATACCCGGCGCGGCCGGAGCGGCCATCATAAAAACGGCCGCTGCCAGGCATGATGCAGAACGTAAGAAGCTCATTGATTGTGCAGACTAGGCGATTGGCCGCCGAATTCGCGGGAGCCGCGCTGTGACTGCTGAGGCGGATGTGACAAGTTCACCTGCGGGACGGCGGCCGGGTCGACGCACTACTCTGGCAGGAGTCAACAGCCGTCAACGTCGAAAAGGGTGTGCCATTCCAAACGGGCGATTGTGGTCGAAATGGCGGCGCCGCGATGGCACAAATGGGTCTGGCACCTCGCCGCGATCGCTGGAGCAGCTGCTCAAGCAGGTGGAGAAGTCGACCCAGGTGCGGCGTACCGGACTCGATCAGGTGTTGGCCGAGCTGGAGATGCATCGCGACACCACGCCCGACCCCGATGCGCGGTCCGCGCTCGCCTGGCTGTGCAACTCGCTATCGCGGTTCGTGAGCAACCCGAGCGCGGCGCACGCCCGCCAGCTGATGATGGCCACCGGCACCGCTAGAGCCGCGTGTACGCCTCGCTGAGCACGCCGCGCAGGATCGATTCGATCGTGTCGAATTCGGCCTGACCGCTGATCAGCGGCGGGGCCAGTTGGACGACGGAATCGCCGCGGTCATCGGTGCGGCAATACAACCCGGCTTCGAAGAGGGCCGAGGACACGTGGCCCAGTAGGGACTGGCGTTCGGTGTCGGTGAAGGTCTGCCTGGTCGCCTTGTCCTTGACCAGCTCGACGCCGTAGAAGAACCCCTCGCCGCGGATGTCGCCGACGATGGGCAGGTCGTACAGCTTTTCCAGGGTGGCGCGGAAGGCGGGCGCGTGGGTCTTGACGTGGTCGTTGAGGCCTTCGCGCTCGAAGATGTCGAGATTGGCCAGCGCGACGGCGGCCGAAACCGGATGGCCGCCAAAGGTATACCCGTGCGGGAACATCGTGGCGCCGTCGTTGAACGGCTCGAACAGCTTCTCGGTGGCGATCATCGCGCCGAGCGGCGAGTAGCCCGACGTCATGCCCTTGGCGCAGGTGATCATGTCGGGCACGTAGCCGACGTCGTCACAGGCGAACATCGAGCCGATCCGGCCGAACGCGCAGATCACTTCGTCGGAGACCAGCAGCACGTCGTAGGAGTCGCAGATCTCCCGGACTCGCTCGAAATAGCCTGGGGGAGCGGGGATGCTGCCGCCGGCGTTCTGCACCGGCTCCAGGAACACCGCGGCCACGGTCTCGGGCCCCTCGAACTCGATCGCCTCGGCGATCCGGTCGGCGGCCCACAGCCCAAAGGCTTTTGCATCGGTCTGAAACGGTTCGGGCGCCCGGTAGAAGTTCGTGTTGGGCACCCGGAAGCCGCCCGGCGTCACCGGCTCGAACGGCGCCTTGAAGCGGGGCAGCCCGGTGATCGCGAGCGCGCCCTGGGTGGTGCCGTGGTAGGCGATCGCGCGCGAAATCACTTTGTGTTTCCCGGGTTTACCGGTGAGCTTGAAATACTGCTTGGCCACTTTCCACGCGGTCTCGACGGCCTCGGTGCCGCCGGTGGTGAAAAAGACCCGGTTCAGCTCGCCTGGGGCGTAATGTGCCAGACGCTCGGCGAGCTCGATCGCGGTCGGGGTGGCATATCCCCACAGCGGGAAGTACGCCAGCGTGCTCGCTTGCCGGGCCGCCACCTCGGCAAGCTCGGTGCGGCCGTGGCCGACCTGCACGGTGAACAGCCCGGACAGCCCGTCGAGGTAGCTCTTGCCGCGGTCGTCGAAGATGGTCACGCCCTCGCCGCGAGTGATGACCGGCGCCGTGTTGTTCGGCCCGTGCCGGGTGAAGTGCAGCCAAAGGTGGTCAGTCATCGTGCCCGTGAGCGTAACGCCACTGCGACTTTCGGCGTCGAAATTGTCCGTGGCGTTACGCTCGGGACATGACCGCAACGCAGGTCACCGATTTCGAAGCACTGCGTCCGCATCTGATGGCGGTTGCCTACCGGGTGACGGGCACCGTGGCCGACGCGGAAGACATCGTCCAGGAAGCCTGGCTGCGCTTGGACAAACAGGACCCCAAAAAGGGAACAGAGATCGCCGACTTGCGGGCCTGGCTGACCACCGTGGTGAGCCGGCTCGGGCTGGACCGGCTGCGGTCGGCCGCGCACCGTCGCGAGACCTACACCGGCAACTGGCTACCCGAGCCGGTGGTGACCGGCTTTGACGGTGCCGATCCGCTGTCCGCGGTGGTGGCCCGCGAGGACGCCCGGTTCGCGGCGATGGTGGTGCTGGAGCGGTTGTCGCCCGATCAGCGGATCGCGTTCGTGTTGCACGACGGGTTCTCGATGCCGTTCTCCGAGGTGGCCGAGGTGCTGGGAACCAACGAGCCCGCCGCCCGGCAGCTGGCGTCGCGGGCCCGCAAGGCGGTCGCGGGCCAGGCGCCGCCAAAGCCCGATCCGTCGCACAACGAGGTGGTCGGTAAGTTGATGGCCGCGATGGCCGCCGGCGACCTGGAAGCCGTGGTGGCGCTGCTGCATCCGGACGTGACGTTGACCGGCGATTCGAATGGCAAGGCGCCCACGGCAATCAACGTCATCCACGGGGCCGACAAGGTGGCCCGGTTCTTCTTCGGCCTGGCCAACCGTTACGGCCCGGCGATGTTCACCTCGTATCAGCTGGGGCTGGTCAACGGCGAATTGGGCGGCTACACCGCGGGCGTCCCCGCCAGCGATGGGTATCGGGAGATGATGCCGCGGATCATGGCCATGACGGTGCGCGACGGAAAAGTCTGCGCCCTATGGGACGTCGCCAATCCCGACAAGTTCACTGGCTCCCCGCTGTACTCTCGCTAGCCCACGGAATACGGCAACTGTCACCGGAATTGAAGCCCTGCTCGGTGATGCCCAGCGCGGAGTTCATCCGGGCCCGCATGTTCTCGACCCCGATCTGATAAGTCAGCTCGATCACCCCGGCATCGCCGAACCGGGCCCGTAGGTCGGCGACCTGTTCGTCGGTGACGGTGTGCGGATCGATGGTCATCGCATCGGCATAAGCGATGGCGGCGCGCTCGTTGTCGGTGAAAGCCGTTGAGGTGGCGTAGCTGTCGATCTCCTTGAGCCGCTCCATGTCCAGCCCGTCGAGGCGCTGCAGCATCGCCCCGAAGTCGACGCACCACGAACAGCCGATCGCGCGTGCGGTCCAGAACACCGCAAGCTCCCGCACGCTGACCGGCAGCGTCCGCGACGCCCGGTCGATCATCGTCTCGTGTACGGCGCTGGCGACCATCAGCCGGCGATGATGCGCGGCCACCGCGAACGGTTCGGGAACCTGGCCGTAGCGGCGCTTGGCGACCCGGTATATGGCGCGGGTCAGCAGGCCGGCGCGCTTGGGTGGGAGGGGCTCGATACGGGTTTTCTGCGTCATACCCTTCAAGACGACACAGCTGCGCCAAGTGTGACCAAGGATCCTCCAAGAATCCGTTGAGGCAGGTCGGTGAGGCTGTGGCGATGACCTACTGCTATTTCGACGAACCTCCCCGGCTGGAGGACATCGAGCCCGCCACCCATACCGAGGTGCTGGTCGCCGAACCGCGGCTGGACCAGGCGCGCATCCGCGCCGCGGTCGACGCGGTCTTCGCCGCTCACCCCGACCTCGGCACCGTGTTCGAGTCGAAATTGAAGATCTGGATGACCCGCCCGGGCGGCGGATGGGCGTGGGGAGTCGAACCCCCCGGCGGCACGGTCACCGACGTCGTCGCGCGGCATCTGGCCAGCTTCGATATGCACACCGGCCGGTTGTTCGCGGTCTCGCTGCTGCCGGGAGAACCCGACCGCCTGGTGCTCACCGCCAGCCAGCTCTGCATCGACGAACAGTCGTGGCAGGCCGTGGTCGACGACCTGGTCGCCCAGTGCAACACCGCTGGTCTCAGCGTGAGAACAGCAGTGCGCGCTTGACCTCCTGGATCGCCTTGGTGACCTGAATGCCGCGCGGGCAGGACTCGGTGCAGTTGAACGTGGTGCGGCAGCGCCACACGCCGTCGACCTCGTTGAGGATGTCGAGGCGCTCACCGGCCGCCTCGTCGCGGCTGTCGAAGATGAACCGGTGTGCGTTGACGATCGCGGCGGGACCGAAGTAGCTGCCCTCGCTCCAGAACACCGGGCAGCTGGTGGTGCAGCACGCGCACAGGATGCACTTGGTGGTGTCGTCGTAACGGGCTCTGTCGGTGGGGCTTTGGATCCGCTCCCGGGTCGGCGGGTTGCCGGTGGTGACCAGGTAGGGCTTCACCGCGCGGTAGGCGTCGAAGAACGGCTCCATGTCGACCACCAGGTCCTTCTGCACCGGCAGCCCGCGGATCGGTTCGACGGTGATGGTCAGCGCCTTCCCTGGCTTTTCCGCGGGCAGCAGGTCGCGCATCAGCACTTTGCAGGCCAGCCGGTTCACGCCGTTGATCCGCATCGCGTCCGACCCGCACACGCCGTGCGCGCAGGATCGCCGGAAGGTGAGCGTGCCGTCCAGGTAGCCCTTGATGTAGATCAGCAGGTTGAGTAGCCGGTCGCTGGGCAGGCAGGGGACCCGAAAGCTTTGCCAGCCACCGGTTTTCGTGAACGCGTCGGGCTCGTCCGGGTTGAACCGCGCGATCTTTAGGGTCACCATCACCGCGCCGTCCGGAACCGCCGGCAGGGGCGGCTCGCCGGGCAGTGCCTGCGGTGCCTCCGCTTCTTCGACAGACATCAGTACTTCCGCTCCTTGGGTTCATAGCGCGTCTGCACGACGGGTTTGAAGTCGAGCGCGATGTCGCTCAACAGCTCGCTGCCCTGCTTGTAAGCCATCGTGTGGCGCATGTAGTTGACGTCGTCGCGGTTCGGGTAATCCTCGCGGGCGTGGCCGCCGCGGGACTCCTTGCGGTTCAAGGCGCCGACCACGGTGACTTCGGCCAGCTCCAGCAAGAAGCCCAGCTCGATGGCTTCCAGCAAGTCGCTGTTGAACCGTTTCCCCTTGTCGTGCACCGTGATTCGGGAGTAGCGCTCCTTGAGCGCGTGGATGTCGGTGAGCGCCTGCTTCAGCGTCTCCTCGGTGCGGAACACCGCGGCGTTGTTGTCCATCGTCTGCTGCAGGGCGCCGCGGATGTCGGCGACACGTTCGCTGCCCTGCTCGGACAGGATGTCGGCCACCCAGCCGAGAACCATCGCCTCCGGATTCGGTGGCATGTCGACGAAGTCGTGGCCCCGGGCGTAACTGGCCGCGGCGGTGCCGGCGCGGCGGCCGAAGACGTTGATGTCCAGCAGCGAGTTGGTGCCCAGCCGGTTGGCACCGTGTACCGACACGCACGCGCACTCGCCGGCCGCGTACAGGCCCGGGACGGTAGATGTGTTGTCCCGCAATACCTGTCCGGTGACCGTGGTGGGGATGCCACCCATCACGTAGTGACACGTCGGGTAGACCGGCACCAGCTCTTTGACCGGGTCCACACCCAGATAGGTGCGGGCGAACTCGGTGATGTCGGGCAGCTTGGACTCCAGCACGTCCTCGCCCAGGTGGCGGACGTCGATGTAGACGTAGTCCTTGAGCGGGCCGGCGCCGCGGCCCTCCAGAACCTCCAGCACCATCGAGCGGGCCACGATGTCGCGGGGCGCCAGGTCGACGATCGTCGGGGCGTAGCGCTCCATGAAGCGCTCACCCTCGCCGTTGAGCAACCGGCCGCCCTCGCCGCGCACCGCCTCGGAGATCAAGATGCCCAGCCCGGCCAGACCCGTCGGGTGGAACTGGTGAAACTCCATGTCCTCCAACGGAAGTCCCTTGCGGAAGACGATGCCGATGCCGTCGCCGGTCAGCGTGTGCGCGTTGGAGGTGGTCTTGTACATGCGGCCCGAACCGCCGGTCGCGAGCACCACGGCCTTGGCGTGGAAGACGTGGATACGTCCGGTGGCCAGCTCGTAGGCGACTACGCCGGTGGCCACCGGCCCGCTCGGCGTCTGGGTGAGCACCAGATCGAGCGCGTAGAACTCGTTGAAGAACTGCACGTCGTGCTTGACGCAGTTTTGGTAGAGCGTCTGCAGGATCATGTGGCCGGTGCGGTCCGCTGCGTAGCAGGCCCGGCGCACCGGGGCCTTGCCGTGGTCGCGGGTGTGACCGCCGAACCGGCGCTGGTCGATACGACCCTCGGGGGTGCGGTTGAACGGCATCCCCATTTTCTCCAGGTCGAGCACCGCGTCGATGGCTTCCTTGCACATGATCTCCACGGCGTCCTGGTCCGCGAGATAGTCACCGCCCTTGACGGTGTCGAAGGTGTGCCATTCCCAGTTGTCGTCTTCGACGTTGGCCAGCGCGGCACACATGCCGCCCTGGGCGGCGCCGGTGTGGCTGCGGGTGGGGTAGAGCTTGGTCAGCACCGCGGTTCGCACGTGGGGGCCGGCCTCGACGGCTGCCCGCATTCCGGCACCGCCCGCGCCGACGATCACCACGTCGTATCGGTGTTGCTGGATCAACGGGTCAGCCTCCGATATTGGCGTCGAATGTCATCAACACGTAGGTACCCAGCACCAGCGTGAACCCCATCGACAACAACAGCAGGCTGTTCAGCCAAAACCGGGTGCTGTCTTTGCGGCTGTAGTCGTCGATGATGGTGCGCAGGCCGTTACCGCCGTGCAATTGCGCCAGCCACAGTAGGGCCAGATCCCAGAATTGCCAGAACGGCGAGGCCCAGCGCTGCGCCACATAGTTGAAGTCGATGCGGTACACGCCGTTTTCCCACATCAGCATGACGAACAAGTGCCCGATCGCCAGGAACACCAGAGCGACGCCGGAAAACCGCATGAACAGCCACGCGAATTTCTCGAAGTTGGGGATGCCGGCACGACGGCGTGGAGAGCGCGGATTGTCCAGGCTGGGCGGCCGATCGTGGCTGCGCTGCAGAACCGGTGCTGCCTCGCTTCTGGACTTTTGGGAGCCGAGCTGAAGGTCGGGGCTGCTCATCGGAAGTGCCCCATCATGTGAATGCCGATGGCCACCGCCGCCGGCACCATGACCAACAGGTAGATCGCCGCGATGACCCACAACATCGTCTTCTGGTGGCGGGGACCCTCGGCCCAGAAGTCGATCAAGATGATGCGGATCCCGTTGAGTGCGTGGTACAGCACCGCGGCGACCAGGCCGAACTCCATCAGGCCGACGATCGGGGTCTTGTAGGTCGCGATCACTTCGTTGTAGGCCTGCGGGCTCACCCGGACCAGGGCGGTGTCCAGGACGTGCACGAACAGGAAGAAGAAGATCGTCGCGCCGGTGATGCGATGCAGCACCCACGACCACATACCCGGATCTCCCCGATACAGGGTCCGGGGTGGTCGCCGCTTGCGTGACGACTCCGGTGGCGGTGTCGGTGATCCCGAATCTGCGGTTGTCGCCTGTGTGCTCAAACCGGTCCTCATGTTGTCCGCGAAACTTATGCCGGGCAATCGAGCTTAGCCCCGCAACGATGGGTCCGGAACCAACCAACACCATTCGCGAAAGGTGTTTTCGTGCCAGAGTTAGAGTTGGCCTTCTCGAGTAAGCCCATTGGTGATTGGGGTTGCGGTATGCCTGAAATTGATTGGAATTTGCTGCGGGACAAAGCAATACAGGCCGCGGCGGGAGCTTATGCCCCGTATTCGCAATTCCCGGTGGGTGCTGCCTCGTTGGTTGACGACGGTCGCGTCGTGACCGGCTGCAATGTGGAGAATGTCTCATATGGCCTGGGTCTGTGTGCCGAATGCGGTGTGGTGTCTGCCCTGCACACGACCGGCGGCGGCCGGTTGATCGCCCTGGTGTGCGTTGACTCACAGGGTGACTTGTTGATGCCGTGTGGACGGTGTCGCCAAGTGCTGCTGGAGCACGGTGGACGAGACCTGCTGATTGCCCATCCGGCCGGCCCGCGCCGCCTCGAAGATCTGTTGCCCGATCCGTTCGACGCCGACGATCTGGCCCGGGAACGTCGTTGACCGACTTCGCATTCGACGCTCCGACGGTTATCAGGACCAAGCGCGACGGCGGTCGGCTGTCCGATGCCGCGATCGACTGGGTGGTCGACGCCTATACCGATGGCCGTGTCGCCGATGAGCAGATGGCGGCGTTGTTGATGGCGATCTTCTGGCGCGGCATGGACCACCGCGAGATCGCCAGGTGGACGGCGGCGATGGTGGCATCGGGCGATCGGCTGGATTTCAGCGATCTGCGGGCGGGCGGTAAATCGTTGGCCACCGTGGACAAGCATTCGACCGGCGGGGTCGGAGACAAGACCACGCTGGTGCTGGTGCCCGTCGTCGCCGCCTGTGGCGCTGCGATTCCCAAGGTCTCCGGCCGCGGGTTGGGCCACACCGGCGGCACCCTGGACAAGCTGGAATCGATCGCCGGCTTCTCCGCGGAAATCACCATTGCGCAAGTGCGCCAACAGCTTTGCGATATCGGCGCGGCGATATTCGCCGCCGGTGAGC
This sequence comes from Mycobacterium sp. IDUB_19, assembly GCF_055419445.1. Taxonomy (NCBI): domain Bacteria; kingdom Bacillati; phylum Actinomycetota; class Actinomycetes; order Mycobacteriales; family Mycobacteriaceae; genus Mycobacterium; species Mycobacterium sp. IDUB_19. Next base: position 1,890 of record NZ_JBVAXR010000042.1, on the reverse strand, counting down.
TGGCGCCCGCCGACAAGAAGCTCTACGCGCTGCGCGACATCACCGCCACGGTCGAGTCGTTGCCGTTGCTGGCCACCTCGGTGATGAGCAAGAAGCTCGCCGAGGGCGTCGGCGCGCTGGTGCTTGACGTGAAGGCAGGCGCGGGCGCGTTTCTGCCGTCGGAGGCGCAGTGCCGCGAACTGGCCCACACGATGGTCGCATTGGGCGCGGCGCACGGCGTGCCCACGCATGCGCTGTTGACGGACATGGACTGCCCGCTGGGAGCGACCGTCGGCAACGCGATCGAGGTTGCCGAGGCGCTCGACGTGCTGGCCGGCGGCGGGCCGCCCGACGTCGTGGAACTGACGGTTCGGCTGGCCGCCGAGATGCTCGAGCTTGCCGGGATCGACGGCCGTGATCCCGGCCAGACGCTGCGTGACGGCACCGCGATGGACCGATTCCGCCGGCTGGTCGCCGCTCAGGGTGGCAACTTGTCGGTACCGTTGCCAATCGGTGCACATTCGGAGACCGTGATCGCCGCGCGGAGCGGCACAATGGGGAACATCGACGCTATGGCAGTGGGGCTGACAGCTTGGCGACTCGGTGCGGGTAGATCCCGTCCGGGTGGGCAGGTGCAGTCTGGCGCCGGCGTCCGGATTCATCGGCGCCCGGGTGAGCCGGTTGTCGCCGGTGAGCCGTTGTTCACCCTCTACACCGACACCCCCGAACGCTTCGGCGCCGCGATGGCCGAACTGGACGGCGCCTTCAGCGTCGGCGACACGGCACCGCCGTCGCGGCCGCTGATCATCGATCGGATCGTCTCGTGAGCGCCCCGCTGGATTTGCGGCAGATCCAGCAGGCGCCCAAGGCCCTGCTGCACGATCACCTCGACGGGGGATTGCGTCCGTCGACCGTGCTGGATATTGCCGGCCAGATCGGTTACGACGAGCTGCCCGCCACCGACGCCGAAGAGCTGGCGACGTGGTTTCGCACCCGGTCGCACAGCGGCTCGCTGGAGCGGTACCTGGAGCCGTTCTCGCACACCGTGGCGGTGATGCAGACGCCCGAGGCGCTATACCGCGTCGGCTACGAGTGCGTCGAGGATCTGGCCGCCGACTCCGTGGTCTACGCCGAGGTCCGGTTCGCCCCGGAACTGCACATCAACTGCGGCTTGTCCTTCGACGAGATCGTCGACGCCGTGCTGGAGGGCTTCGCCGCCGGCGAGAAGGCCGCCGCGGCGGCCGGACGCCCAATCGTGGTGCGTCTACTGGTTACCGCGATGCGCCACGCCGCGCTGTCCCGCGAGATCGCCGAGTTGGCAATTCGCTTCCGGGACAGGGGCGTTGTGGGCTTCGACATCGCCGGTGCCGAGGCCGGCAACCCGCCGACCCGGCACCTGGACGCATTCGAATACATGCGAGACCACAACGCCCGCTTCACTATTCACGCCGGTGAGGCATTCGGCCTGCCGTCCATCCACGACGCGATCGCGTTCTGCGGCGCCGACCGGCTTGGTCATGGTGTGCGGATCGTCGACGATATCGAGGTCGTCGAGGGCGGCGGCGTCGAGCTGGGCAGGCTGGCATCGATCCTGCGCGACAAGCGAATTCCGCTGGAGCTATGCCCGAGCTCGAACGTGCAGACCGGCGCGGTCAAGAGCATCGCCGACCACCCGTTCGACCTGCTGGCCCGCGCGCGGTTCCGGGTCACCGTCAACACCGACAACCGGTTGATGAGCGACACCACGATGAGCCTCGAGATGCACCGGCTGGTCGAGGCTTTCGGCTACGGGTGGAGCGACCTCGAGCGGTTCACCATCAATGCGATGAAGTCGGCGTTCATTCCGTTCGACGAGCGGCTGGCGCTCATCGACGAGGTGATCAAGCCGCGGTATGCGGTGCTGATCGGTTA
>NZ_JBVAXR010000041.1:0-42776 GCF_055419445.1 Mycobacterium sp. IDUB_19 | reverse complement strand
CCCACCCGATGCCGCTCCCACGCGCTCAGCAGGTTCGACAGCATCTGCAGCGGCGCGCGCACGCTTTCGTCGTCTCTGATACCCGGATCCTTACGCGTGCTGGGCACGGTGTCGAATCGCTTGCGTATCAAGGCCGGTACATCAAACAGCCAGACGACTCCCATCGCGGCCGCGTAAAGCAATGTATGCCGCCGCAACCGGGCCGGATCGAGTTGCGGACCGCCGGAACGCCGGAACTCTGTGACGAACAGCTGCAGCAACTCGTCGAGATGGGCGTCCCACAGCTCGGTTTCGGCGGCGGACATGGCGCCCCAAATGGCCATGCCCAGATTCATTTGGCCGACGCATCCCCAGTCCATCAGGCCGCACTGCAGAACGTCGTCGGTGTCTCGCCAGAACCACGCGTTGTCGATGTTGGCGTTCCAATGGCACAGCGCGACATAGTCGGTGTCGTCGGCCAGTTGGCTGGTGACCGTGGGCTCGTGGTGCGCGAGGCGGAGCACGTCGTCGCGCAGGCGTCCCAGGAATTCCGGCGAGCCGACGTTTGCGGGCAACAACCCGGGATCGGTTTGGGTGAATTCGGCTAGCTGGTTCACCCGTCGTTCCAGTTTTTCGACGGACAACGGTGTCCGCTCTCCCACCGTCGCGGCCTGGACATCCAGCGGAAAATGCGCGGTCTGCGCCGCCGGAAGCCGCCCGGATCGATGGGTGCCGGCAAGTCGGGCCAGGGCTGTCAGTAGCGCGCGGTAGTGCTCGAGCGGTTCGGGCATGTCGTAATCGAGGCACTTGTGGTATTGCCGTTCGATTCCGTTGTCGCCGAATCGGATTCGCTCGGTGATCAGAATCCCGGTTCCGCTCCGCCGGTGGTAGTCGCCAAAGAACGCGCTGGGCACCGCGATGGGAAACCCGGGCGCCCGTGACAGCGAAGCGAACCGAACTTCCGGCTCCATCTGCGTCTTGCCGCGATCGCGCACCGCGTTGTCGAGATCGCGGGAGAACTTGACGAACAAGTCGGCGCGCAGACCCGGCATGGCCACGTCGTATTCGACCGACAGCATGACCTTGCGTCCCGTGCTGCCGCCGCGCACCTCGGCGAAGTTCGTAATCCCGGTGACGGCATTGCCGTCGGTGAGGATGCCGGAAGCCCGGAATGCCTCGGTGAGGAACCGTGCCCCACCATCGCGCAACGACGCGGGGTCAGCGGGAATTGCCAACCCGGACTGGTCACCGGTGACCCACTGCGACGTCACGGTCACCAGGTCTGTTCGGCGGCGCGCACCAGCATGTGGTTGACGGCCACCCGGCGGTCTCGGGTCACCATGAACAGCACCGCATCGGCGATATCTTCCGGCCGCAGCATGACCATGCCGGCCGTCTGCCGTTCGATCGCCGCCCGCGAAGATTCGGCCAGGTGGCTGAAGATTTCGGTATCGACGGTTCCGGGACCCAACACTCCGACCCGGACCCGCTTGCCGAGTACCTCTTGGCGGAGTCCCTCGCTGAACGCGTTCACGCCGAATTTGGTCATCGAATAGACCGCGGTGTTCGGGCGGGCCACCCACCCGGCGGTGGAACTGATGGTGACCAGGTCGGCGACGCCGCGCGTGGAGTCCGCGGCCGCCTCGATCAGGTGTGGCAGCGCCGCGCGGGTGGCGTACAGGACGCCCTGCAGGTTGACGCCTACCATCTGATCCCAGTCCGTGACCGAGGCCTCGGTCACGGGCGCCGACTGCATCAGGCCGGCATTGTTGACCAGGATGTCGAGGCGTCCCAACTCCGCGATGGTTTGCCGCACGGCGGACGCCACTTGCTCGGCGTCGGTGACGTCGGCGGGCAGGACCAACGCTGTGCCACCCGAGGATTCGATATCGGCTTTCAGGTCCGCCAGCCGTTCGGCCCGGCGTGCCAGCAGGGCGACCGCGGCCCCTTGGGAGGCGAGAGCTTTCGCTGTTGCCGCACCGATGCCGCTGCTGGCACCGGTCACCAGGGCCGCGGTCTGCGCCAGTGTCGCCGTCATGTTCCGCCCGTCTTCGGTGATCCGGCCGCCTGCGACGGCACATCCACGCCCAGTATTTCGTGCAGGACATAGTCGGTGTCCTCGCCCAGGTCGGGCGCGCCCCGCTCGATGCGTGCGGGCCCACGTGCCAACCGCCACGGCGGCCCCAATATTGGCCGCTGGCCTTCGCGGTGATCAGAGACAAAGCGGTACAGCTCGCGGTCCCAGAGTTGTTGATCGCCAATCACATCAATCGCGCTGGCGCTCTTGGTGGCCGGCACGCCCGCAACGCGCAGACGACGTGCGAGATCCTCGGCATCGAGGTTGCGGGTCAGCAGCGCGAGATCGGCGTCGAGGGCGTCGACGTGCTTACGTCGGTCCGCAGCTGCGGCGTAGCGGGGATCGTCGGCCAGCGCGGGAGCATCGAGCACGTCGGACAACCGGCGCCATTCGTCGTCGCTGGAGACCGCCACGCTGACCCACGCGCCGTCCGAACAGGGATAGCAGCCGTGTGGGCACATGTCGGCGTGGTGATTGCCGTCGGGCCCGAGGCGTCGTCCCGTAAGGCTTTGTTCCAGCAGGCAATCCCCGATCATCGAGGAGAGTGTTTCGACGGCCGAGATGTCGACGAATTGCCCTGTGCCACTGAGCTCGCGGTGCAGCAGTGCGACCACGGCGGCGTATGCGGCCGCGGCGCCAACCGTGGAATCCCCGTAACGCATGCTGGTTCCGAGCGGAGGCCCACCCGGATACCCGACCAGCGGAGCGAGTCCGGCCAGCGCGGCGAAGCAGGGTGCGTAGCCGGTCTGATGGCCGAGCGGTCCGTCGTTGCCCCACATTTTGATCGAGACCGAGATGATGTCCGGTTTGATCTCGGCGAGCCGCTCGTACCCCAGGCCCTGGCGTTCCATTGCGCCCGGGCGCAGGTTGTTGATGACGATGTCGCTACGGGCAATCAGCTCACGCAGTTGCGCCATGCCAGCGGCCGACTTGATGTCGAGGTCCACGCTGAGGATCTCGGGATTGATGCTCAGAAAGAACGGTGCATGGTTGATGTCGGTGCCGCCGTAGGCCCGCATCTCCTCGGGAAGGGCCGCCGCTTCGACCTTGATCACCTCGGCGCCCAGCAGCGCCAACAGCTTGCCGGCGTACGGGCCTGCCCACACCTTCGTCAGCTCGACGACGCGCACACCTTCCAGCGGGCCACCGCGTGGACTCATCGGCGGCTTGAGTTGTGCCGACCGCACTGCCGGCGGCGGGTGCCCAGTAGCGAGCCGATCCACGATCGGCGCGGTGTGCTGGCCCAGAGTAGGTGCGGCTGTAGTGATTTCAGCTGGCGATGCGCTGAGCAGGTACGGCACGGTGGGGTATGCCGCGTCGCCCAACACGGGGTGGCTGACGTCGGAAAAGAAGCCGCGGTGGCGGTACTGCGGCGACTGGTGCAGATCCGCGGCATCGTTGACCGGAACCAGCGGCACGCCCAGGCGCTGGGCTTCGTCGGCCGCCGTCTCCTTGGCGAGGTCGCGGACCCACGCCGCGAATCCCTGCTGGAACGCCGCGACTTTTTCTTCAGTGACCGAGAACTCCAGCCAGTCGTCGTCGAATTCGTCGAGCCAAACCGGACGGCCCATCAGCTTCTTGACTCCGAGCCAATGCGCGCGGCTGGTCATGTACAAGTAGACGAAGCCGTCGGCGCAGGCGAAAAACGATGCCGGACCCTGCTGGTCGTAATCGTCGCGGGTGCCCAGGGCGGGGACTTCGCCGGTGATCAGGCGCCCCAGAATGCAATCGGCACGGGATACCAGCACGGCATGCGCGGAGATGTCGATGGACTCGCCCCGGCCGGTGTGCAGACGCCCGAACAACGCTGACGCCACGCAGAGCGCCGCATCCAGTCCCGCTTCGTAGTCGGCCATGAACCGGCCCGGTCCCTGCAGCGGTGGCTTGCTGGGATCCGGATGGCTGGGCGTGTGATATCCCCAGCCGCTGGCGTGGAATACGTTGATGCACTTCGCATTCTTGTATTCGGCGGCAGCGTCCTGCCCGAACGGGGTGATCGAGCAGAACACCACACCCGGGTGCCGGTCTGCCCCAGTCGTCCCACCGTCGTCGATTACCGCGTCGGCGGTGCCGATGAGCTGTTGCAGACGCTCGTCGGCGGCCGAGGTGCCCTCGAGTACGACGGACTGCTTGTTGGTGTTCAGGTAGGCGAACAGTGCACTGCCGTCGCATCCGGTCGCGTCGCCGAGCACGGGCGCCATAGCCCGAGTTGGGCTACCACGCCTCGCCGCCTCGACCTTGATCACCTCGGCGCCGAAGTCGGCCAGCAGTTTTCCGCAGTACTCCCCTGCGACCGACCCCGCCAGCTCAACGACCCTGAAACCTTTCAGCGCCGACATGCGAGCTCTTCCAAGATGGTCAGGGCTTCGCGCGTCCCGAGCGGCTCAGGCGCCACTCCGGCGGGAAGTTCATGTCGTTGTCCTTGACCACGTTGTTGAGTCCCTTGTTGAAAGTGCCCTCGGTGAGGTCGACGTCATTCTCTTGGTCGTTCTGGATCATCGGCAGCATGCCCTCGACCATGCCGACAAGAAGGCTGCCGAAGTACTCGCCCTTGTGCTGCTTATACAGTTCCAGGAACGTCTTCTGCACCGCCACTGTGTCGGTCGGACGGGACTTCGAACAGGCCATCGCGTACTTCAGGGTCTCCGCTTCCAGGTCTTCGCGGGGCACCACGCTGTTGAGGAAGCCGCACTCGTACATCTCTTTCGCGCTGAACGGCCGCCCGGTGAAAAGCATTTCGGAGAACTTGCGCAGGCCCATGGTCTCGGCCCACCACCACAGCCGCGGTCCCCAGCCGACATATCGGAACGCCGGGTGTCCGAACAGGGCGTCGTCGGAGGAGACCACCAAGTCGGCGTCGCCGGCCTGGTAGAAGTGCCAGCCGTAGCAGTAGCCCTTGGCCTCGATGATGCTGACCTTCCGAAGCTCCTGCAGGGGGCGGTTTCCCGCGCGGGCTTTGGCGTAGAAGTCGGTCACAGTGGATAGGTAGCGGTAGGAGCCGCCGGGCGGGTATTTCACGTCGTCATCGTTGATCCCGAGCTCGTGCAGCAGCGGCATGCCGGGGTTCTCGATCATGCCCCGTTGTTCGGGCAGGTCGCCGCCGCTGCCGAAATCTTCTCCCTCGCCACGGATTACCACGACCTTGACGTCGTCGTCCACGTTGCACTTGTGGATCAGGTCGGCATAGAGCTGTCGCATGCCCAAGCTGGTGGCGTTCTGGGCGTCTGGGCGATCGAAGGTGATGTAAGCGATTCGGTTCTTCTTGTCCTTCTCGAACTTGATGTACTGCGCGGCTTCTTCTTTCATCTTTTCGTAATCAAACTCAGGCATGAGCTTTCTCCACTTCGTTGTGCTTATTTGAATTAGTGCCTATTTGAGCAAGCTGCCCGCGTCGACGGGAAGCGAAACGCCAGTGACATAACGTGATTCATCAGAGGCGAAGAACAAAACGGCATTGCTGATATCCACCGGGTCCACCCAGGGCACCGGCAAGGTATGCATCATCTGCGAGATCGGGGCGAAGTCTTCGGGTCCGGGCTCGGCCAGGTCCGGGCGAAAGAGCCGGTAGGTGTTGTCGTTCATCACCATCGTCGTGCTGACCTGAGTAGGCAGCACCGAGTTGACCCGGATCATGTTCTGGCCCAATTCGACGGCGAAGGCGCGCATCAGCCCGATGACGCCGTGCTTGGCCGCAACGTAGTGGCCGGTGTTCTGGTACGCCTTACGCCCGCCGACCGAGCTGGTGAGCACGATCGACCCGCCGCGGCCACCCGAAAGAATATGCGGGACGCCCGCTTTGACCGTGTGCCAGACACCGCTCAGGTTGATGTCGATCATGTCCTGCCAGACGTTCTCCCGAATCTTGTGCAGCCTGCGGCCATCGGTGCCCACCCCCGCGTTGGCGACAACGATGTCGAGCCGGCCAAGTTGTTCCACACCACTGTCCACGGCGGCTTTGAGTCCCGCGTAGTCGCGGACGTCCACCTGCGCGGTCACGATGCGCCGGTCGAGGTTCTTGACCAGGTCGGCAGTCTCGGCGAGATCCTCTGGGGTGGAATGCGGATAGGCCAGGTTATCGATCGGTCCACACACGTCGATCGCGATGATGTCGGCGCCCTCCTGGGCCAGGCGCACTGCGTGGCTGCGGCCTTGACCGCGAGCAGCCCCGCTGATGAAGGCGACCTTGCCCTGCACCCGACCGGTCATCAAGGCACCAGCGTCGGCAGCGTTTCCCAGCCCCGCACCGACGACGTCGGGCTGAGCGTGGCGTGGGCCAGATCCGGCTCCCACTCCGGAAAGCGCTTGAGGATTTCTTCCAGGGCGACACGGCCTTCCAGCCGGGCCAGCGCCGAGCCGAGGCAGAAGTGGGCGCCGACACTGAACGTGAGGTGCGGCCGGGCGGCGCGATGGATGTTGAATTCGCCTGCATCGGGACCGAACTGCCGCTCGTCGCGGCAGGCGGCCCCGATCAGCATCATCATCACGCTGCCTTCCGGCACCGTCTGGTCATAGAGGCTGACGTCGCGAGTCACATACCGGGCCATGTGCGGCGCGGGCGGCTCGAAGCGCAGCAGCTCCTCGATCGCCTGAGGGATGAGCGAGGGATTTTCGACCAGATCGCGGCGTTGGTCGGGGTGCTCGGCGAGAACCTTGCCCGCCCAACCGATCAGCCGCGTTGTCGTCTCGTTGCCGGCGCCGGCCACCACATTGAGGTACACGAGAATCTCCTCGCGTCTCAGCCGCCTCGTGGTCCCGGTCTCGTCGACGAATTCGACGTTGAGCAGCTCGGTCATGATGTCGTCGGACGGATTGTCCGCCCGCCAGTCGATGTAGGCCTCGAACTGCTCACCCACTGACAAGCCATGCTCGGCGGCACTCATCGGCTTGCCGGGCTCGGTGCGTAGTTGGGCGTTACCGCGATCGCGGATGTACTCCTGATCGGCTTCGGGAATCCCGAGCAGTGCGCTGATGACCTTCATCGGCATGATCGCGCCCAGGTCGGTTACGAAGTCGAACCGGCCGGAGCCCACCAACGGATCCAGCGATTGCGCGCAGAACTCGCGGATCATCGGCTCCAGCGCGGCAATCTTGCGGGGGGTGAACATCCGCGACAGCAGCTTGCGGTGCACGTCGTGGATTGGCGGGTCCTCGAAGATCAGCAGGCCCGACGGGATCTCGAGGTTGGCCTTGATCAGCTCCATGATCACGCCCCGCGCTGAGCTGTATGTGCCGTGGTCGATGATGCCCTTGTTGACATCGGCGAATCGGCTCAGCGCGTAGAAGTCGTATTCCGTGTTGTAGTACAGCGGCGCCTCGTCACGCAGGCGCGCGAACATGGGATACGGGTCGGCGATGAGATCGACATCGTACGGATCGAAACTGACATGGCTCTCGGTGCTGGCCGTCACGAAATCCCTCCTAGCGCTTCCGATTCCGGATGCCGAGCGCCGGACCCGGTTCGGGCAATTTGTACACTCCGCTTAAATGCGTTTGTTCTGACAAACGCACGGGCTTGGCTGACGATGGGCTCGCCGACGGCCCGTGAACGTCGGCTTACTCTATTCTCGTAGAGAACCATATAGAGGATGCTCTGGCAAGACCCAAGGCCATGAAACACGGCGCGTCGCCCGTCTGATCCGGCGATGGCCACGGTCAGCCGGAAGCCACGGCTCGGCGGCCGTTCGCCGAATGCACATCGCCGCTCTCGGTCAGCCGGCCCTTGTCCGGGCTCTTCAGGATGCCGGTGGCGATGGCCGTCAGGATCGCGTCGAGTTGCTCCGGACTGCCAACGACCAGGTCGCCATGGGCGGCACGCATCAGCAGACCGTTGATGAACGTCAGCGTGACGTTGCTCAGATCCTCGACGACAGCCGATTCCAGATCGGCCCCGTGCGGCATGAGTTGCACGAGAATCTCGCGGTGCAGTTTGGTGAATGCGTCCGTGGCCTGCTGCAGGATCGCGGCCATCGCGGGATCGCGTGCCGCCTGCATCGTCAGCTCATACCGGGCCTTGGTCCAGGACAACTGCGGCTCGGTGCCGGCCTGAATCACCACCTGCGACAACAGCGACGGCGTGGGGTTGCCTTCCCGACTGCCGGCGCTGTCGGCGATGGACTGCAGCCGTTCCAGGTCCAGCTCGGCCAGCCGCTCGGCGACCGCACGCAGCAGTGCGGAACGGGTGCGGAAATAGAACGAGGTGGTGCCGTCGGGAACGGCGGCCTTGCGGTCCACCTTGAGGTGGCTCAACCCCTTTGCGCCGTCGGCGGCCAACAGCTCGATCGCCGTATCGCACAGATCGCGACGGCGCTCCGCGGGATTAGGCTTTCGCCTTTTCACTGAGGCGGACGTGTATCGAGCCATGAACAAAGGCCTTCGCGGCAAGGATCTAAAGTGAATATTCGCTGACTTGCAGCACGACCATACTCTATGTTCGTAGTGTCCGTAAAGCGCCGGGAAAGCGCGTCGCTAACACAACGGTGTCATCACGATTGGCCTCGATTCCGCCCTGTTGGGCGACAACCGGCGTTGGACCTACTTTGCTTGACTTCGATGATCTCGACGACGACCGCTCGGCTGACCGGCGCCATTCTGCTGGGCGCGCTGTCTTGCGGCTGCCATACGAACCAGCACCCGGCTGCACCCGCCACCGCGACCAGCACCTCGGCGCCGACGACACCATCCGTGGCTCCGGTGGTGAAGATTGCGCCGCTACCGGTTCGGCCGGTGGAGAAGTCACAGCCGACCACCCCCGATAAGTGCCCGGCGACGAATCCGGCCGCTCCGGCCCCGCCAGCCAACCCCCTCGTCACCTGCGACCTCGCCCGGACCACGCGGTACACCTTGGGCCCAGAGACGCTGCGACTGGAGCTGACGCACGTGGACCCACCCAAGCCGCTGACCTCGGATTTCTACGAAGTGAATCTGACGATGGACCAAGCCTCGGCGACCGCATGGGCGACGTACACCGCCGCACATCCGCACGCCCACATTGCGTTCATCCGCGACGATCTCGTCGTAGAGGCGCCGATGATCGAAGAACAGGTCACCTCTGGGCAGATCGCGCTGACGACCCAAACGGCTCAGGCCGCCGCCCAATTGGCTGAACTGGCGGGACGCCCGGCATGACCGAGCTGGCCATCGGCTTCCTCAATGGATTCGGTCTTCCGCCAGTGGAATTCGTCGACCTTGCCGCGGACCTTGGCTGTCACTACATCTCGGCGGTGGTGCAGGGCGCGCCGTTGGTGCCGCTCGGTTATGCGCCCTTTTCGCTCAAGGACGATCCCGCGCTGCGAAAGGAGGTGTTGGCCGCGATGCGGCACCGCGGTGTGGCCGCCTCGCTGGGCGACGGGTTCTTGGTGCTGCCGGACACCGAAATCAAGGCATTCGGTGCCGATCTCGATGTGTTGGCCGAACTCGACGTACCCCGAATCAATGTCGTCAGTCTCGACGCCGATCTCACCCGGACGTTCGATCAGTTCGCCGCGCTGACCGAGCTGGCCGCCCAGCGCGGCATCGAGACCCTCGTCGAACCGGTACCCGGGCTGACGGTGGGCGACCTGCCCACCGCGCTGGCCGCACGGGAATACGTCGGACGGCCGGATTTCCGACTGTTGATCGACACCATGCATCTGGTGCGTTCCGGATCCAGCGCCGCAGACCTCGCGGCCGTCGACCCCGCGCACATCGGCTACGCCCAACTCAACGACACGACGCTGCGGCCGCGCTTGGACAACTACCTGGAGGAGGCCATGTTTGAGCGCATGGTTCCCGGCGAAGGCGAACTCCCCCTGGCCGAGATTCTGGCCGTGCTTCCCGACGACATCGTGCTCGAAATCGAAGTACCGCAACGGTCATTGGCGCTGGCCGGGGTGAGCCCGATCGATCGGTTGCGCCCCTCTGTCGAGGCGACGCGGCGCTTGTTATCTGAACGTGGGCAATAACCTTCAGCTCGGTTCGCGAAGCGGCAGGCCCGCCGCGCGATAGATCGCGTCGATGACGGTCATATTCTCGACCGCGTCCTGCGGATTCGTCTTCACCGGCGCGCCGCGCAGCACCGCGTTGGCGAACGCGTCGAGCTGGTAGGAGTAGGTAGCCCGGCGCGGAAATCGCTCCACGCGATTGTCGGCGGCCGTCCGAACCGAGAGGCGATGGAACATCTGGGGCATCACCGGATTGAGCACGTTGAGCTGGCCGCGGTCGCCGACGACCTTGGCGCTGATGTCGAACAGCCGCCGCGACCACATCGAGCAGCGCACCCGACCGGTGTGTCCACCGGCGAACTGCAACTCGGCCGTCATGGCCCGGTCGACCTGCGCGTCGCGCAGTTTCGCTTGTGCCGAAACGACTTCCGGGGTTGAGCCGCCGAACGTGCGGGCCATGTTGACGGCGTAGCACCCCGCGTCCATCGTCGCGCCGCCGGCAAGGGCATAGTTGTACCGGATGTCGGAAAACTTCGGCAGCGGGAAGCATAGCGTGGTTTCCACCCGCTGGAGCTTGCCCAGCTCCCCCGAGGCGATGATCTCCTCGACCCGCAGGGTCAGCGGATGGTAGCGATAATGGAAGGCTTCCATCACCATTCGGTCCGAGTTGGTTGCCAGCTCGGCGATTTCGCGGGCTTCGGCAGCGTTGGCGGTGAACGGTTTTTCGCACAGCACGTGTTTGCCGGCGGCCAGCGCGGCTCGGGTCCACTTGCCGTGCAACCCGTTTGGCAGCGGGTTGTAAATCGCATCGAGGTCTGGATCGGCGATCAGCAAGGCGTAGTCGTCGTACGCCCGGGCGATGTGGTGTTTGGCGGCGAAGGCTTGAGCGCGCGAACCGTCGCGCGCGGCGACCGCGGCGACTATCACGTCGGCGTTGTCCTTGGCGGGATTGATCAGCGCCATCGGTGCGATCCGGGCGGCACCCAAGATGCCGATCCGCAGGTGTTCAGCCACGGACCCGACGCTACTACCCACGTCGGTAGGGCTACGACCCGCGGCGGGCGAACGCCGGGGCGCGCTCGGGCCTGACCCCGACACCGATGAAATATGCGGGCACGAACGACAGCCACGGCAATCGCTGCATCACACCCAGCAAGGCCGCCGGCGGAGTGGGGTCGGCACCGCGCAGGAGCGGCCCGAGGACAATCCCGGCCGGCCCGCCGCCGATCACCGCACAGGTTGTCGTCTCAGTCATCGTTGCTGCGAAATCCATTGCCACAGAACATGATTATCCGAGCATTTGCGGGTCGGCGTCGTAGACCGAAACGGGCTCGGTGAGCACCCCGTTTTCCTCGACGTAGCGATCCCACAATTCGAGAAGCTCGGCAAGCTTGTCGGGATGTGAGGCAGCGAGGTCGTGGATTTCGCCGCGGTCGCGGGAAAGGTCGTAGAGCTGCCAGGCGCCCGGGCCGTATGGCGGGGGCAGGTAGAGGGCTTTCCAGTCGCCTTGGCGGATCGCGCGGCGGCCGAACAGTTCCCAGCCGGTGCCGGTTTCGCCCGGGTGCACCGCCTCGGAGTCGGCGGACAGGTACGGCACCAGCGAGCGACCGAGCATCGCTTCGACCTCGTGGTCGCGGTAGGAGGTGCCGGGGTGTTCCACGCCGGCAAGTTCCAGCACGGTAGGAGCGATGTCCATGACGGTCGCGAATGCCGTGCCGATCTCGTTTTGGCGCGTGAAGCCCGGCCAGGTGACGAAGCCGACCACCCGGATTCCGCCCTCGGTGGTGAACGCCTTGTGCAGGCGCGACGGGGCCGTGGCGGCTTGTGCCCAACGGGGGCCGTACCAGATGAACGAGGTGGGCCGGCCCAGGTTGTCGAGGCTGTTGTCGCAGTTCTTTTTGATCTGCGCGACGATTTGCGGGCCGCGCAATGGCATCGCCTCGACGATCGCGCCCTCGGCGCCGTTGTCGGACATGAACATCACGACCGTGTTGTCCAGCTCGCCGGTCTCGGCCAAGTAATCGATCACCCGGCCGATATTCCAGTCCATGCGGTCCACCATTCCGGCGTAGACCTCCATGGAGCGGGCCGAAACCGCGCGTTCCTCGTCCGTCATATCGGCCCACTCGGCAGCACCGTCGGCCACGACCGGGTGCGGCTCGACATCTGGTGCACACAGGCCGAGGCGTTTGAGCGCTGCCAACCGCTCCTCGCGCAATGCATCCGGCCCGGCGTCATAACGGCCGCGGTATTTCGCAATGGATTCGTCCGGTGCCTGCAGCGGCCAGTGCGGTGCCTGAAACGGCAGGTACGCGAAGAACGGCCGATCGTCGTCCTCGGCGCGGTCGCGGAAGTAGCCGAGCAAGGTGTCGGTGTAGGAATCCGAGGAGTAGAAATCTTCGCCCACCGTGACGAACTGGTCGTCCTCGGTGTAAAGCGTTGGCACGGGCGAGAATCCGCGGCCCGCGGCACCGCCGTAGTGGCTCGCGCCAGCCGGTAGCAGCGCGAACGAACGCTCGAATCCGCGGGCCCACGGCGATCTTTCAATCGTGTGGCCCAGATGCCATTTGCCCGACATCAGCGTCAGATAACCCGCGTCGCGCAACAGCTCGGGCAGCGCGACGACCCGATCGTTGAGATAACCCTCGTAACCGGGCGCACCATGAAATCCAGGGACCGCGACCTCCAGCATGGTGCCGATACCGGCGACGTGGTGGTCGGTTCCGGTGAGCAGCATCGCCCGGGTGGGCGAGCAGGCCGGCGCGGAATGGAAGTCGGTGAGCCGGATCCCCGCGTGGGCCAGCCGGTCGAGGTTGGGCGTTTCGATTTCGCTGCCGAAGGCACCGATGTCGGAAAATCCGAGGTCGTCTGCCAGGATCACCAAGAAGTTGGGGCGCTTCACGCTGAAGCATCCTGTCAGGTCCGTCGCCCGAATGGAACGACCGAAAGATGACTAGGCTCGATTCGGCGAAACACCACGCCCGGACACCGACGAAGGGGCACCCCTATGTTGGCACAATTCGAGATGTCCATTCCCCTGGTCGCCGCTCCGATGTCGGGCGGCCCGACCACGCCGGCGATGGTGTCGGCCGCAGCCGGGGCGGGCGGCCTGGGCATGCTTGCCGCGGGCTACAAGACTGTGGAGGCCGTCGAGGCCGAGCTCAAGACTGTGCGCGCCGAGGGAATCCCGTTCGGCATCAACCTGTTTGCGCCGAACCCGGTGCCGGTCGATCCGGATAGTTACCGGGCGTATGCCGCTATCATCCAGCAGGAGGCCGACCAGTTCGGCCTCGACCTGCCTGCCGAACCGATCGAGGACAACGACCGGTTCGACGAGAAGATCGCGCTGCTGCTCGACGACCCGGTGCCGATGGTGTCGTTCACATTCGGCATCCCGCCGCGCAGCGTGATCGAGGCGCTGCAGCAGGCCAACACCGTGGTCGTCCAAACCGTGACGACTCCAGACGAGGCGGCACAAGCGCATGACGCCGGTGCGGACATGCTGGCCCTGCAGGCCGCGGTCGCCGGCGGGCATTCCGGCACGCTCTCGCCGCGGCGGCCCTTGCAGCCGGTTCCGATCGTCGACCTCGTCCAACAGGTCACGGCGACCGTGCCGCTGCCGGTGCTGGCCGCCGGTGGGCTGGCCACACCCGACGCAGTGGCCGACGTGATCCGTGCGGGCGCCGCGGCGGCAGTCGTCGGCACGGTTCTGCTGCGCGCCACCGAAAGCGGCGCGTCAGCGACTCATCAGGCGGCCCTCACCGATCCCGCTCGGACCGAAACGGTGCTGACGCATGCCTTCACCGGCCGCCCGGCCCGCGGGCTGCGCAACACGTTCATCGACAACCACGAGGCACAGGCGCCGTTCGGTTATCCCGCAATCCACTACCTGACCAGCCCGCTGCGCAAAGCCGCTGCCGCGGCAGGGAAACCAGACTACGTCCACCTATGGGCAGGGACGGGATACCGGCATGCCACCGCCGAACCCACCGCGGACATTCTGCGGCGACTTGCTTCTGAGCTCTGACCACCCACCGGCCAGCTGAAGACTCAGTTGCTCAGGTACAAGTACCAAAGGCCATCCGAATGCTGGACACATGAGAAATGAGTCCACGTCCCAGGGTGGTCGACCTCGACGTGCGGACCGTCCGCGAGACAACC
Source organism: Mycobacterium sp. IDUB_19 (assembly GCF_055419445.1). Taxonomy (NCBI): domain Bacteria; kingdom Bacillati; phylum Actinomycetota; class Actinomycetes; order Mycobacteriales; family Mycobacteriaceae; genus Mycobacterium; species Mycobacterium sp. IDUB_19. Next base: position 28,640 of record NZ_JBVAXR010000041.1, on the reverse strand, counting down.
CGCCTCAGTCACATAGTTCCCCTCAACCAGAATCTCGTCAGCGTTACTGACCCCGACGCCGGTCGTCATTAGCCCAGCAAACGCTAGGACGCCAGCGGCAATAATCTTCCTCATCAGGCACCTCCAGTTCACATCCGCCCTTGAGGCCGACATACCAGCGAGTTGCTGGTATGTCGACGCTAGCTGAGCCGCAGTTGATCACGCAGAGCAAAAGAGAAATATTTGCGCCGACATAACATTCGCAGCGCCATGTTGTGTGACGACAGCGCGCGCGAAGTCAGGTCCCAACTCAGTACTTGAAGCGGTTGAGCATGTCGTACGGGCCGAACGGTGAAGCGCTGAAGAATCGGTAGATCCACCGCACGATGGTGCTGTCGATCTTCTCGTAGCCCACGAGTGCCGGCGTCTGTTCGACCAGTCGCAGCTTCGGATTCCATGCTTCTATGTCCCGCGCGTTGCCGATGCCCCACTTGATGATGCCTCTGGTGAACACTTTCGACATGCGCGGTGCCAGCGCTGAGAGCGTGTCGAATTGCAGTTCGCCGCAATCGAATCGGCCCAACAAGCGTGCCACCAGCTGGCGGACTTCACTCTCTTCCACGTACATCAGCAGTCCCTCGGCGACGACAAGTGTCGGGTGGCCGGTGGGAATCTGATCGACCCACTGTGGGTCGGTCACCGAGGAGCCGATCATCCGATAGCGCTCGGTCTCGTCGTACAGTTGGCGGCGCAGGTTGATGACACTGGGCTGGTCGAGGTCGTACCACCGCACCGCCGGCGGTACATCCAGGCGGAAGGCACGGCCATCGAGGCCACAGCCCAGGTGCAAGACCACCGCGTCGGGATGGTGCTGCAGGAAGGCCGCGCACCAATCATCGAGCTGTTTCGCGCGCAACGCGACAAGGTACTGGTTCGACGCCGGCAACGAGTTCCGATGTATGCGTTTGAAGTCGTAGTCGATCCGGTCGACGGCCTCCGCGGCGGCATGATCACCCAGAATCGGGTGCCGAGAACGGCTTTCGTGGGCCCGCAGGTACAACGTCACGAGGTTCGTCCACTCCACCGAGCCCCACTGGACCGAACTGAAATCAACTTTGGGCGTCGTCACTGTCCCTCCTTTGTCAGGGCGGCACCTACACACGGACAGCGAACCGCATCCGATGCCAAGATTGCCACCCCGATGTGACGGCGACGCAAACGCACTGGTCACGCCCGGTGCAGGCGCCTCGAACCGAAGCGTGCCCATCCGGGCGACCCTGTGCTCCGAAGAACTATCGAGCAGCGGTTGTGGCGGGTGACACCGCTAGGTCAAGAAAGGGCCTCTCGATGCGACAGGTGACGGTCAAAATGGTTGCTGCGGGCGACGGTTCACCACCGACCTCAACCGGATACTGCTACTACCTGATGGCGCACGCGGTCGCGACCGTTTTACTGCTGATCACTCTGGTTGCCGCGGTGTGGCAATTCATGGATTGGGTTGCGACGCCGTCGTGCCTGGAAGCCAGTTCGGTGTCGTCGACGACCTCGGTCACCACGCCGCCGGTTGCATCGGGCATGGGCGTCTCCCACAGCACGTGGACGGAGCGGCCCGCGTCGTACCGCAACGCGGCGCGAACCCAGGTGCTGGCCGACTCCGGTGACTGTCCCTGCCCGAAGACCGGCAAGTGACCCGTCGTGTGCGATGCCGTCAGAACGCCTCGGGATCCTGCTGCACCGCTGCCGGCACCGGATGCTGGTATAAGCGCGAAGCGTTCTCCCAAGTGAACTTGCGGATCGCGGCCGGCGGCAGATCACCGATCTCGTCGTGGATCGTTTGTTGAGTGTGCGGCCAGGTCGAGTCGCAGTGCGGATAGTCGGCTTCGAGCATGATGTTGTCCATACCGATGCGGTCGCGCTGCACGAACGACGACTTGTCCTCGACCGCGCAGAACCAGAAGTTGCGGGTGAAAACCTCTGCGGGAGTCAGCTTCTCCCCCAGCGCCTGCCATGTGCCGTACATCGCGTGATAGCTGAGCATGTGGTCCAGGCGATCGAGTAAGCCCGCCACCCAGCCGATTCCGCCTTCGGACAAACAGATCTTGAGATCCGGGAATCTGCTGGGCAACCCGGAGTACAACCAGTCGACAGCCGCCGAGATGGCGTAGGCGAAGAACAGCACCCCCTGTACGTCCGGCGGCGCGTCCTCGGTGGTCGACGGTGAGGACCCCGAAGACCCGATGTGCAGGTTCACCACCGTTCCCGTTTCGGCGCAGGCGGCCATGATCGGATCCCAGTGGCCTGAATGGATACTCGGCAATCCGAGCATCGCGGGGTTCTCACTGAACGTCACGGCGTGAAAGCCGCGTTCGGCGTTCTCGCGGATCATGGTGGCGCCCAGTTCCGGATCCAGCAGCCAGGGCAGCTGGCAGGGAATGATGCGCTCGGGATAAGACCCCGCCCACACCTCGAGGTGCCAGTCGTTCCAGGCGCGGACCGAGGCCAGCGCCAGATCGCGGTCGGCGGTCACCTGCTGCAACCGCTGACCGGCGAATCCCGGCAGGAACGAGGGGAAGTTCAGCGACGCGTAGATGCCATTGAGATCCATGTCTTTGACGCGCTCATGAATATCCCATGCACCCCTGCGCATTTCGTCGAATCGAACCGGTTCGAAGCCGTACTCCGCCACCGGTCGCCCGACGACGGCGTTGAACCCCACGTTGGGCAGTTCCTGATTGTCGTAAACCCATGTCTGTCCGCCGCTGTCGGTGTCGACGACCCGCGGCGCGCGGTCGGCGAACTTACGCGGCAGCCGGCCGGTGAACGTGTCGGGAGGTTCCACGATGTGATCGTCGACCGAGATCACCGTGTAGCGGCGTGGTGCCCGCGGCGGGTCCGGCAGGAACGTGACGGATCGCTCGTCGCCGGTCTTAGCCGTCGTGAAATTCAGATTGGCCGCCAGCTCGTCAATGGCTTTCACTACTCAACCTCCTCGCTGGGCAAAGCATTCGGTGTGCCGTGACAGGTTTCGAGTGTGCGGTGGCGGCGGTGCCGGTCGGCGTGTCGCCGCCCAGGACACACATTCGACGGCGGACTCAGGTGAGCACATCGGGATCCGCCTTGATCGTCATCCGCGCCGCCCCGGCCCAATACACGTCGGCCGCCCGCTCGATGAGCGAACGCTGCATGCCCGCCATGTCGGACCAGTCCATCGCGACCGGCTCCTGGCCGGTGACCATGACGTCGTAGGCCAGCTTGCACACCCGCTCGATCGACGCCGCCCGGTACACCGCCTCGGCCAGGTTGCGACCGGTCGCAATGACGCCGTGGTTGGCCAAAATCGTCAGGTTGGCGCCGCCGATACGCGTCGCGAGATCGGCTGCCCGGTTGGGGCTGTCGATCTCACCGTCGTATTCGCCGACTAGGCAGAGGTCATCCAGAAACAGCGAACCGGTCTGATGCACGAGTTCGGGAAGTCTGCCCAATGCGGCGAGCACACAGACGTAGTACGGATGATTGTGAATGACCACCCGGGCGTCCTCGCGGACCCTGTGCAGCTCGGTATGAATATGGATCGCCGGCGTGACATCCCAACGACCGCGAACCACGCGAGCATCGCTATCGACCTGGCAGATATCGGACGCGGTGAGTTCCTGCCACCACAGGCCCCACGGATTGACCAACATGTCGGTTTGCCCGTCGACCTGCCAGGTGATGTGTCCCGCCATATTCTCCGAGAACCCGGTGCCGGCCAGGTGGCGGAACGCCACAGCGAGCGCCTGCTCGTTGGACAGCTCGACGCCGATCGGAGGCACGACCGAAGGCGCCCACACCTCTAGGCCGCCTCGTCGTGGATTAGGCGTGTTCATGGTCGGACTCCATCCTTGCTCGAATATCCTGGCGGAGCTCGCCTTTGGCGATCTTTCCACCCGACGACCGGGGTATTTCGTCGACGACGATGAGCCGTTCGGGCAGAAGTTCTTTGGAAACCCCGAGCGCCAGCAGGTGGTTGACGAGTGCGGGCAGGTCGACGATCGCGGAGTCGGCGAGTTCGGCGTAGAGGCAGACCCTTTCCCCGAACACCGGATCGGGCATCGCCACGGCGGCCGCCAGCCCAATCGCCGGGTGCGTCATCACGGCGTCCTCGACCTGCGATGCGCTGATGTTCTTGCCGGCGCGCAGGATGAAGTCGGATGTTCGGCCGGTGACCGTGAGGTAGCCGTCGGTGTCGAGCTCGCAGATGTCACCCATCAGCATCCACCCGTCGCGAGTGAACAGCTTGTCGTGGTCGGTGCCCCCGAGATACCCGAGGCTGGTCGCCGGACCCCGACACGCCGGCTGGCCTCGCCCCGTTGCAGTGACGTCTTGATCCCCGTCGAAGAGCCGGACCGCCATTTCGGGAACGATCCGGCCGCAGGTGCGCAATCGATGTTCCACGGAGTCGTCCACGGTCGTCGCGCTGAGCAGACCGGTTTCATTCGAGCCATAGAATTGCAGGATCTTCGCGCCGGTCAGCTCTTCGAATTCGGCAGCGGGACGGTACGGTATCGCCTCGCCACCGGTGAAAACGACACGCAGCGAACTCAGGTCGTAATCCCGGGATGCGCGGTCGGCCATCAGCATGGTCAATTGTGAACTGACACAACATAATACGGTTACCCTGTGCCGAGCTATCGCCTCACACGCCGCCCTGGCGGTGAAGCGCTCCAGGATCACCGAGCTGGCACCGAGGTAGATCGGGGTGGTGTGGCTGGTCCATATTCCGAAGCCGAAAGGCATGGGGATGACCGGCAAGAACACGTCGTCCGGGGTCAACAGCGCGTTGGCGACCGCCTTCTGGTGAAAGTAGTGCCACCGGTTCTGGGTGTGCACGACACACTTGGGCAGGCCGGTGGTCCCGGAAGTGGAGTTGATCAGGAAAACGTCGTCGGCACCCAGTTGAGAGTCGACCGCGACCGCGTTGCTCTGCACGTCGGCGTCCAGGCGTGGCAGACCCCCGTCCTGCCCCAGGACCACCATCGACACCGACGATTCGGCCGCCGCCCGCGCCGCGGCATCGCTGTGCTTGGGGTCGCTGATCAGGATCTTTGGCTCCGCGTTGCGCAGCAGCGCGCCCACCTCACGGGTGCCGGCGCGGGCGCCGATGCCGACGACCACGGCGCCACAGCGTTCGATCGCGACGAACAACACGTGGATCGCGGTGGAATCGCCATGCCACACCGCAACTCGATCACCACGCACAATACCAAGACCAGCCAGCTGGCTGGCCAAATTGGTTGCCACAGCGTCGAATTCACGCCACGTCAGGCAGATGCCGGGCTCGTCGGAATAAGCAGGCCGGTCCGGTGAATGTGAGGCGTTGCGGCGCACCGCGTCCGACAACGTCGAATCCGACCACCAACCGGCCGCGCGAAACCGGGCCGAGTCCTCGTCGGTGAATGCCGGCGAGCCCACGGTATCCAGTTCACCTGCGCTCATTACCAAATGATAGGAACACCGCGCGTGCTGCGGTTGGCGGGCTGGTGCTGAGCCGTCGGGCTATGGATTCTGCGGCAATGGAGCAGGATCTCCCGGACCATGCACAAGACGCGGGGGGCGCTTCGGGGGCGGCGGCCTGTCGGGATTTATCGGCCCGCAGTTCAGGCCGCCGATGCAGCCACCGCCGCCGCCGGCGGGTTTGACCGGTAGGGCGCCGCCGCTGTCGACCGGTGCTGGGGGCGCGGGGACCACGCTGGATGAGGAAACCGTTGCGCTGATCGGCGGCTGGTCAACACCGCCAACACCGGCCAGCGCCAGGGCAAGCACGGCCGCACCACCGCACAATGCGGTTATCGTCTTGCCCGCGCGATTCCCCATGACATCCGATTCTAATTGCTCCGCGCGCCGAGCGCAGAAACGCAACACGGCACGACACGTCGGCGGCATCCCTATTATGGACCGGGTCGCGGTGGGCGGGCAGCCAAGGAGAAGGTCGTTATGGAAACCAGGCGATCTGCCGTGTGGTCGGGGCTGCAGGGCAAGCGGCTCTGGCCGGGAGTGCTGAGTGGCGCGGCCGCGGGCGCCGCGGGTACCACCACCCTCAACGTCATCACCTACCTCGACATCGCGGTGCGGGGCCGTCCGACGAGCAGCACACCCGAGCGGACCGTCGATGCCATGGCGCGGCTTTTCGGCCTCACCGTTCCCGGCAGCGGTGACGTGCTCGCCAACCGAATCTCCGGGCTCGGTGCGCTCACCGGGTACGCCGCGGGCATCGGGATGGGCATCATTCTCGGGTTGGCCTATGCCCTGGGTTGGCGGCCCGGACTGCTTGTGGCCACGCTGGTGGCGTCGGCCATCGCCCTCGTTGGCACCAACGGACCGATGACCGTTCTCGGGGTGACCAACCCGCTCACCTGGAGCCTCGCCGACTGGATCAGCGACCTGATTCCGCATCTCGGCTACGGCATCGTCACCGCCCTGGTGTTGCACTACCTCGCGCCGCTCTGCCGGCCGCCGGATCAGACACCCGCGTCGGGATAGCGGTCGCGACCGAGCGATTTTGGGATCGGTAGCCGTGCGGGCGGTTTCCACTTGTTGCATCACCGCTGCCGCCGGCAGCGCGCCGCGAGAAGGAAACCACGAATGAAGACAAAGGTCGCCGTGCTGTCGTCCGGAGCGATCGTCGCGCTACTGCTCGTCTCGCGGTATTTCGCGCTCAGCCGCACCGGTATGCCCTTGGGGTGGATGCTCTACTTCGGGCTGCCCATCACCGCGGCCGGCGTGCTGTTCGCGCTGCGGCTGATCAACCTCGGCACGGGCTGGCGCACCACGGTCGACGATCCAAAGCCGTGGGCACGTCCGCTGCCGCTTCCGGCGCCCGAGGAGCTGGTCTCCGAGCGTCTGCGGCAGCTCGAGGAACTGCACGCGCGAGGGACGATCTCCGACACGGAGTACAGCGCGCAACGTCTGCAGATCATCTCCACCATGTGAACGGCGCCGGCCTGCGCAAGAGATCGCCGAGGCGGTATATCGCTTCACGGAAAACAACCGCTAGCCCTGGACCGTGGGATCACGGCGAACGCTCGAATTCTCCTTGGACTCAGCCGAATACGTCGTGCTACTCAACGCTAGCCGCGTGACCCCGATGGCATTGGCCTTAATGCACCGGAGTTGTCCCGCGACGGCGCAGATTTTTGGGCTACCGCAGACTACTACTGCCGTTATGACATCTCACACACCGAGGGCGCGATTGATGACGAAGCGATGGCGTGGGGTGTCCAAGCGTATTCGGCTCGCCTGAAAGCCCTGGCCCTGGTGCTCCCGATGGCGGCACCGACAAGCGACGAGCTCGGCTAGTGTCGGTCTGTGCTGATCGGATTCCTACTCGCTCTGGGTTGTTCGGTGTGTTACGGCACAGCCTCGGTGCTGCAGGCTGTCGCGGCGCGGTCGGTGGAATCCGGCGGTACGTCCGGTGTCGACGCACGACTGCTGTTGCGCGCCCTTCGCCAGTGGCGCTACCTGGCCGGCATCGGCCTTGACGTGCTCGGTTTCGCGTTGCAGGTCGCGGCGCTACGGCTGGTGCCGATCTACGTCGTTGCTGCGGCGTTGGCCGCTTCTATCGCGGTGACCGGGATCGTGTCCGCGTGGGTGCTCTCGGCGCGACTTTCGAAGGCCGAATGGACGGCCGTGGGTGTGGTCTGCGTGAGCCTCGCCGCACTCGCTTGTGCTGCCGGACCCGGGCACTTTCGTCACGGGCCAGCAGGACTCGGCTGGGCGCTGATCGTCGTCGTCGCCGCCATCTTCCTGGGCGGTGCCGTCGCCGGCCGGTTGCCCCACCGTGAACGCGCGCTTGCGCTGGGTCTTGCGGCCGGAAGCGGGTTTGGTGTCGTCGAGGTCGGTGTGCGCCTGCTCGACGAGATCGACCCCACCAGGGCCGCGTTCTACACCAACCCGGCCCTGTACGCGGCGGCCGGTGGTGGCGCCGCCGGGTTCCTGTTGTTCACCTCCGCACTGCAGCGCGGATCGGTCACCACCACAGTCGCCGCGATGGTGGTCGGTGAGACGATCGCGCCCGCACTCGTCGGAGTCGTATGGCTGGGCGACACCGCTCGGCCCGGCTGGGGCTGGGTCGTCATCGCGGGATTCGCCGTCGCGGTCGCCGGGACCCTGGTCCTGGCCCGGTTCGGCGAGGGACCCCCCGAGGCGGAAGCCGGCTGAGGTTACGAGGTTGCGGCATCAGGAACCGGTCGTGCCGCAACCGAGATGGCTTGATCACCAACGGTATACGTCGTGCCGCGCGGCGCTCGGGTCAGCAGCGTGCCGCCCTGCGCGCTGATCCCGGCGGCGATCAGCTCGCGCTTGAGGATCTTGTTGGTGGCCGTCGCCGGAAGGTCGTCGTTGATGCGCACATACCGCGGCCATGCCTTGGGCGACAAGTCGTTTTGTGCGGCCAGAAACTGCTCGAGATCCGTTGGCCGCAAATTCATCCCATTGCGAAGCACCAGCGCCGCCATCACCTGGTCGCCGACCCGTTCGTCCGGTACGGCATACACCGCGACCTGGCTGACCTGCGGCAGCCGTTCCAGAATCCGCTCGATCGGCGCGGCCGCCAGGTTTTCGCCGTCCACCCGCATCCAGTCGGCGGTGCGGCCGGCAAGGTAGATCCAGCCGTCGGCATCGCGGTAGGCCAAGTCACCCGCCCAATACATGCCGTGCCGCATCCGCTCGGCGGTGGCAGCCGGGTCGTTGTAGTAGCCGGCGAACGGACCCGCTCCCTGGGTGTTGACCAATTCGCCGACCGCCTCGTCGAAGTTGGTCAGCGCGCCGTGTTCGTCGAACTGCGCGACGGCACATTCCCTCAGGGTTGTCGGGTTGTAGATGCTGACCCCGGGATAGGGCTTGCCGATGGAGCCGGGCGGCGTGCCGTCTTCTCGCACCACGATCACCGCGAACTCGCTGGATCCGAAGCTGTCGATCACGCGGCACCCGAAACGCCGCGCGAATTCGGCGATATCGCGGTCGGTTGCCTCGTTGCCGAACGCCACGCGCAGCGTCGTGTCGGCGTCGTCGGGACGCTCGGGAGTGGAAAGGATCAGGGCAAGCGGTTTGCCGACATAATTCAGGTACGTGACCTGGTAGCGGCGCACGTCGTCGATGAAGCGTGACGGCGAGAACGTGGCCGGGACCATCAGTGCGCCGCTGCCGATGGCGACGGCCCAGCCGGCGGCAACGCCGTTGGAGTGAAACAGCGGCATCGCCAGATAGCAAACGTCGGCTGCGGTGACGTCGTATTGAAAGATCAGGCTGGCGCCGCACATGATCGCCATCCCATGCGCGAACCGAACGGCTTTGGGATTGCCGCTGGTTCCGGAGGTGAAGATCATCATGAAGGTGTCGGCGGCGCTGACCTCGCGGTGCGGAGTCAGTGGTGGCGCCGCGGCGACCGCGTCGCCGTAGCGTGTCCCGTCCACGTCGAGAACGTGAATTCCGTTGAGGTCCAAACCCTCCAATAAGGGCATGTGTTCATGGTCGACGAGCAGGATTTGGCAGTCGGAGCGCTGGATGTCGGACAGCAGGGCGGGTCCACGGCGCGTCGTGTTGAGGCCGCACAGCACGTAGCCGCCCAGCGCCGCGGCGGCCATCGCGCGCAGCATGGCCGGTGAATTGCCAAGCGCGGCACCGACATGCAACGGGCGCGTCGGATCGGCCAGCGCGATCAGCGCCGACGCCTCGCTCTCGGCTTCGGCGAGGTGCTCGCGCCAGGTCCAGGTCTTGTCACCGTGAGCGATCGCAGGCGTGTCGTCCTGGCTGCGCTGCCGCAAGAGCTGTTGGACGGTCTCCGGCACTGTCTCACTTCCTCGTTGATCTCGTCGTCAACACCAACCCGGCGTAGTTGTGATCGGCCACATCGTTGCAGTGGCGCCGGTAGGTGCCGAACCCTCCGATGTAGGGCATAAAGGTTCGCTTCTTGCCTTCGATATTGGCGCCCAGGTACCACGACGACGCGGCCTTGGGGAACAGCGTCCGCTCGGCAGCTTGGGCAACGTGGTCGGTCCAGGCGACGGCCGCGTCGCGGCGTGGCTCGACCTCGCCGACGCCCAGTTGTCGCGCGGCGCGCAACAGATCGATGACCCAGTCGACCTGAACCTCGGCGTGCAGCACCATGTTCGCCAGGACCGAGGGGCTGCCCGGGCCGCTGATCGTGAACAGGTTCGGCAGGCCGGGCACCATCAGACCGAGGAAGGTCACCGGGCCGTCGGCCCAGATGTCCCGTAATCGCTTTCCCCCGGGGCCGCTCGGGTTGATCCGGGTCAACGCTCCGGTCATGGCGTCGAAGCCGGTCGCGAAGATCAGCACATCGCAGGGATACGTCGTTTCATTGGTGCGTACAGCGTCGGCGGTAATCGCTTCGATGGGTTCGCGGCGCAGGTTCACCAGTCGCACGTTGTCGAGGTTGAAGGTGGCGTAGTAGCCGTTGTCGGTGCAGATCCGTTTGGTTCCGATCGGGTGATCGACCGGGATGAGATCGGTTGCGACAACGGGATCGGTGACGATTTCCCGGATCCGCTCCTCGGCGAACTGCCTGGCGACGTCGTTGGCGGACAGGTCGCTGGTTTGGTCGGGGAAGGTCTTGGCGAACAGCACGCCGCCTTCGCGCCAGCTCTTCCACAGTGCTTCAACTTGCTCTCGGGGTTCGGTGTCGACGGCGTTCTTGTGGTAGGTGCCGTGCGGTGTGCCGGCCTGTGCGTAGGCGGAGGCCCGGCGACGCTCGGGGTACTGCTCCTGGATCTCTTGCTGTTCCTCGGCCGACCAGGGCCGGTTGGGCATCGGGATGGTGTAGTTCGCGGATCGCTGGAATACGACCAGGCTCTCGGCCTGAGCCGCGATGATCGGCGCCACCTGGATCCCGGACGATCCGGTGCCGATCAGGCCCACTCGCTTGCCGCTCAGATCGGGGTCCTCGCGGGGCCACACTGCCGTGAAATACACCTCGCCCGAGAAGTCCTCAGCGCCCGGGATATTGGGCCGATTCACCGCCGACAGGCAGCCGGTTGCGCACAACAGAAACTGTGCCGCAAACGTGTCCCCGGTCACCGTGTCGACATGCCAGCGACCGTCACCCTGCTCGAAGGTGGCACCGACCACGTCCACGCCAAATCGATAGTGACGGCGCAGATCGAAGCGGTCGGCCACGTGCCGCAGGTAGGCCAGAATCTCCGGCTGGGCGGCGAAGCGCTCGCTCCACTGCCAGCTCTGCTGCAGCACTTCGTCGAAAGAGTAGGAGTAGTCCACACTTTCGACGTCGCATCGCGCGCCCGGATAACGGTTCCAGTACCAGGTACCGCCCACATCGGGGGCCGCCTCGAGAGCAGTCACCGACAGGCCCGACGAGGCGAGGCGATGCACGGCGTAGAGCCCGGCGAACCCGGCGCCGATGACGATGACGTCGCTTATTTCGGTCATGTCGAGGCGCCTCGATACACCGGATGCAGCAGCTCGCCCAGGTCGGCGCAGATCAGATCCTGCGCCGATGCCGCCGGCCCGAAAGACGGGATGGTCATGAAACCGTGGAACAAACCGGGAAAGTCCCGGTGCACGACCGGCACTCCGGCATCGCCCAACATGCGCGCGTAGTCGCATCCCTCGCTGTGCAAGGGGTCGAGCCCGGCGGTGACGATTACTGCGGGCGCCAGGCCCGCAAGGGAGTCTGCGCGGGCAGGGGCCACCAGATATGGCGGATCGAAAACCTCGCCATCGCCGAGGTATTGACGCCAGTACCACTGCATCGCGGCGCGGGTGTTGAAATATCCCGTGCCGTAGCGCCGGTAGCTGTCCGTGTCGAACGACGGATCGATCGCGGGGTAGATCAGCAACTGTGCGACAGGTTGGGTGACGCCGCGGTCGCGGCAGAGGATCGCGGTGACCGCGGCGAGATTGCCGCCGGCGCTGTCGCCGGCGACGGCGGTGCGCGTGGGATCGATACCCAGCTCGCCGGCGTGCTCGACCACCCAGCAGAACACCGTGTACGCGTCGAGCGCGGCGGCGGGCGCGGGATGTTCGGGAGCAAGGCGGTAGTCGACCGACACCACCACCGCGTGGCTGCCGCGGGCCAACGCCCGGCAGAATCCATCGTGAGATTCGATGCCGCAGAACACGAATCCGCCCCCGTGATAGAACACGATCGCGGCACGGTCCGCGGAGTGCTCACCGTGCGGGCGGTAGATGCGTACCGGGATGGCGCCGTCGGGGCCCTGAACGCAACGGTCGGTGGCGCTCTCGACGTCGTCGAGATTGTTGGCCGGCAGGCGCCGTTCGGCCACCGCGGCGCGGGCCTGCGAGCCGGTCATGTTCTCGACGCGCGGGAATCCGGTGTTCAACTGGTCGAGCATCGCCTGCACGCCGTCGTCCATGTGCACCTCCGACCTCACCGTTGAGGTCATGCGGGCCGGTATTTCAGTAGTGTGATGCCGGCTTCGAGCAGATCGTAGAACACCGGCTGCACCCGCATCCCGATCCGGATGTCGTCCGGGTCGACGTCGACCAATTCGGTGCTGATCCGCGGCCCGGCATCCCACTGCACCACGGCGAGCAACTGCGGTACCGCGTCGGCCCACGGCGGGCCGGTGGGTCGGCGAGCGATGGTGTAGGTGTACAGCGTTCCCGCGCCATCGATTTCGCGCCATTCCAGGTCGTCGGCCAGGGTGCCGGGGGCCAGGACGCGCGGATAGAAGACATAGCGCCGCAGCGAGGGCGAGTACTGCACCAGGATTCGGCGCTGGGCCAGTCCGTCCCAGAAGGGCTGCGAGACGGGGGTGGGCTCGGGAATCGGGCGGGCGTCCGTGCTCATTTGCGCCGCTCCTCCCCATCGCTGCGCTCTGCATCGTCGCCGGCGCGGGTCATGGCATCACTCCCCCTGCATGAGCAGGGCGACCTGCTCGCTCATGATGCCGCCATTGCCGGTGACGAACGCGGTGTGGCAGTCCGGCACTTGGGCGGCGCCGGCTCGTCCCATGACCTGCCGTGCGCCGTCGACGACGTGATGCATGCCGCCGGCCATGCCGGCCTGACCGAAGGACAGCTGACCACCGGCAGTGTTGAGCGGAAAGTCGCCGCGATGGGTCAGATCATGCTCGGCAACCCAGGACATGCCTTGGCCTTTCGCGCAGAAGCCGGCGTCTTCCAGGCTCATCAGCACCGTGATCGTGTAGCAGTCGTAGATCGACGCGATATCGACATCGGAGCGGTTCAGCCCGGCCATCGCGAACGCCTTGTCGGCGGCGCGCGCAATCGGGGTGTGCAGCAAGTCTTCGGCGTAGGTCGGGGTCTTGAAAGCGATGTGTTCGCCGAAGCCTTTGATCCATACCGGGCGATGTCGACCCCGGCGTGCGATGTCGGCGTTGGCGAGCAAGACGCCCACTCCCCCGTGCACGCGCATCACCGTTTCGAGCATGTGGATCGGGTCGGCGATCATCGGGCTGCCCAGAACGTCGTCGACCGTGATCGGGGAGCCATGGAAAACCGAACCCGGGTGCGCGCAGGCGTTGGTGCGTTGGTCGACCGCGATCTTGGCGACTGCGGCCGGGTCGTAGCCGAATTCCGCGGCGTAGCGCTGCGCGATCTGAGCGTACGGCGCATTCTGGCCCAGGTTGCCGTACGGGATCTCGAATTCGGCCTGCGGTGAGCCATAGTTGTTTGACGACGCCCCATACCAATTCGGGGCGGCGGCCGGGCGTTGCGTCGATTGCGGCACCGACGCCGATCCGGGCACCACGGCGAGCACCGCGTCGCAGATGCCAAGTTCAATGGCCGCGGCAGCCCGCCAGATCATTCCGGCCGACGTCGCCCCACCCAGGTCCACTCGCTCGCCGAAATCCAATGCCAGACCGAGGTATTCGCACAGCGTCGCTGGAGCGAACATCGCCGATTCGGCAACGCCATGGGTTAGCAGCCCGTTGACGTGCGCCGGATCGATACCGGCGTCCTCGACGGCCATCTTCGCCAGCAGCGCGTACTGGTCGAGGGTGAACCGCGGCGGCCCCGTCGGACGGCGCTGCGCCGGCAACTCCGTGATGCCGACGATCGCCGCTTCGCCGCGCAATCCCGTCACGACGGCGTTCCGCGTCGGGGCAGCTCGACGGTCGCGGTTCCGGGCATCAGCACGGTGTCGTCGCGGCGGCCGGCGATCTCGAGATCCAGTAGTCCGGCGCCCTCGGTCAGGCGTTTGCCGGCGACGACGCCGCCGAAGGTCAGCGGCTCGCCGGGCAATGCGGTCGCCCGGTTCTGCACGGAGAACGACACCAGACGGCCGCGTCCACCGATCCAGTCGCCGATCGCGCGGGCCAGCAGCGCCGCCTGAAGCGGGCCGTGCACCAATACGTTGTCGTAACCTTCGACGTCGCGCGCCCACTCTTTGTCGTAATGAATGCGGTGACCGTTGTAGGTCGCGGCGCTGAAGAAGAACAGCTGGGTTTCGTCGGCGGTGACGGTCAGCGCAGGAATCTGCTCACCCACGTCGATGTCGTCGTAAAACACCTGTTCACGTGTCATGGCATTCCTAGGGTCGGGCGATCATCGACGTCGACGCTTCAGCGACCAGCTCGCGGTGCTGGTTGCGGTAGACCGTATGCCAGGTGACCAGTACGAATCTGCCGGAGCGACCTTGCTTTTCGACGATGGACTCGATGGTGCGAACCATTTCGATCTCATCGCGGTGATAGGCCGGCAGATGAAAGGTGAAGCTATCGCCGCCGGCCATTCGTTTGGGCGCTCGCGGAAACGCGAGGCTGCCCGAAACCGCCCCCGAGGAACCATCGGGCCGAAGCGCGTCAAGACGCGTGACGCCGAGCACCACATACTGCAGAAAAAGCGGTGGGCAGATGACGTCTCGAAAGCCGTTGGCGCGAGCGTATTCCGGATCGAAATACAACGGATTGTGGTCACCGACCGCCGCCGCCCAGCGCTGCCAGTCGCGTCGGTTCACCTCGCCGCTCGCGGACGCGGCGACCGTACCCACGCGCGACGCCGACTCCGCATCGATCAGGGTGTCCTCACTCACCGATGTCCTCCAAGGTTTCCTCCAGCCAGGCCGCGGCGACGTCTGCCCCGCCACCGAGAGTTGAACCAAGCCTTGCCCGTTCGGTCCACAAGTGGAGATCGGTTTCGGTCACGTAACCGATCCCGCCGTGCAATTGATGGGCATCCAGCGTGATCAGCCGGGCCGCCGTCGCGGCATGCATGCGTGCGATGGCCGTCTGCCGTGTCGCCGTCTGCCCCCGCGCGATCCAGAAGACCGCGGAATGCGCGGCCAATCGCGCCGCTGCCAAGGCGATGTGCATGTTGGCGATCAAATGCTGCGCCGCCTGGAAGGACGCGATCGGGCGGCCGAACTGATGCCGCAGCTTGGTGTACTCGACGGTGCGGTCCAATACCTCCTGCCCGATCCCGACCAGGTCGAGGGAGCCCAGGGCCACCGCCGCATTGGCCAAGCGGCGCAGCGCCACCCGGGCCTCACCGGCGGCGTCGAGCAGGGTTTCGGAGCCGACGGTGACATCCTCGAAGCGCAGCGCGAACGCGCGGTACCCGCCCGCCATGGCAAGCGGCTCCATGGTCAGCCCGGTCGCACGGGCGTCAACGGCGAAGACCAACATGCGCTCGTGTGCGCAGGCGGACACCACGATGAGGTCGGCGACGTCGGCGTCGGCGACATAGTCCGCAACTCCGTTGAGCCGCCACCCCGTCGAGACCGAATCGGCGTGCAGCACGGCGGAGACGTCGGCGGCGTCACGGGCATTCCACAACGCGGTGGTGCCGCGAACATGCCCGCTCGCCAACGGCGGCAGCCACGCGGTCTTGGCGTCGGGCGAGCCAAGCTGGTCGATCGCCAGCGCCGCCGCAATGGTGCTGTGCACCGTCGTCGGACACAGACCGCGGCCGGCCTCGGTGTAGAACACGGCGAGATCGTCGAGCGAGCCGCCCGCACCGCCGTATTCCTCGGCCACCGCGAGCCCGAACACACCGGCGTCGGCCAGTGCCTTCCATAGCGTCGGGGTGCTTCGATCGGCGCCGGGTTCACCGAGCCCACGCACGAGACTGACCGGGCACTCCGCGGACAGCAGCGCGCGCAGCGACGAGGCGAACTCGCGCTGCTCGGCGGTGGGTAGCGCTTTCATGCGTCAGCGCCCATAGGAAGGCATTCCATGGCCACGCTGGGCGATGACATCACGCAGCACTTCGTTGGTGCCGCCGCCGAAGCGCATCAAGGGGGCGGCCCGGTACAGCCGTTCGAATTTGCCTGCCAACGGGGCATTTTCGCTGCGATGGGCGAGCAGGCCGTCCGGGCCGAGCAGATCGAGCGCCAGACCGGCGATGCGCTGCCGAAGTTCACTGGTGAAAACCTTCTCGACGCTGACCTCCACGGTGGGGATCACGCCGCTGTCCAGGATCGAGGCGGCCTCATAACCCATCAACGTGGCCACCTCGACATCGGCCTCGGCCTGCGCCAGCCGACGACGAAGGGCCGCATCGTGAGCGGTCACCGATCCGTCACGTCGCGGGCTGCGGGCCAGCTCGGCCAACTCGTCGAGGGCACGACGCAGATCGCCGGCGTTGGTCAGCGCACCCCGTTCCAGATCGAGTGCGCCGGTGATGTAGGTCCAGCCGCGGTTGACCTCACCGACCAGATTCGTGACGGGGACCCGCACATCATCGAAGTGCACCTCGTTGGTGCGGTAGCCCGACCACGCGTACAGCGGGCGGATCTCAATGCCTGAGCTGTCGATCGGCACGATGATGACCGAAATCCCGCGATGGCGAACACCATTCGGGTCGGTGCGCACGCACAGCCATTCGTGGGTGGCGCGCTGCGCCCCGCTGTTCCAGATCTTGCTGCCGTTGATCACCCAGTACTCGCCATCGCGCGTCGCACGGGTCCGCAGGCTGGCTAAGTCCGTTCCGGCTTCGGGCTCGGAATAGCCGACGGCGCAGATCATTTCGCCTTTGGCGATCAGCGGGAGCCATTCGTGCTTGTTCTGCTCGGTGCCGTGCCGCATGATCATCGGCGCCACTGAGGTCACGGTGAGATCGGGTCCGGGCACGCCCCAATATTCGAACTCACTCATCAGCAGGTGCTGATACACCGCGCCAAGGCCGAGACCGCCATACTCGCGCGGCCAGTTCAGCCCGAACCACCCCTTCTCGCCGATCTTGCGGCGAAATCGGGTCACCTCGCCGTCGGCGAATTCGAGATCGTGCTCGGCCAGTTCGGCTCGTAGTTCCGGGGTGACGTTGTCGGAAAGGAATTCGCGAACCTCGTTCAGCCACGCGCGTTGCGCGGTGTCGAGTTCGAAATCCATTACGGCCACCTAACCCTTCCATCCGGCCGCGTCAGCGTAACGCCGCTGCGAGATTTCGCCCGCCATTTCGCCCCGACGTTACGCTCGACCTCCCTCGGTCTCTGAGCACCCCGTTCGTCGGCGTCAGCCGGACTGACCACATTTCGCTGACAGCCGTCATTGACGGGTGCCAGCGAAATGTGTACGTTTGCCGACATGCCATCGACGACGCCGGCCACTGAGGTTTCGCCGGTCGTCAACGGCAGAGAGGCGCAGCGCCTCCTCACGCGCGCACGCCTTTTCGATGCTGCGGTCGCCGAGATCGGGCGGTCCGGGTTGGCGGGTACCGACGTGGCCGCGATCGCCGCGGCCACCGGGGTCGCGCGAGGAACGTTCTATTTCCACTTCCCGACCAAGGAGCATGTGCTGGTCGAGCTGGAGCGGGCCGAAGAGGCCAAGATCGTCGCAAAACTCGCCAAGACGAGTAGGCCACGCGATCTGACTTCGATGCTCACGCAGCTGGTGCGCCAGGTGCTCGCCGCCGAGGAGCGGCTGGGCCCAGTGGTCTTCAGAGACATGCTGGCGTTGCACTTCTCCGCAACACGTCCCATTGAGGACGAGACCGCCGAACACCCGCTTGCCGAATTCGTCATCGCCGCAATCAGCGAGGCGCAGTCCGTGCGGCGGGTGTCGCGGGATGCCGACGCGGACGAGCTCGGCGTGATCTTCCTGACCGGGCTGTTCGCCTTGCTAGTCACCAGCGGAGCGTCCAAATCGCGTGCCGCGCTGTTGGACCGATACGTCAAAACCATCGTTGGAGGAATGGAGGCACCATGACCGGCACAGGCATCGACGGCTACCGGGTCTACCTAGCCCATCGTGACGGCGAGGCCGATCTGCTGCATCGCCGGCTTGCCAACCGTGAAGGCTTCTTCACGTCGTTGGAGACCGACCCGGTGCACTCTGCTCGTTCCATCGATCGGAAGGTGTTTCTGCGCAACCTGCGTCGCCGTCGTCCCGAGCAAGGGCTGTCGCGCGAGATGCTGTTCCTGCTGGCCACCGCCAAGCTGAATCAGGCGGAGCGGTTCGGCGTGGACCTGGGCGATACGTACGGGCGCATCGGCGGCGAGGACGAGCCGCCCGAACGCATCTACCTTGCGCTCGAGGAGCACTATCACACCCGGCTTTTGGCGTACGTGCTCGACATTTTCGGGCTGCCGTTCCAGGTGGTTGTGCCGCCGTTCGTCATGCGTCAATTCGTCAAGATGGAAGTGTTTCTTCCCGAGCGGTTCGGATTCCCGTTCGTGGGCGCCGCCGAAATGGCGGGTTGCATCATGTTCGACGAGCTACGCCGAATCGGTGTCGAATTGTTCGCCGACGAGCCAGCCGTTGCCGCTCGGATCGAACGCCTCTACACCGAAATCCTGACCGACGAGCTGGGCCATGTCGGCTATTGCGCGGCGCGCTGTAGCGATGCGGAAAGGGCGGTAATGCGTTGGCTTTACCCGCTTTTCGGTCGCCTGTTCGCCCGGCAGACCGCCGAGATCAGCCTCCTCATCGATTCCGATACGCTGCACGCCCGTCTCGACGCACCGTTCGATGCCGACGGACTCGCCGCCGGCGTTGGAAACGAGACATTTGTTGCCGCGCATCCTTGATGCCTCGCTCCCACGCGATCCGGTCTGTTAAAACGCTGTCAAACTCCCGTTAAAACCCACCTGCCCCATCGCAGAAATGGGGTCCAGCTGGGATGCTATTCAAATTGGCGGTTCGAGGATTGGGGAGACGTCATGCCCACTGGTGAGACGCGCCTCCGCCAGGAGTTGCGCAACTATGCCGTTGAATTGCGTCAGCTGGCGTACACCCTGCCCCATGGGGTGGGCGAGCATGATCTCCTTCGACTGTCAGACCGGATGCACGCCGCGGCCGAGCAGGTAGTCCGCAAGGGGGCGTAGCCATCCATTCTGGATCGCCGGCCCCGTCGTCGAGTGGTCAGCGCCCACCTTTGAGGCGGATCTTCCAGCGCACGAAGCCCAGGTAGAAAAAGCTGATTGCGATCAGCATGCCCATGTCGAACCACCACGTGCCGGCAGTGTGATGCCAGAGGGAGTCCTTCGGGACCTGGGGGCCAGGTTCCAACTTGGTCAGGTCGATGGTGGACGCCGATGCCGCAAAACCCCATCGTGCCGGCGTGGCCCAGGACATCTGGTCGAGCCCGACGCGGCCGGTGACAGGAATCATGCCGCCGGAGAACACCAGCTGCGACATAACCGCAACCACCAGCAAGGGCATGATCTGATCGTTGGACTTGGCGATCGCCGAGAGCGCCAACCCGAGCATGGCCGAGGCAACGGTCGTCGCCGCGACATCGACGAAAAGCTCCAGAGGAGCCTGCCCCAGCGCCGCGGCGCCCCGCGTCGGCCCGCCCTTGCCCAGCAGCGTGATGACGGTGACGATGGCCGACTGCACGACCGCAAACACCGTATAGACACACACCTTCGCCAACAAGTACGCGGACGTGGACAACCCGACCGCCTGTTCGCGTAGGAAGATCGCGCGTTCACCGATCAGGTCGCGAATCGTTAGCGCCGTCCCCATGAAAACAGCGCCGACATTCAGCAGCACCAGGATCTGCCCCGGCTCAGTGGGCGCGGTGCCGACCGGGTTCGGGACGCCGAAGCCGACGTTGCCCGGCACCGACATCGACAGCGAACCCATGATGAACGGCAGCACTGCAAGGAAGACGAAGTAGCCCCGGTCGGAGACGATCAACCGGACCTGGCGCCGGGCGATCGTGGAGAACTGCCGCAGCAGGCTCGTGTGCGACGGATCGCCGATTTCGGCCGGCTTCTCCGGCGGCGGTGGTGGCGGCTGCGGACCGGTCCGCGCCAGGTATTGCGCCTTGGCCGAGTCGGGGTCGCCGGCGACCGAACTGAAGATGTCGGCCCAGTTTGTCGTGCCCATGGCCGCGCCGATCTGCGCGGGCGGCCCGCAGAACGCCGTCTTGCCCCCGGGCGCCAGCAGCAGCACCTGGTCGCAGACGTCCAGGTAGGTCAGCGAGTGCGTGACCACCAGCACCACACGACCGGCGTCGGCCAATTGCCGCAGCATCGTCATGACCTGCCGGTCCAGTGCCGGGTCCAGACCCGATGTCGGCTCGTCGAGGATCAGCAGCGACGGCCCGGTCAGCAACTCCAGGGCCACCGACGCACGCTTGCGCTGACCACCGGAGAGCTTGTCGACCCGGGTGTGCAGGTGCTGGGTCATCTCCAGCTCCTCGAGCACTCGGGCGACCACTTGCTCGCGGTCCTCCTTGGTGGTGTCCGGCGGCAGCCGGAGTTCGGCGGCGTACCCCAGTGCCTGTTCCACGGTGAGTTGACCGTGGACCACGTCGTCCTGCGGCACCATCCCGATCCTGCTGCGCAGCGAGGCATATTCGGCGTGCACGTTGTGGCCCTCGAACGCCACCGTGCCGTTGGTGGGGTGGGTGTAGCCGGCCACCAGCCGGGCGAAAGTCGACTTGCCCGCACCGGACGGACCGATAACCGCCGTGAGCGTTCCGGGACTGGCGCCCAACGAGATGTCGTCCAGCAGTGTTTTGTTGTTCTCGATCGTCCAGGTCACCCCGCGTACATCCAGACCGCCGAGGCGGGTCTGCGCGGCAGTGTCGGCATCGCGGCGCGCCAGTGCGCCGCCGGCGAACACCAGGTCGATGTTGCCGATCGTGACAACGTCGCCGTCCTTGAGCAGCGCGGAATCGACGCGCTGACCATTGACGAAGGTGCCGTTGATGCTGCGGTTGTCTTGGATCTCCGTGCCGCCCGGCGTCGGGACCAAGGTCGCGTGGTGACGCGAAGCCAGCACCTCGGGAATGACGATGTCGTTGTCGTTCGCCCGGCCGATCTTGATCGCGCCCGGCGCGTCGATTCCCGCCTTGCCCGGCCGCAGGATCTTCATCATCGAAGTCGCGAGGTTCGCGGCGTCGCCACCGACGCGGCCGGTCATTGCGGTCGGCGGGTCGACCGGCGCAGCCGGGGGAACGTTCCCAGGTTGGGGCCGGTAAATATGCGGCGACGACATCGATCCGCTCGATGGTCCGGCTGGTTGCGTGCCGGTCGGGTGATGCTGCACCGGCGCGGACGGAGGGCTCGGCTGCGACCCGGTCGGGTACGTCGGCACTGACCCCGACGGTGCGGCGGATTGCTGCCCAGTGGGTGGATAGGACGGCATCGGTCGCGACGGGCTCGCCGGTGGCTGCGGAGGCAGCCCCTGTGACACCGAGCCGGTCGGTGGACGCCCCTGGGCCAGCCGCGGATCGGCCGCCGCGCTCAGCGGATTGACGATGGGTATAGACGTCGTCAAGGGCGGGGTCCCGACCGCACCCTGATGGCGACCGACCTCGAAAGTCACCACCGGTCCGTCCGGGTTACCGATATTGACCCGCTGGCCGTCCTGGATGTCGACGGCCGGCACCCGGCGATTGTTGACGTACAGACCATTGAGGCTGCCGTTGTCGATGGCGATCCAGCGGCCCTGATCAAAGCGCAACACCAGGTGTATCCGGGAAATCAGCGGATGCGCGATACGGACGTCTGCCCGTAAGTCACGCCCGATGACCACATCGTTGCCTGGTGCAAAGGTCCGTTGGGATCCCTCGTACCGCACGGTCAGCACGGGTGGGGCTGCTCGGGTCACGAGGCCCACTGTATCGGCGTTGGGGCCGATAGTGGGGCCGGTCGTCGATACGCGTCTGATGGCGCGCCGAGGATGCGACCGGTCTTGATCGCACCGCAGCAGTGGGGAATCCTGGGCGCTCACCGCATCGGTTCCCGAATAGATTTGCCGCGTAGGCACTTTCGTAGCACCCGGGGGGAAACGGGCCTCGATGCCAACCGATTTCAGCGAGTGCTCGAAGATGTGAGCATGGAGCAGGCAAATCAGATGCTGGCTGACCGGGTTGCGGTGGTGACCGGCGGCGGTGGCGGTATCGGTGCGGCAACCGCGCAGCTGTTCGCCCAACACGGCGCCCACGTGGTCATCGCCGATATCGACGCCGAGCTCGCGCGGCGGACCGCGCAGGAGATCACGACGTCGGGTGGGGTGGCGCTGCCGATCGTCACCGACGTGCGAGAGGCCGACCAGGTGACTGCCCTGGCACGCTCGGTGCTGGAGCGGTTCGGCCGGATCGATGTATTGGTCAACAATGCCGGCCATTGGCTGCGCCACCCGGGCAATTTCGTCGACACCGACCCGCAGTTCTGGGACGAGCTCTACCGGATCAACTTGCACCACGTTTTCCTGGTCACTCACGCGTTCCTGCCGGCGATGATCGACCAACACCGCGGCTCGATCGTCAATGTCTCCTCCGTCGAAGGGCTGCGCGGTTATCCCGAGGACCCGGTCTACGCCGCATTCAAAGCGGCCGTCATTCATTTCACCCGCAGCCTCGCGGTTCAGGTGGGCCGGGACGGTTTGCGGGTCAATGCGATTGGCCCCGACGTCACCGAATCGCTGCAGGTGCCCTACTCACAGTGGCTGTCCGCCGAGGAGCAAACGCAATGGCCGCAATGGGTTCCGGCGGGACGGATGGGGCTGCCCGAGGACCAGGCCCGGGTGATCCTGTTTCTGGCCTCGGACCTCTCCGCGTTCGTCACGGGCCACACGATCCCGACCGACGGCGGCACCGGCGCCGCGGGCGGATGGTTCCGCTCGTCACGGCGGCCTGACCGGGAATGGACGAATCGGCCGATAGCGCCCTGAGGGTTCAGACGTAGGCCAATGCGGCGTTTTCCAGGCGGATCCGCTCGTGGAGTACCAACGCGTTGGCAACAGTGAACGCGATCGCCGTCAGCCACGCCGAATTAATCAGCGGGAGCGCGGCGACCTCCGCCACCACAGCGATGTAGTCGGGGTGACGCACCCATCGATACGGGCCGTGCCGCACCAGCGGCGCGCCCGGGATCACGATGAGCCGCGGATTCCAGTGTCTGCCCAGGGCGGCAGCACAGCGCCACCGGATCACGCTGCTGAGCACCACGACGGCAATCATCGGCCATCCCAGCCAGGGGATGAACGGGCGCCCCAAGGCCCAGACTTCCACCAGACACGAAACCAGCAGCAACGCATGCAGGCTGACCATCGCCGGGTAGTGGTCGAGGCCTAATTCCTTACCCCCGTGGGCGATTGCCCATTTGGCGTTGCGGCGGGCGACGACGAGCCCGATCAGGCGTTCGATGCCGACGATGACGATGAACAGGTAGTAATACACGGCTTCTCCCCCTTCCCGGTGCACGTGAAGTCGCGGCCCCGCCACTATGCCCACGAGGCTGCGCCCCGGACGGTTCAGCAACCAGTGGCCGGGTTTCGTTTGAGTCAGCTGCTTTGGGCGACTTCGTACCGTGCTCGATCTTCAAGCACAGTCACCGGAATCCCGTTGAGGACACCGTTTCCCGATGGCTCGTCGACGAATGTCGGCAGGGAAAGCGCGTTGGTATTCGCACCCGGCGAGCTGTTGGCCACCGACATGCGAGTGCCCGGCTTGCCATGTCCCCAGCCGTGCGGCATCGACACCACGCCGGGCCTGATCGCATCGGTGACCTCGACGGGCACTTTGATCTCGCCCGCCTCCGATTTCACCGTGACGACGTCGTTGTCGGACACACCGCAGCGCATCGCGTCGTCGGGGTGGATCAGCAGCGTGCACCGGTCCTTGCCCTTCATCAACGCGGGGACGTTGTGTAGCCAGGTGTTGTTCGAGCGCAGGTGTCGGCGGCTCACCAGGACCAGCGGCTCGGCGGGTCGGTCCAGCCGCGCGGCCAGCCGCGGCAAGTCGTCGAGCAGGTACTGCGGAGCGAGCCGGATCTTCTTGTCCGGCGTGCCCAGGATGTCCGGCAGCTGCGGCACCATCGGCCCGAAGTCGATGCCGTTCGGATTGGCCTTGAGCAGGTCCAACGTCAGCCCACCGGGGTTCTTGCCGTATTGATCCCCGAACGGCCCGGTGCGCAGCGTGAGGTCCAGCATCCGCTCGGGACCGCCGTGGTCGTAGCGCTTACGGATCTCGGCTCCGTCGATCCCCCGGGTGAAGGCCAGGTAGTCGAAAAAGCCGTCGTCGATCGCGGCGACGTCGACGTCCTCGGCCGGTGTGCCGGTGCACAGGCCGGTCAGCCGGATCAGGATCTCCCATTCGTGCGGGCGATCGCCCGGGTCGAACACCGGCGCGGAGTAATTCGCGATGCTGTGGATCGCGAACAGCAGGATCAGATCGTCGTGGTGCGGCTGCTCGAGCGGTGACAGCCCGGGCAGGATCACATCGGCATGGCGGGTCGTCTCGTTGAGCCACAGATCGATGGAGATCATCGCCTCGAGCATCGGCAGCACTTCGTCGAGCTTGTCGCCGCCGGGCGTGGACAACACCGGGTTACCCGCGACCGTGATCAGCGCCTTGAGTTGCCCGTCGCCCGGTGTGGCGATCTCTTCGGTCATGCACGACACCGGGGCCTGCCCGAGAACCTCTTTGGCACCGCGCACCCGGGTGTGCCAACGGCCGAATTCCGGGAGGCCACCCTCGAGCCCGGGCAGCGGCTGCGTGGTGATGGACCAGGCCGCCGGCTGGGGGAACATGGCGCCGCCGGGGGTGTCGAAATTTCCGGTCAGAATGTTGATCACGTCGACCAGCCAGCTGGCCAGGCTGCCAAACTCCTGATTACACAACCCAATTCGGCCGTATACCACCGATTTCTCGGCGCCGGCAAGTTCGCGCGCCAAACGCCGGATGGTGTCTTCGTCAATGCCGGTGACGGCGCTGACCCGCTCCGGCGGCCAGTCCGCGGCGACCCGTCGCATCGTGTCGACACCGTCCACATGCGGCCCGGGATTGACCAGATCCTCGTCGAACAGCGTGTGCGCGACCGCCAACAGCAGCGCGGCGTCGGTGCCCGGCACGATCGGCAGCCACTCGTCGGCCTGGGCCGCGGTCTGCGTGCGCACCGGGTCGATCACGATTACCTTGCCGCGTTTGCGAATTCCGTTGATCAGCCCCATCACGTCGGGCGCGGCCAACAGTGAACCCTGCGACGCGGCGGGGTTGGCGCCCATGATGACCAGCAGGTCGGTGCGCTCGATGTCGGGCACGGGAAAGTTCCACCACAGGCCGTACATCAGGTGCGACGAGAGATTCTTCGGCCATTGGTCGACCGTCCCCGGTGAATACGTGACCGGCATGCCGGACATGCCCATCAGCACGCCGGCGTAGCGGGCCAGTGAGAACGAGTGCGCCAGCGGGTTGCCCGTGTAGGCGGTGACCGCACCGATTCCGTACTTCTTGATCACCGGAGTCAGCAATTCGGTGCACCGCCGAAACGCCGCGTCCCAGCTGACTTCCTGCCAGCGTCCGTCGACCTTGATCAGCGGGCTCCGAATGCGGTCCGGGTCGTGGTGCACCGCGCCCAGTGACACGCCCTTCGGGCAGAGATGTCCGCGGCTCCACACGTCGTCGCGGTTGCCGCGGATGCCGGTAACCGTGCCGGCTTCGACGTGAATCTCCAAGCCGCACATGGCTTCACACAGTGGGCATGTCCGCAGATGGGTGCCGTCAGCGCCGGGTTTCATCCACCCACTGTATTGCGCTACTCCGGGTAGCGGAAGTGGCAGAAGGTGAGGTCAGCCGACCCAGGGCCCGATGCCGCCGACCTTGTCGACGCGGATGCGGGTGAGGTATCCCGGCGGTGCGCCGTCCGGCGGGAACTTCATGTTCGGGTCACCGAGGATCGGGTTGAGCTGCTTCAGCAGCTCGGGGGCACCGCCCTCGGCGATCCGTGCGGTCCCGGTGATCGACAGGTAGGGCCGCATCCCCTGACCCGCCCCGTCCAGCGACACGATCGTGACGGCTACCCGCGGATCCCTGCGCACGTTGCGCACCTTTTTGTGTTCGGCCAGGTGGGCGGTGACCAGCTCGTCCCCCTCCGGCGTCGACTGCAAGGCGACCCAGACCAAGCTCACCTGGGGGCTGCCGTCGGGATTGATGGTGACCAGGGTGGCGTCCGCACCCTTGCCGATGAGGTTTCGTGCGGCGTCGTTGAGTTCCATGCGTTCTTCTACCGCTTCACGGCGCGATTCATTCCCGCTCGGGGCGCCGCCGGCTGTAACCGCCGGCGCTATTCCTTGACAGAGATTTGAATCTGACAAGTTGCCTATGCATCGACGACGCACGCGCAATAGCGTCAACTACGACCTCGACATCTGCCCCAGGAGCTGAGAGCCACAGGCGCGGCCATGACCGATCACGAGCCCCCGACAAACATCGAGTACCTCCGCCGGGAGGTGCTTGCTCGGATAGACGCGCACCCCCTCGATGACTGGTCCCCCGCCATGTTGCGGGCCGTGATCGCCGTCTTCGACCTGAACGGTGTCCTGCCCAAGCCCCTGCAGGCCTTCCGGCCTCGCGTCGTCAAGTAAGCCGAACGGGCGTCCGCACGGCGCTGACTAGGGTGCTATGCGATACCCGGTGCCCGCGGTTGGTGAGGAGTCACGACGATGGAGATGTGGGAGCTGGTGGCCCGTGAGCAGATCCGCGACACGCTCGCCCGATACAACTGGTCCGGTGACGCCGGCCGGCTCGACGGGCTGGCCGAGACGTTCTGCGCGGACGGTGTTCTCGAGATTCGCGGCGCCGAGCCACTGCGCGGCCGAGCCGAGATCATGGCGTTCCTCGGTGATGTCACCGGCAAGATCGCGGTCGATCCGAACGTCAGGCCGGTCGTTCGGCACAACGTGGCCAACATCGCGTTCACCGCGGTGACTCCAGACGAGGCGCAGGTCTCCTGCTATTTCACCGTCGTCACCCATGTCGGGCTCGACCATTTCGGCCGCTATGGCGACACCTTGGTGCCCGACGGTGGCACGTGGCTGATCAAGCATCGCAAGGTGTCGACGGATTGGGCCGCCGCCGACTCCGCCATGGCCCGGCCGTCAACCAGCAGCTGAGTTCTTGGCGCACAACCGCTTCCGGGCCGAGAGTCACGCCCCGATCGAGCTGGCATGCCTCAGGCTTTTGAGTGTGCGTGCTGGGCGGTGAATCGGCGAAATCCCCGCCCTGAGCGCACACTCAAAGCCGTCAGTTCACGTTAGGCGCCGGCCCGGATGCCGATCAGCGGAACACCGCTCACGCGCTGCGCGCCGACATGGCAGGGTGAGGGCCGTGGCAAATACCTCTCCAGCGACCGTTGAGCACGACCTGCGCGAAATCACCACCCCGAAGGGCGCTTTGCGCTACTACGACTGCGGCCCGGATTCCGGTCCGGTGCTGCTGTTCCTGCACGGCTCGGGCCCCGGGGTCACCGGCTGGCGTAACTTCCGCGGGGTTGTGCCCACGTTCGCCGAGCACTTCCGCTGCCTGATCCTGGAATTCCCCGGCTTCGGGGTCACCGACGACTTCGGCGGCCACCCGATGGTCACCGCGTTCGGCAGCGTTCCGCCTTTTCTGGACGCGCTCGGAGTCGACAAGACACACATCGTCGGCAATTCGATGGGTGGCGGCGTCGGCATCAACTTCGCCATCGGTAACCCGGACCGCATCGACCGGCTGGTGACCATCGGCGGCATCGGCACCAACATCTTCAGTCCCAGCCCCAGCGAAGGCATTCGGCTGTTGCAGGAATTCGTCGAGGACCCGACCCGGCAGCGGCTGGTCGACTGGCTCAAGTCGATGGTCTACGACCAGGCCTTGGTGACCGACGAACTGATCGAGGAACGTTGGCAGCTGGCCACCGATCCCGTCACGCTGGCCGCCGCGCGCCGGATGTACGGCAAGGCGGCGTTCGCCGCGATGAACTCCGCGATGGCCGCCTCGGATCGGCCATTCCCCTGGGCGGTCATGCACAAGTTGGCCGCACCCACGCTGCTGACGTGGGGCCGAGACGATCGGGTGAGCCCGCCTGACATGGCCCTGATCCCGATGCGCACGATCCCGAACGCCGAGCTGCACATCTTCCCCAACTCGGGGCACTGGGCCATGATCGAAGCCAAGGCGGCATTCGAGAGCACGGTGCTGGGCTTTTTATCCCGCACCTAGCTAGGGCGCTCCCGCAAGGCCTTTCGCCAGCAGGGCGTGCGCGTCGGGATTCCCGTCGAGAACTCGACTGGTGCGGATGGTGATCTGCCAGTGGTCGTCGATGCGCCGCAGCGCGAAATGGTGCGCGGTGGCCCGCCACACCCGATACCCGTCGCCGTCGCGAACGAGCACCAGGGATTCGCACACCGCCACCGCCTCATCGCCCGTCAGCGTCACCACGCACGGGCCCAGAAAGTGACTGCAGCCCTTGGCCACCAACTTCTGGTGGGCATCCGAGCTGATCA
>NZ_JBVAXR010000040.1:0-43069 GCF_055419445.1 Mycobacterium sp. IDUB_19 | reverse complement strand
CTGGCCACCGCCGGCTTGTCGCGCAGCGTGGACAGGTACCAGGTTTCCGAGGCCAGCGCCTCGGACAGCCGCCGGTAGGACAACAACCCGGCGTCGGGATCCGGCGTGTACGACATCCAGTTCAGCAGCCTGGGCAGCAACACCGACTGCACCCGGCCGCGACGGCCGCTCTGGTTGACCAACGCCGACATGTGCTTGAGCGCGGTCTGCGGCCCTTCGTAGCCCAGCGCGGCGAGCTGCCGCTCCGCGGCTTCCGCCGTCATGCCGTGCGCAATCTCGAGCCCGGCGGGCCCGATCGACTCCAGCAGGGGCTGATAGAAGAGCTTGGCGTGCAGCTGGGACACCCGCACGTTCTGGTGCTTGAGCTCCTCGCGCAGCACCCCGGCCGCATCGTGCCGGCCGTCCGGACGGATGTGGGCCGCGCGCGCCAGCCAGCGCACCGCCTCCTCGTCGTCGGCCTCGGGCAGCAGATGGGTGCGTTTGAGCCGCTGCAGCTGCAGCCGGTGCTCGAGCAATCGCAGAAACTCGTAGGACGCAGTGAGGTTCGCGGTGTCCTCGCGTCCGACGTAGCCGCCCGCGCCCAGCGCGGCCAGCGCGTCAACCGTGGAGGCCACGTGCAGGGACTCGTCGCCGCGGCCGTGCACCAACTGCAGCAGCTGCACGGCGAATTCGACATCGCGTAATCCGCCACTGCCCAGCTTGAGCTCGCGGGAACGGACGTCGGACGGCACCAGCTGCTCGACGCGGCGCCGCATGGCCTGCACTTCGCCCACAAAGTCCTCACGCTCGCAGGCGATCCAGACCATGGGCATCAATTCGGCCAGATAGCGCTTGCCGAGTTCCGCATCCCCAGCGGTGGCGCGGGCTTTCAGCAAGGCCTGGAACTCCCAGGTTTTCGCCCAGCGCTTGTAGTAGGCGACGTGCGATTCGACCGTGCGGACCAGCTCACCGCTGCGCCCCTCCGGCCGAAGGCCGGCGTCGACTTCGAAGCATGCCGTCGAGGCCACCCGCATCATCTCGGTGGCTACCCGGGCGGACAGCGCGTCGGCCTGCTCGGCGACGAAGATGATGTCGACGTCGCTGACGTAGTTCAGTTCGCGGGCACCGCATTTGCCCATCGCGATGACCGCCAGCCGTGGCGGTGTGCGGTCGCCGCAAACGGTGGCCTCGGCCGCGCGCAGCGAGGCCGACAGCACGGCGTCGGCGGTGTCCGCCAGCTGGGCGCCGACCACGGTGAACGGCACCACCGGCTCGTCCTCGACCGTTGCGGCCAGGTCGAGCGCCGCGAGCACCAGCAGGTGGTCGCGGTACAGGGCGGACAATCGGGGCACCACCGAATTCGGCTCGGCCAACGCTTCCTCGACGCACTCGATGAACGCTTGGTGCAGCTCGTCGTGGGTGGGCAGTTTGATCTTGCCCCGCAGCAGTTTCCAGGACTGCGGATTGGCGACCAGATGGTCGCCGAGGGTCAGCGACGAACCCAGCACCGAGAACAGGCGTCCGCGCAGGGCGTGTTCGTTGAGCAGCGCGGTGTTGAGTTCATCCCATCCGGTGTCCGGGTTCTCCGCGAGCCGAACCAGTGCCCGCAGCGCGGCGTCCGGGTCGGGTGCCCGCGACAACGCCCACAGCAGGTCGACGTGCGCCTTGTCGTCGTGAGTCCAGCCAAGTTGAGCCAGGCGCGCACCAGCGGGCGGATCGACTAACCCGAGCCGGCCGACGCTGGGCAGCCTGGGGCGCTCGGTCGTGGGTCTGGTCACGCCCAAAACGGTAGCGCAACCTGACGATCTCTCAGACCAACCGGCGGCCCGTGTGCGCTACAGCGACAGGTAGGTGCTCAGCTCGAATGGCGTGACGTGGCTGCGGTATTTCGCCCATTCCGTGCGCTTGTTGCGTAAGAAGAAGTCAAACACGTGCTCCCCCAACGTTTCCGCGACAAGCTCGGAGGCTTCCATAGCGTGTAGTGCACTGTCGAGGCTGGTGGGCAGCTCGCGGTAGCCCATCGTGCGACGCTCTTCGGGGGTGAGGTCCCATACGTTGTCCTCGGCCTGCGGCCCCAGCACGTATCCCTTCTCCACGCCGCGCAGTCCGGCGGCCAGCAGCACGGCGAACGCCAGGTACGGGTTGCACGCCGAGTCGGGGCTGCGAACCTCGATGCGCCGTGACGACGTCTTGTGCGGCGTGTACATCGGCACCCGCACCAGGGCGGACCGGTTGGCCGCACCCCACGACGCCGCGGTCGGCGCTTCGCCGCCATGCACCAGGCGCTTGTAAGAGTTGACCCACTGATTGGTGACCGCGCTGATCTCGGAGGCATGCTCGAGGATCCCGGCGATGAACGACTTGCCGACATCCGAGAGCTGCAGTGGATCGTCGGGACTGTGGAAGGCATTGACGTCGCCCTCGAACAGGCTCATGTGGGTGTGCATGGCCGAGCCCGGGTGTTCCCCGAATGGCTTGGGCATGAAAGATGCTCGCGCACCATTTTCGATCGCGACTTCTTTAATCACGTACCGGAACGTCATCACGTTGTCGGCCATGGACAGCGCGTCGGCGAAGCGCAGGTCGATCTCCTGCTGGCCGGGCGCACCCTCGTGGTGGCTGAACTCCACCGAGATGCCCATGAACTCCAACGCTTCGATGGCATGGCGGCGGAAGTTGGACGCGGAGTCGTGGATCGCCTGGTCGAAGTAGCCGGCGTTGTCGACCGGGATGGGCGGCGTTCCGTCGTTGGGTCCGGGCTTCAGCAGGAAGAATTCGATTTCCGGGTGCACATAGCAGGAGAAACCCAGGTCGTTGGCCTTCTGCAGCTGGCGGCGAAGCACGTGCCGCGGGTCCGCCCAGGACGGCGAGCCGTCCGGCATGGTGATGTCGCAGAACATCCGCGCCGAGTGGTGGTGGCCGCTGGGCGACGCCCAAGGCAGCACTTGGAAGGTCGACGGGTCGGGGTTGGCCACGGTGTCGGATTCCGAGACCCGCGAAAAACCCTCGATCGAGGATCCGTCGAAACCGATGCCTTCCTCGAAGGCACCCTCGAGTTCGGCCGGGGCGATGGCGACCGACTTGAGGTAGCCGAGCACATCCGTGAACCAAAGCCGGACGAAGCGAATGTCCCGCTCCTCCAACGTGCGGAGGACGAATTCCTTCTGTCGATCCATACAGCGAACATTAGGCAAGTGCTGTTAATTCCGTGTTACACGGGTGCTTAGTACTCGGCATCCCTGTTACAGCCACCAGCGCAAACACTCCGCTCGCCACTTTGCCGGCCCTCTCATTTGGGACCGCCGTCTCGCCGTGTCGTTGCTTCGGCACGACGCCGACGCCACCGGGCGCACCGCCGCACTGTTCCCAGTCAGGACCAGCGGCGCCAGGAACGTCGCTGGGCTACTACAGCAAATACCGTCAAAAGCCCTAGAACTCGTGGCGAGGATCTCGCCGGTATGCACAAAATGCTGCTACAGGCCGAATTCCGATGATTTCTCAGCGCCGGTTCAGCGACGAATCCGTACCGTCGGGCGCTGTGAGCAACACCGGGTTCCGCGGTCGTCCAGCACGCCGCCCCCAGGCTGGAATGTGTAACCGGTTAATATGGTTACACAAGGCACGTCGCATCAGCAGGAGGTATTGAACGTGATCACCAAACTTCTAGCCGTTGGAGCTATCGGTATCGGTGTCGTGATGGGGCAAGCCGCAAGTCAGGCCGCGCCGGTGATCGCGGACCCCGCGTTCAACGACCTCACCTGCACTTGCCAGACGCCGCCCCCGGCCCCCGGCCAGACGAGCGAAGACCGGATCAATCAGGGCATGCACGACGCGTTCACCAGGTGAAACTCAGGGCTGGCAATGCAACGACGCCGGCGGCACCGCCCCGGTGACGAAGTAGCGAATCACCGCGTTATCGACGCACTCGTTGCCACCGAACACCGCGGTGTGCTGGGTTCCGTCGAAAGTGATCAGTGGGGCACCTAACTGATCGGCCAGGCTCACCCCTGCCTGATACGGCGTCGCCGGATCGTGCGTCGTGGAGACCACGACGACCTTGCCGAGCGCCGCCGGCGCGGCGGTATGTGGTGCGGACGTCGCCGGTACCGGCCACAGTGCGCACAGATCGCGGGGAGCGTCGCCGGTGAATTGCCCGTAGCTCAAGAACGGCGCGACCTGGCGGATCTGTTGATCGGCCGACACCCAGGTCGCCGGGTCCGTCGGCGCCGGCGCGTCGACACATCGGACAGCGTTGAACGCGTCCTGGTCGTTGTCGTAGTGCCCTTGCTTGTCGCGGCCTTGGTAATCGTCGGCGAGCAGCAGCAGGTCGCCCGCGTCGGTGCCGCGCTGCAACCCGAGCAGACCGCTCGTCAGGTACTTCCAATGCTGCGGGGTGTAAAGAGCGTTGATCGTGCCGGTGGTCGCATCGGCGTAGCTCAGGCCGCGCGGGTCCGAGGTACGGCCCGGCTTCGCGACGAGCGGGTCGATCAGGGCGTGGTAGCGGTTCACGAACTGGGCCGGGTCGGTACCCAACGGGCAGGCCGGCGAGCGGGCGCAGTCCGCGGCGTAATCGTTGAAAGCCGTTTGGAATCCCGCGGTCTGGCTGATGTTTTCCTGGACGGGGTCGACCGTCGGGTCGATGGCACCGTCGAGCACCATCGTGCGCACGTGATCGGCGAAATGTTCCAGGTATGCGGTGCCCAGTTCGGTGCCATAGCTGTAGCCGAGGTAGTTGATCTGATCCTCACCCAGCGCCTGACGCACCATGTCCATATCGCGCGCGACGGCCGCGGTGCCGGCGTTGGCCAAGAACCCCTTGCCCATCTTGTTCACGCATTCCTGAGCCAATTGCCGGTTGATCTGTTCGATGTGCGCCACACCCGCCGGGCTGTAGTCGACCATCGGTTCGGTTCGGTAGGCGTCGAACTCGGCATCGGTGCGGCAGCGCAGCGACGGGGTGGAGTGGCCCACGCCCCGCGGGTCGAAGCCGACCAGGTCGAAGTGCCGGGTGATGTCGGTGTTCTGCAGATCCGGGGCGATCCCGGCCACCATGTCGACGGCCGACCCGCCAGGTCCGCCCGGGTTGATCAACAGCGACCCGATCCGCTGGCCGGTGGCCGGCACCCGGATCACCGCCAACTTCGCCTGTGCCCCAGTGGGATTGTTGTAGTCGATCGGGACCGACACGGTGGTGCACTGTGCGGTGGGGACGTCGCTGCTGTCGGTGAGAACTTGGCTGCAACTGCCCCAGTTCAGCGTCGACGCCGCGGCCGGCGGCGCCGGGTTCGGGGTCTGACCGGCGCCGGGTTCCGGCGTTGCACCGGCCCTGGGCAGCGCCGGTTGCACTGCGAGCAACAGGCCTAACGACAGCAGCGCCGAGCTCAGCGATCTCAGGCGCGACATGGATGTCAATCGTGGCAGCTTCGAATACCCGTGACGGCGCGAATCGGTCACGCCTTGATCTCGGGCTCGGGGCGACAGCGCGCGGCGGCCGCTAGCACTTGGCGCCGCTCGGCGGCGTGGTGCCGCCGATCAGATACGCCGTCACGTAGTCGTCGACACAACTGTCGCCCTGGAAGACAACCGTGTGCTGGGTGCCGTCGAAGGTCAGCAGCGAGCCGCGCAGCTGGTTCGCCAGTTCAACGCCGGCCTTGTAGGGCGTCGCCGGGTCGTGCGTGGTCGACACCACGACGGTCGGGGCCAGGCCGGGCGCCGAGACGGCGTGCGGCTTGCTGGTGGGCGGCACCGGCCAGAACGCGCAGGTGCCCAGCGGCGCGTCACCGGTGAACTTCCCGTAGCTCATGAACGGGGCGATCTCGCGGGAGCGGCGGTCCTCGTCAATTACCTTGGCGCGGTCGGTAACTGGCGGCTGGTCAACGCAGTTGATCGCGACCCGCGCGTCGGTGGCGTTGGTGTAGTGACCCTTCGGGTCGCGGCGCATATACATATCGGCCAGGGCGAGCAGGGTGTCGCCATGGTGATTGGCCAGTTCACTGAGGCCGTCGGTGAGGTGATGCCACAGCGTCGGCGAGTACAGCGCCATGATCGTGCCGACGATGGCGTCGCTGTAGCTCAGCCCGCGCGGGTCCTTGGTGGGCGCCGGCCTGCCGACCATTTGATTGTTCGGGTCGACCAGCGGGTCGACCAGGCTGTGGTAGACGTCGACGGCCTTGGACGGATCGGTGCCCAGCGGGCAGTTCGACTGCTTCGCGCAGTCGGTGGCGTAGTCGTTGAACGCGTCCTGAAATCCCTTGGCCTGACGCAGATCGGCTTCGATCGGATCGGCGTTGGGGTCGACGGCGCCGTCGAGGATCATCGCCCGCACGTTGTGCGGAAACGCCTCGGCGTAGGCCGACCCGATCCGGGTGCCGTATGAGTAGCCCAGGTAGGTCAGCTTGTCGTCGCCCAGCGCCGCACGGATGGTGTCCAAATCCCTGGCGACATTCACCGTCCCGACGTTGGCCAGAAAATCCTTGCCCATCTTGTCGACGCAACGGCCGACGAACTGTTTGGTCTCGTCCTCCATGTGCGCGACACCGGCGGGGCTGTAGTCGACATTCGGTTCGGTGCGCAGCTTGTCGTTGTCGGCGTCGGAGTTACACCAGATCGCCGGCCGCGACGATGCCACACCGCGTGGGTCGAACCCGACCAGGTCGAACCGCTCGCGGACCCGCTTGGGCAGCGTCTGCACGACGCCCAGCGCGGCCTCGATACCGGACTCGCCGGGCCCGCCTGGGTTGATCACCAGCGAGCCGAGTTTGTCCCCGGTCGCCGGGAAACGAATCATCGCCAGCGTCGCGACGTCGCCGCCCGGGTGGTCGTAGTCGACGGGCACGGCGAGCCTGCCGCACATGGCGCCGCCCGGAAGCTTCACCGATCCGCTGGCCGCCCGGCATGGTGTCCACTCAACCGGCTGCCCCAATTTGGGCCCTGCCATCAGTGGGTGTCCGCCGACAACGCGCACGCAGCCCCCCAGAAGCAGCGCCACGGCAGCGATCGCTGTCGAGACAACCAGCATGCGCGCGATCTTGTCGCGGCGAGTCAGACCCATGCCAACACATGCTGCCAGAGACAACCTGAGACTTTCGTGAGCGGCCACCGCCGCCCGGTTGCCACGCGACTACCAGCGGTTCTTCCATCTCGGCCGCGAACTCGAATGGCACGTCTCACACTCCCGCGACGGTGCAACTGCGCAGAAGAGATGGCAGAATGACAGAAGTCAGACGAACCCGGGGACCTTCATGGCCACGAGGATCGACCCGACCACATTTAGGGACAATGATGTCTGAGCAGAACGTTTACGGTGCCAACGCGGGGTCATCAGCGCCCCGGACCAAGATCCGCACCCACCACCTGCAGAAAATGAAGGCCGAAGGCCACAAGTGGGCCATGCTCACGGCCTACGACTATTCGACCGCCCGCGTCTTCGACGACGCCGGCATCCCGGTGTTGCTGGTCGGTGACTCGGCGGCGAACGTCGTGTACGGCTACGACACCACGGTGCCGGTCTCCATCGACGAACTGATCCCGCTGGTTCGCGGCGTTGTCCGAGGGGCGCCGCACGCCCTGGTCGTCGCGGACCTGCCGTTCGGCAGCTATGAGGCCGGACCCGCCGCCGCGCTCGCCGCCGCCACCCGGTTCATGAAGGAAGGTGGCGCGCACGCCGTCAAGCTCGAGGGCGGTGAGCGGGTCGCCGAGCAGATCGCCTGCCTGAGCGCAGCCGGCATCCCGGTCATGGCACACATCGGCTTCACGCCGCAAAGCGTCAACAGCCTGGGCGGCTTCAAGGTGCAGGGCCGCGGTGACGCCGCGGAGCAGACCGTGCACGATGCGATCGCCGTCGCCGAAGCCGGCGCGTTCTCCGTCGTCATGGAAATGGTGCCCGCCGAATTGGCCACCCAGATCACCGGGAAGCTGACCATCCCGACTGTCGGGATCGGCGCGGGCCCGAACTGCGACGCGCAGGTCTTGGTCTGGCAGGACATGGCCGGGATGAGCAGTGGCAAGGCGGCGCGATTCGTCAAGCGATTCGCGAACGTCGGCGACGAATTACGCCGGGCCGCTACCCAATACGCGGAAGAAGTGGCTGGCGGAGTTTTCCCTGCCGACGAACACTGCTTCTGAGCTACTGCATTTGGCATCGATTCTTGAAATCGGTCAGCGGCTGGCGAATCCCTTCAAGGTCGGCGTGCGTCTGCGGGTTGGCATCCATGTACTGCTTGACCTGATCGCCAATCTCGTTGCGCGGCTGTCCTTTTAAGCTGGTGAAGTAGGCGTTGACGTCCGGATGGCTGAACAGATACACCGACGTCGCCGCTGCGACACCCGAGGACACCTGGGCGAGATCGGCTGCCGTGCAGTTCGGTGGCGGTGGGGGCGCCGGTTCGGGGTCCGCTGCGGCCGGGCCAACAGCGGCGAAAAGCATTGCGCCGCTGACCGCCCCGGCAGCAATTCCACCGACGACCGCGCGCGATGTGGCGATTGTGAAAAACACCATCGGTAACTCCTCCGTCCGGGATCCGAAACCAGCACGCAAACCATAAGCGGTTTTGGCGCGGCCCATGGACGAAATCCATTCATATGGCGAACGAGCAAAACCCCGCCGTGGCAGCGGGCGGGGTCGATATACTCCAATTCTCTAATCCGCCCAGCGCACAGGAGTCGCAAATGAATCGGCGCCGTTGGATCGGAGCACTGCTGGCAGCGTTGGCAATGGCCCCGATTCCCGCAATCGTGGCGATTCACTCTGCCGGGCAGGCCGAGGCCACCGTCTGTGTCGGCGCGGGCCGACGTGTGTCGGTCAGCGGTTGCGCCAACGTCGCCGACGCCATCCAGCGCTACGTGCCGCCGCCGGCGGATTACGCGCCGATGCCGGAAGACCCACCGCCGCCGCCACCCCCGCCCCCGTAGTCGATCGGGCAGCCTCGCGCCGACCAAATCCGTTCTCCCGGGCCAACGATGGCCGACACGCGGCAGCTCCGATCGCTGTCGGCAGTTCAACAGCGATGTGGCACGCTATGGGTAACCTGCTACGAGCGTCGATGACCGGGTAATACCGCGGCGACGCGCCCCCTACGGAGCCGAAAAATGCCAGAACCCTCGCGCCATCTCGAGGTGGAGCGCAAGTTCGACGTCCTCGAATCCACGGTCTCACCGTCGTTCGAAGGCATCGCGGCGGTGGCCCGGGTAGAGAAGTTGCCGACGCAATCGCTGGACGCGATGTACTTCGACACGCAGACGCAGGATCTCGCGCGAAACAAGATCACTCTGCGGCGCCGTACCGGTGGCCACGACGCCGGCTGGCACCTGAAGTTGCCGGCCGGACCCGACGCCCGCACCGAGATCCGCGCACCGCTGGGCTCCGCGGACGACGACCCCGTCCCCAGCGAGCTGCTGGACGTGGTGTTGGCGATTGTTCGCGACCGACCGCTCAAACCGGTCGCCCGGATCACGACTCAACGCGAGAGCCAGGTGCTCTACGGCATTGACGATGCTCCGTTCGCGGAGTTCAGCAACGACCACGTCCGCGCGTGGTCGGCCGGTGATACCGATGGCCCCGACTCGGGGCCCCTCGAACAAGAGTGGCGCGAGTGGGAACTAGAGCTCGACGAATCACGTCGGACAGCGGACACCGAGCTGCTGAATCGGCTGAGCAACCGGCTCCTGGATGCCGGCGGCGAACCCGCCGGTCATGCGTCCAAGCTCGCCCGGGTGCTCGGGACGACGTTGCAGTCCAACGGCACCCGGCCAGCCGAAGACCCGGTACAGCGCGCGGTGGCCGAGCAAGTCGATGAGCTCGTGGTGTGGGATCGCGCGGTGCGCGCCGACGTCTTCGACTCCGTGCACCAGATGCGGGTCACCGTGCGCAAGATCCGCAGCCTGCTGAAGGACGCCGAAGCGTCGCACGGATTGTCCGACGGCGCATACGCCTGGGTGCTCGACGAACTGCGCGAGCTCGGCGGTGTCTTGGGTGTGGCACGCGATGCCGAGGTGCTCGCGCAGCGCTATGAGCAAGAGCTGGATCGGCTGGCACCCGAGCTGGTGCGTGGACCGGTGCGCGACCGCCTGATCGAGGGCGCCAAACGCCGCTACCAGTCCGGGTTGCGGCGGTCATTGATCGCGATGCGCTCGGAGCGCTACTTCCGGCTGCTCGACGCGCTCGATTCGATCGTGGCCGAAAGCCCCGCCACCGCCGCCGGCGAGCAACCGGCGTCGGTCACCATCGACGCCGCCTACAAGAAGGTACGCAAGGCCGCAAAGGCCGCCGCCCAAGCGGACCAAGTCGCCCACGAGGATCACGTCGAGCCAGCCGCCGACGAGGACCAGCAGGACGACGAAGACCACGACCTCGAGCAAGATCGTGACGAGGCGCTGCACGCGATTCGCAAGCGCGCCAAGCGACTTCGCTACACCGCCGCGGCGACCGGCGCGGACAACGTGTCCAAGCAGGCCAAGGCCATCCAGACGCTGCTGGGCGATCATCAAGACAGCGTGGTCAGCCGTGACCACTTGGCTCAGCAAGCCGACGCCGCCTACGCCGCGGGCGAAGACACGTTCACCTACGGTCTGCTCTACCAGCAGGAGGCCGACCTGGCCGAGAGCTGCCGTCAGCAGCTCGACGAGGCATTACACAAACTCGACAAGTCGGTGAAAAAAGCGCGCTGACTTGGGGCGGACGAGTTGGCCTGTAAGCCGGATTCTGTTCCCCACCGCCGCGGCGTAAGCAACGGCGGCACGGCGGCGACCATCCATCTGGACACACCGTTGCCGGGTGCCTCAAGCGGTCTACCCGCAGGCTCGGGCGAGCAACCCTCGATCGCCTGCGCGGCCGCACCTTTCGGTGCGGCCTTCTTGACCTTGCTTCGGGTGGGGTTTGCCTAGCCACCCCGGTCACCCGGGATGCTGGTGCGCTCTTACCGCACCGTTTCACCCTTACCACCGCGAGGGTGGCGGTTTGTTTTCTGTGGCACTTTCCCGCGAGTCGCCTCGGATTGCTGTTAGCAATCACCCTGCTCTGTGAAGTCCGGACTTTCCTCGACTCGTTGCTGCATGAGCACGAGCCGCGGCCGCCCAGCCAACTCGTCCGCACGAACACCGTACTCGCTGGTCAATCTCCTGGCCAGCGGGTATGGGCACCCGGTCCTCGACCTCTGGCTATTGCCCAATTATGTTAATCATTGCCTAAATAAGAAGTTGGTGCGACGCTGACCGCATGACAGAAGCCGATGCTTACGTCGACCAGGCGGTAACGGGCGTGGCGGAGCCGCAACCCATGTACAAGGCGCTGCGCGAGACGACCCCGGTGTTCCGGTCGCCACAGGCGGTCGTGCTCAGCCGCCTGTCCGACATCGAGATGGCGCTCAAGCACACTGACCTGTTCTCGTCCAACATGGATGCGGTCGACCTGGGCAACATTCGACCGCTCATTCCGCTGCAAATCGATCCGCCCGAGCACGCGAAGTACCGCCGCGTACTCGATCCGTTGTTCACTCCGCGTGAGATGGCCCGACGTGAGCCGCAGGTGACCGAGCTGGTCAACGAGATGATCGACCGGTTCGCGGGCCGGGGCGAATGCGACTTCCACGAGGAGTTCGCGGTACCGCTGCCGTGCACCGTTTTCCTCCAGTTGCTCGGCCTGCCGCTGGAAGACCTCGACCAGTTTCTGCTGTGGAAGGACGGGGTGATCCGCCCAGAGGGCGACTCCGGCTACGACCGCCGCCACGAAGCCTCGGCGCCGGTGGCACAACAGATCTACGACTACTTCGACCGCGCCATCGACGACCACATCGCCAGTCCACGCGACGACGTGCTGTCCGCGATGATCGCGGCCGAGGTCGCCGGGCAACCGCTGTCGCGCGACGAGCTGCTCGACATCTGCTTCCTTTTCCTGATCGCGGGGCTGGACACGGTCACCGACTCACTGGACTGCTTCTTCGTGTACCTGGCGCGCCACCCCGACCACCGTCATCAGCTCGTCTCCGAGCCCGATGTTCTGCCGCATGCGATCGAGGAGTTATTGCGTTGGGAGACACCAGTACCCGGTGTCGTCCGGATCGCGATGCAAGACGTCGAGGTGGGCGGATGCCCGATCAGCAAGGGTGAACGGGTCAGCCCGCTACTCGGCGCGGCCAACACTGACCCCGCCGAGTTCCCCGACCCCGAGGTAGTGGACTTCAACCGCAGCCCGAACCGCCACCGCGCGTTCGGCGGCGGCCCACACCGTTGTTTGGGATCTCATCTCGCCCGGATGGAACTACGGGTGGCGCTGCGCGAATTCCACAGGCGCATACCGGATTACGAGATCAAACCCGGCACCGAACTGACCTACACGGCCGCGCTGAGATCGGTGGAGTCGCTGCCGCTGATCTTCCCGGCGTCATGACTCACGTAGCAGTCGACCCTGACCTGTGTACCGGCCACGGACGCTGCTACAGCCTGGCGCCCGAAGTCTTCGATGCCGACGAGGTCGGCCACTCCGTCGTCCTCGTCGAGGATGTCTCCGGCGAGCTCGAAGCACAGGCCGCTGTCGGGGAGCGAAACTGCCCGGAGCAGGCCATCACCCTCACGCGCTGAACTTGGCACTGCCGAACGTGCTCTGAGGCTGAGAAAATCGCCTAAATCTCGCCCTCAGAGCACGTTCGGCGGCGAGGCCGGTGTGGAATTTGGCCCCATCGAGTGGGCGCGCAGGCCTGCCCTATCTGCGGGCGATCGCGTGCCAGGCCATGTCGACAATGGCCGCGCAATACTCCTCGTCGATGAGAGCGTCCGAGTACAGCGCGCGAATGTTGATCGGCGCCATCACAATCTGCACGGCAGCCAGTGTGCTTACCCCGTCGCGCAATTCGCCGCGGTCCCTGGCCCGGTCTATCACCGTGCGGACCACGGCGAAACGTTTCCGCCAAAACATCATTCGGGTCTCTTCGTCGTGACGTCCACCGTGCCCCATCACCAACGCCCGCAGGAAGGTGCGGCCGACCTCGGTGTTGATGCGCGCGGTCATATTGCGGGCCAATGCCTCCAGGTCCCCGCGCAACGAGCCCGTGTCCGTTGCGGCATCCCAGGACTCGAGGTCAGCAAGCGCGGCATCCACGATCAGCCGTTGACGATCGCCCCAGTGGCGGTAAATCATCCCGGCATCGAGGCGGTGGCGCTCGGCCAAAGCCTCAACGCTGAAACGCTCGACGCCCCAGCGGGCCAACTCGTCGAGCACCGCCGGCATCACCTGCGCCCGGATATCGGCGGGAACGGGGTCCCGCGATTCATCGGATTGCTCAGGCGGCGGCATCTGTGGCTCCTTGACGGCTAGAGATAGCCCGTTTGATTCACGAGTCGCACCGAAGATACGCCGTCCGAATAAAACTCAGCGATACTCAAGGATGCCAGGTCGAGATGCAGTCGGTACAGGATTCCGGGTCCGGCATCCAACGCGAGTCGCAACAACATCTTGATCGGCGTGACATGCGATACGACAAGGACGGTCGCGCCTTGATAGGTGTCGACGATCCGTTCCCGCGCCCGGCACACCCGCTCGAGTGCGGCGTCGAAGCTCTCGCCGCCCGGCGGCTCCGTGCTGGTGTCGCGCAGCCAGCGCGTGTGTAGTTCGGGATCGCGTTCGGCCGCCTCGGCGAACGTCAGCCCCTCCCAGCCACCGAAATCGGTCTCGATCAAGTCGTCGTCCACGGTCACGTCCAGGCCGAGCGCTTTGGCGGCCGCCGCCGCGGTGTCGTAGGCGCGTTGCAATGGCGAGGAGACCACCGCGGCGATGCCACCACGCTCGGCCAGATACCGCGCCGCGGCTTGCGCCTGCTGACGTCCCAAGTCGGTCAGTTCCGGGTTGCCACGCCCGGAATAGCGGCGCTGCACCGACAGCGCGGTCTGCCCATGGCGCAGCAACAGCAGCCTGGTCGGAGTACCGCGCGCACCGGTCCAGCCGGGCGACGACGTAGTTTGCGCTGCAGCACTTTTCGTTGCCGGGGCTTTCGCGGGTTCGGCAACCGGCGACTCAGAATCCTCGGCAATGACCTCCGCCGCGGCGTCCATCGCCTCGTTGGCCAGCCGGTCGGCGTGCTTGTTACGGTCGCGCGGCATCCAGGTGTAGCGAATCCAGTCGAACCGCGCCGCCAGCTTTCGGGCCTCGGCGTGCAACTCAATCAGGTCGGGGTGCTTGACTTTCCACCGCCCCGACATCTGCTCCACCACCAGCTTGGAATCCAAGAAGACGTCGGCCTCCCTGGCGCCCAGCTTCAGGGCGTCTTCCAAGCCGGCTATAAGTCCTCGGTATTCGGCGACGTTGTTGGTCGCCCGGCCGATGGCTTGCATGCTTTCGGCCAGCACGGTCGCGCGGTCCTCGGTGTGCACCACCGCGCCGTATCCGGCCGGCCCCGGATTACCACGGGACCCGCCGTCGGCTTCGATGACGACCCTCACTGCACGGACCCCTTGACCCGCAACAGGATCGCGCCGCATTCCGGGCAACGCACCACGTCGTCGTCGGCGGCCGCCGAGATGCGGGCCAGTTCGCCCCGGTCGATCTCGATCCGGCAGGCGCCGCACCGGTGTCCCAGCAGCGGCCCGGCGCCCGGTCCTCCCCCGGCGCGTTGCCGTTCGTAGAGGGCGGACAATCCGGGGTCCAGGGCCGCGGCCAGCGTGTCACGCCGCGATGCATGATCCAGGCGGGACTCGTCGATCTCGGCCAGCGCGGCATCGAGGGCTTGCTGCGCGCTGGCCAGGTCGGCCTGCAGCGTCTCGATGACACTCAACTCGGTGGTCAGCTGGCCCTGCAACTCCTCACGGCGTTCCATGACTTCCAGCAGCGAATCTTCCAGACTGGTCTGACGGCGAACCAACGTTTCCAGTTCGTGCTGCAGATCCGCCAGCTGCTTGGCATCGGTTGCCCCCGACGTGAGCAACGACCGGTCGCGGTCTTCGCGCTGGCGCACCGCCGCGATCTCCGACTCGTAACGAGAAACCTGAGCGTCCAAGTCCTCCAACGCGATTCGCACTGCGCCCAGCCGGTCGTTGGCGGCGTCGTGTTCGCCGCGCATCCGCTCAATGGCCTCCAATTGCGGCAAACGGGTGGCCCGGTGTGCGATTCGGGACAGCTCGGCATCGAGCTCGGACAACTCTAACAGCGAACGCTGCTGTGCCACTTCGGCTTTCATGATCGATCTCCAGATGTCTCGTGGCATAGGTGCCCCATGTTCCAAGGGTCGGTGCGCGTGGCGGACACGCGCACCGGCAGCGCCTCGCCGAAGCTGGACCGCAGCACCTCGGCGGCTTGTGCGCACCAAGGGAATTCGCTGGCCCAGTGTGCGACGTCGATCAGCGCAACCTCCGAGCCCCGGCGATGCTCGTCGGCGGGGTGATGCCGCAGATCGGCCGTCAGGTAAGCCTGTACGTCGGCGCGGGCCGCGATGCTCAGCAGCGAGTCACCGGCGCCGCCGCAGACGGCGACACGCGACACCATCATGTCGGGGTCGCCGGAGGCGCGCACCCCCCAGGATGTCTGCGGCAACGCGGCACTGACACGGGAGACGAAGGCGCGCAACGATTCGGGTTGGGACAGCGTGCCGATGCGCCCCAATCCGGCGTCACCGGGCGCGGGTACCAGGGCCAAGATGTCGAACGCGGGCTCTTCATAGGGATGGGCGGCGCGCATCGCCGCCAGCACCGCAGCCCGGATCCGCGCCGGTGCGACGACCTCGACCCGGTCCTCGTCCACATGCTCAACGGTGCCGACGCTGCCGACCGCGGGTGTCGCTCCGTCGTGCGGCAGGAACTGCCCGATGCCACTGACGCTCCAGCTGCAGTGCGAGTAGTCGCCGATGTGGCCGGCGCCGGCCTCAAACAGGGCCGCCTGCACCGCTGCTGTGTTCTCGCGCGGCACATAGATGACCCATTTGTCGAGATCGGCCGTGTCCGGCAGCGGTTCGAGCACGGCTTCGACGGTCAGGCCAAGCGCATCCGCCAGCGCGTCGGAGACACCGGGCGATGCCGAGTCGGCGTTGGTGTGTGCGGTGAACAGCGAGCGCCCATTTCGGATCAACCGATGCACAAGCGCACCCTTGGGCGTGCTGGCCGCGACCGTATCGACCCCGCGCAGCAGCAACGGGTGGTGAGCCAACAGCAAGCCGGCTTCGGGGACTTCGTCGACAACCGCCGGCGTGGCATCGACGGCAATCGTG
Source organism: Mycobacterium sp. IDUB_19 (assembly GCF_055419445.1). Taxonomy (NCBI): domain Bacteria; kingdom Bacillati; phylum Actinomycetota; class Actinomycetes; order Mycobacteriales; family Mycobacteriaceae; genus Mycobacterium; species Mycobacterium sp. IDUB_19. The sequence goes on along the minus strand of NZ_JBVAXR010000040.1, from coordinate 26,906 downwards.
ACCGAGTCCAGCATGTCGTCGGGGTCGCCGCACACCAGGCCGACCGAATCCCATGACTTGGCAAGGCGCGGCGGGTAAGCCTCGTCCAACACTTCGATGACCTCGGACAGCCGTACGCTCACCGGAGCCTCCCGCTGTTCGAGACGGGCATGGCCTCGGAGATCGCCTGGACCAGCAGCGGCCACTCCCGGCGTACCGCCGCCCGCAGATAGCGCTCGTCCAGTCCGACGAACGTGTCACAGCGGCGCACCGCAATCCCCTTGTCGTGCAGGTAATTTCGTATGCGAACTGCTTCAGGGTTGCGGAAAAGCACAAACGGAGCCTGGCCGTCGACCACGTCGGCGCCCACCGATGTCAGAGCGATCACCATCTCGCTGCGCAGTTGGGCCAGCCGCGCGGCCTCGGCTTGCGCGTCGGCGACCGCGTCGGCGGCACAGCAGGCGACGATGGCCGCCAATTGCAGCGTGCCCACCGGCCAGTGCGCGCGCTGAGCGGTTAAACGCGCCAAAACCTCTGGCGCGCCTAGGGCGTAGCCCACCCGCAACCCGGCCAGCGCCCAGGTCTTGGTCAGACTGCGCAGCACCAGCACGTCGGGCAGCGCGTCCGCGGCGAGCGACTCCGGCTCGCCGGGAATCGAATCCGCGAACGCCTCGTCGACCACCAGGATCCGCCCGGGCCGGCGCAGCGCGAGAAGCTGCTCGCGGCGGTGCAGCACCGAGGTCGGGTTGGTCGGGTTGCCCACCACCACCAGGTCGGCGGCCTCGGGCACAATCCCCGCCTTCAACACGCCGTCGAGCCCGAAGGGCGGCTCGAGGACGACGTGGTGCACCGGCACGCCGGCGGCGCTGAGCGCGACGGCCGGCTCGGTGAACGAGGGCGCGATGACCGCCGCCAGCGCCGGCCGCAAGTTGGGCAGCAAGGCGAACCCCTCCGCGGCCCCGGCCAGCGGCAGCACCTCATCGGGCGCCCGGCCGTGCCGGCGCGCGACCGCGTCTTGTGCCCGCTGCAGGTCCTCGACGCCGGGGTAGCGCGCCAGGTCCGGCAGCCGGGCGGCCAACCGCTCGATCAGCCACTGCGGCGGATGCGCATGGCGGACGTTGACCGCGAAGTCCAGCATCCCCGGCGCGGCGGCCTGGTCACCGTGATAGCGCGCCATAGATTCCGGACTCGCCATCCGTGAAACACTAGTGGGCCGCCCTGGGAGCCTGGCACGAACACCGTCACACCGGGTGGGACGCATCTAGGAGAATGGTGGCGTGACAGGAGCAGTTTCAGCCGACGGGCCGGCGGCACAGCTGGTGATCTTCGATCTCGACGGCACCCTGACCGATTCCGCGGAAGGGATCGTCACCAGCTTCCTGCATGCGCTCAGCCATATCGGCGCCCCGGTGCCCGAGGGCGACCTGGCCGCACAGATCGTCGGGCCGCCCATGGACGAAACCTTCCACACGATGGGCCTTGGCGAGGATGCCGAGGCGGCGTTCGCGGCGTTCCGCACCGAGTACGGCGCCCGGGGCTGGGCGATCAACAGCCTGTTCGATGGGATCGAGGCGCTGCTGGCAGATCTGCACGCCGCCGGTGTGCGGCTGGCCGTGGCGACCTCCAAGCTGGAACCGACGGCGCGCCGCATCCTTGCCCACTTCGACCTCGACCAGTATTTCGAGGTCATCGCCGGCGCGTGCCCGGACGGCTCGCGCAGGAGCAAGGAGGAGGTGCTGGCCCACGCGCTGGCCCAGCTGCAGCCGCTGCCCGCACGAGTGCTGATGGTCGGCGACCGCAGCCACGACGTCGACGGGGCAGCCGCCCACGGCATCGACACCGTGGTGGTCGGCTGGGGCTACGGCAAGGCCGATTTCGCCGACGGCTTCGCCGCGACCGGCGTGACACATGCGGCGACCATCTCCGAGCTGCGGAGGGCGCTGGGTGTCTGAGCTGCACGTGACCTTCGTCTGCACCGGCAACATCTGCCGCTCGCCGATGGCCGAGAAGATGTTCGCCGACCAGCTGCGGCAGCGCGGTCTTGCCGACGCGGTACGGGTAACCAGTGCGGGCACCGGCAACTGGCATGTCGGCGATTGCGCCGACGAGCGGGCGGCCAAGGTCCTGCGTGCCCACGGCTACCCCACCGACCATCGCGCCGCGCAGGTCGACGACGACCACCTGGGCGCCGATCTGGTGGTTGCCCTGGGCCGCAACCATCTTCGAATTCTGCAGCAGCTCGGTGTCGACAGTGACCGGGTCAGGATGCTGCGCTCCTTCGACCCGCGCTCGGGCGCCCACGCCCTCGACGTCGAGGATCCCTACTACGGTGACCACGCCGACTTCGAAGAGGTTTTGGCGGTCATCGAGGCCGCGTTGCCCGGCCTGCACGACTGGGTGGACGAGCAACTAGCGCAAAACGGGCACGGTTGATGCGTCGCTTCGCGTTCCTGCTACGCCCAGGTTGGATAGCGCTGATCCTGGTGGTCATCGCCTTCACCTACCTGTGTTTCATGGTGCTCGCGCCGTGGCAGCTGGGAAAGAACACCCGCACGTCACGGGAGAACCAGCAGATCGAGAACTCTCTGAATACCTCACCGGTGCCGTTGAAAACCTTGTTGCCGCAGCAGGATTCGTCCGCACCGGCTGAGCAGTGGCGGCGGGTGACCGCAACCGGGCACTACCTGCCCGACGTCGAGGTGCTGGCCCGCCTGCGAGTCGTCGAGGGAGATCAGGCCTTTGAGGTGCTGGTCCCGTTCGCCGTCGACGACGGGCCGACCGTGCTCGTCGATCGAGGTTACGTGCGTCCCGAGCCCGGCTCGCACGTCCCGCCGATCCCCCGCCCGCCGCAAGACACGGTTACCATCACGGCACGGCTGCGAGACTCCGAGCCGGTGGTTGCGGACAAGGAACCGTTCTCCAGAGACGGTGTGCAGCAGGTGTATTCGATCAGCACCCAACAGGTCTCGGTGCTGACCAAGGTCCCATTGGCCGGATCCTATCTGCAACTGGTCGAAAACCAGCCCGGCGGGCTCGGTGTGATCGGCGTGCCGCACCTGGACGCCGGGCCGTTCCTGTCCTACGGCATCCAGTGGATTTCGTTCGGCATCCTGGCTCCGATCGGGCTGGGCTATTTCGCCTACTCCGAGATCCGGGTCCGACGCCAAGAAAAGCAAGCGAAGGCGACCGAAACTCCGATGACCGTCGAGGAGAAACTCGCCGACCGCTACGGCCGCCGCCGTTGAGTGTGCGCTGAGGACGCCCTACCCGCACACTCAGCGCCGCCAATGCACACTCGATGGCACGGCCAGCAACAAAGCGGCGGCCAGCTGCACGATCCGCGACAGCCCCACCGCCCGGCGCAGATCGGCCGCGGTGGGCTGTCGCCCGTCGCCCAGGGTGGGACGAATCTGCAGCTCGTGGTGATACTGCGTGGGACCGCCAAGCCGCACGCCCAGCGCCCCGGCGAAGGCCGCCTCGACGACCCCGGCGTTGGGACTGGGATGACGGACCGCGTCGCGACGCCAGGCCCCGGCCGCACCCGCCGGCGATCCGCCGACGAACGGGGCGCACAACACCACCAGCACCGCGGTCACCCGGGCGGCGATGTAGTTGGCAAGATCATCTAATCGTGCTGCGGCCCAACCGAATCGGATATAGCGCGGCGAGCGGTGGCCGATCATCGCGTCCAGGGTGTTGACGGCGCGGTAGACGAGCACGGCGGGCACCCCGCCGGCGGTCGCCCACAGCAGCGGCGCCACCTGGGCGTCGGAGGTGTTCTCGGCGACGGATTCCAGCGCCGCCCGGGTCAGGCCCGCGGCGTCCAGCCGGGCCGGATCGCGTCCGCACAACGACGGCAGCAGTCGTCGTGCGCCCTCGATGTCGTTGCGATCGAGCAGCTGCGCCATTTCCAGGCCGGTGCGCGCCAGCGAAGTTCCGCCCAGCGCGACCCAGGTGGCCGTGGCGGTGGCGGCGATCGACCAGAGCGGGTTCCGTCGTTCGGCGACCTGCTGCACCGCCGTTCCGAGTAGCCCCACCGTGCCGACCGCCAGGCTCACGTGCAGCGCGCCGGCGATCTTGGCGTCGCGGTAGGTGAACTGTTCCAGCTTGGCCGCGGCTTGGCCGAAAACCGCGACCGGATGCCCCCGTTCGGGGTCGTTGAGTGCGAGGTCGGTGAGGCAACCGACCAGCACGCCGACGATCCGGGTCCGCGTCGCAAGCACTTCGGCAGCGTCTCACATGCGCGTTGCCATTACGTGGTCTACTCGGTGATATGAAGCCCGCAACCCGGGTCGCTGACCTGCTGAACGCCGCGGCGCCGCTGCTGCCCGCGGCGAACGTGATCATGCAGCTGTCCTTGCCGGGCGTCGGTTACGGCGTGCTGGAAAGCCCGGTGGACAGCGGCAACGTCTACAAGCATCCGTTCAAGCGGGCCCGCACCACCGGCACCTACCTCGCGGTGGCGACCATCGGGACCGAGTCCGACCGGGCGCTGATCCGCGATGCCGTGGACACCGTGCATCGCCAGGTGCGGTCGACGTCGGTCAGCCTGGTGTCCTACAACGCCTTCGATCCCAAGTTGCAGCTCTGGGTGGCCGCCTGCCTGTATCGCTACTTCGTCGACCAACACGAGTTCCTGCATGGCCCGCTCGATGACGCCAGCGCCGACGCGGTCTATCACGACGCCAAGCGACTGGGCACCACACTGCAGGTGCCCGAACGCCTGTGGCCACCGGACCGGGTGGCGTTCGACGAGTACTGGAAGCGTTCGCTCGACGAGCTGCGCATCGACCCGCCGGTGCGCGAGCACCTGCACGGGGTGGCCTCGTTGGTCTTCCTGCCGTGGCCGTTGCGCGCGCTGGCGGGACCGTTCAACCTGTTCGCGACGACGGGGTTCTTGGCCCCGGAATTCCGGTCGCTGATGCAGCTGGACTGGTCGCAGCGTCAGCAGCGCCGGTTCGAGTGGCTGGTGTCGGCCCTGCAGCTGGCCGATCTGTTCATTCCGCGCCGCGCCTGGATCTTCGGCTATCAGCTTTACCTGTGGGACATGCGATCTCGCGCGCGCCGCGGCCGGCGGATCGTCTAGTGGGACAGGGCCGTCTCGCCGGCAAGGTCGCGATCATCACCGGCGCCGGCTCGGGTATCGGGTGGGCGGCGGCTAGCCGATTCGCCGAGGAAGGCGCCCGCGTCGTCTGCGCCGACATCAGCGGGCAGCAGCGTGACATCGCCGATCGGCTCGGTGAGGTCGCGTTGCCGGTGCACGTCGACGTCACCGACGCCGGCGATGTCCAGCGCATGGTCGCCACCGCCGTCGACCGGTTCGGTCGGGTCGATGTGTTGCTGAACAATGCCGGATTCGGTGGGCCGCACGTCGCTTTGGCCGACACCGACGAAGCACTCTTCGACAAGATCCTGGCGATCAATCTCAAAGGCGTGTTCCTCGGCATGAAATACGCGATTCCCGCGATGCTCCATAACGGTGGCGGTGCCATCGTCAACACCGCCTCGGCGTCCGGACTCGTCGGCTGGAAAGGGCTGTCGTGCTACGCCGCGGCCAAAGCCGCCGTGGTGCAGATGACGAAATCCGCGGCGCTGGATTACGCCAAGACGAACGTGCGCATCAACGCGATCTGCCCCGGCATGACCTACACCGGCCTGGCCGGGGCGAAACCCGACGACGAAGTGCCGCCGGGCGGGTACCTGCCGACACCGATGGCCCGCTGGGGCGAACCCGCCGAACTCGCCGCCGCCGCACTGTTTCTCGCCAGCGACGAAGCCTCGTTCGTCACCGGCGCCGCGCTGGCCGTCGACGGTGGCTACTCGGCCAGCGGCCCGATGCTGGGCCGGCCCCGCAAAGCGGACTAGCCTGCAAGACATGGCCTTCCCCGCCCTCAACCACATCGCGGTCACGGTGCGTGACATCGGCGTCAGCGGCCCCTGGTACCGCGACCTGCTCGGCGGCGACCCGATATTCGACGAACACACCGACGCCGGCTTCCGGCATCAGGTCTGGCTGCTCGACGGTGGCACGCTGTTCGGCATCCATCAGCACGACCACGAGGCGCCCGACGAGAAATTCAGCGAGCACCGCGTCGGCCTGGACCACGTCGGCTTCGGCTGCGCCAACCGCGCCGAACTGGAGAGCTGGGTCGCCCGGCTGGGCGAGCTCGGCATCGCGCACGGCGGGATCGTCGACGAGTCGTACGGCTCGGGGCTGAGTTTCCGCGACCCCGACGGCATCGCACTGGAGTTCTTCGCCCCGCCCGGGTGAGCGCTCAGCGGACGGTGGCGAAAAACGCGCGCAGGTCGTCGACGAACAACTCCGGTTGTTCGAACGCCGCGAAGTGACCACCGCGCGGCATGTCGGTCCAGTGCGTGATGTTGTAGTTCGGCTCGCACCACTTGCGCGGTGACTTCAGCAGCTCACCGGGGAAAGCGGCTACGCCAGTGGGCAATTCGACGCGATCGCCGCCCCGCCAGACCCGGAAGCTCTCCCAGTACAGGCGAGCCGACGACGCGGCGGTGTCGGTCACCCAATAGACCATCACGTTGTCGAGGAGCTCGTCGCGGCTGACCGCGTTCTCGGGGTGGCCATCGCAATCGGCCCAGTCCCAGAACTTCTCGACGATCCAGGCCAGCTGTCCGACCGGAGAGTCGGCCAGGCCGTAGCCGAGCGTTTGGGGCCGGGTGGACTGCTGCTTGGAATAGCCGGTGCCCCATTTGCGGTGGTTGGCCAGCGCGGCCAGGGCGGCCTTCTCGTCGTCGGTCGTGTTCTCGAGGTTGCCCGGAGCCCCGATCGGCATGTTCAGATGAATGGCCGCGCAGTGGTTTCCAGAAGGACCGCCGTTTCGGCCGATCTGCGTGGTGACCGCCGCGCCCCAATCACCGCCCTGAGCGCCGTAGCGGTCGTAGCCGAGGCCAACCATCAGCTGCTCCCAGGCCTCGGCGATCTTTTCCACTCCCCACCCGGTGCGGGTGGGCTTGCCGGAGAAGCCGTATCCGGGAAGCGACGGACACACGACATGGAAGGCGTCTTCGGCACGGCCGGAGGCCGGATTGGTCAGCGGCTCAATCACCTTGTGGAACTCCACAATTGAGCCCGGCCAGCCATGGGTGATCACCAGCGGGAAAGCGTTCTCGTGCGGGGATCGCTGGTGAATGAAATGAATGTCCAGCCCGTCGATGTCGGTGATGAAATGGTCGAAACGATTGAGCGCGGCCTCGCGGGACCGCCAGTCGTATTCGTTGGCCCAGTAGTCGGCCAACTCGCGGGTGTAGGCCAGCGGAATGCCTTGACTCCAGTCGTCGACACATTCGGCGTCCGGCCATCGAGTGCGCGCCAGGCGCGACCGCAGATCATCGAGTACGTCGTCGGGAACTTCGATTCGAAACGGCTTCACGCATTCATAGTGCCGCCGCGCGCGAACCCGCCGACAGCCGCCCCGTCGGCAGTTGCATCCCAGCGCGCCGTGCGCCGATATTCAACGCTAGGGCTCAAAGGCCGGAAGAACAGAACCGGAATCGCGAATCTCCCAGATGCTGGCTTTGGTCACACCATCGAAGTTGATCTTGTCCAATGTTGCTCGCGAATACGTGAGGTCGATGGCAACCCGAGTCGAGGTATTTCCATACGGGTCGGTCATCGGGAAGGTGCCCTGAACGTTCACCGCGGAAGCGTCAGGATAGGTCGCTCTTGCGTACTTGAGAATGTCGATGGTGTCGCGCCGCGCACCGTCTTTGATCATCGTTTCGGTGTAGTTGTCACGAATCGCAAACCGGGCGTCGACGACGCCGCCGTTCGGGCCTGACGAAGTGGTGAACGCTACTCCGTCCGGCTTTTTGGGGCCGGTCGGTGTTGACGGCGCCGTCTCGGTCGGTGTCGACGGTTCGGCCGTGGCTGGACTACTCGACGAGGTCGATTGGCTGGCATTCTTTTCGTCGAAACCCCAGCTCTTGCCGACGATGATGAGAAGAACGAGCGCGCAGAGCGCCGCCAAGGCTAGGGCCGCCTTTCCCGATGAGCCTTTCTTCGGTGGCTCCGGCGGCTCCGTGGCGAAAGCCCACTCGCTGGTCCAGGTGCTGCCGTCGAAGTACCGTTGCAACCCGTGGCCTACCCCTGCGGGATCGGGGTACCACCCCGGCACCGATTTCGGCGGGGGCGGCGCATGTTCAGATGGCATCTTTGCACCTTCGTCGTGACGGCACCCTTCCGCTCCCGCCGCGATGGCCGCTCAAATCCATGCTAATCATGGAATGCCGGCAGCAGCTTCGCGCAGGATTTCAGCTCTCTGGCGGGGTGCACGTTGACTGCCGGCGGGCTGTGCCGCCGACCGTCGCCCCATTTGGAAGGCAAGCAGTGAGCCGGCGCGAGCGTAACGCCACTGCGAGATCCGGCTTGGTTTTTCGCAGTGGCTTTACGCTCGCGAGCGGTGGTGCCCCCAAGCCCGTCGAATTGGTGGGCGCGGACGGTATCGAACCGCCGACCGCTGGTGTGTAAAACCAGAGCTCTACCACTGAGCTACGCGCCCTCTATGCCGGAGGCAGGCTACACGCCCGTCGGCTTGGACCTCAAACTTTCAGACCCGTAAAGCGGCCAACGCGTCGGTCCACAATCGCTGATCGCGAGCCTCACCGGGCTCTTTCATCTCGGCGAATTGGATGATCCCGGAGCGGTCCACCACGAAGGTGCCGCGATTCGAATAGCCGGCCTGGTCGTTGAACACGCCGTAGGCCGCAGCGACTTCGCCGTGCGGCCAGAAATCCGACAGCACCGGAAACGTGAACCCGCTTTCGATGGCCCAGATCTTGTGCGTCGGTGGCGGACCCACCGAGATCGCGAGCACCACACTGTCGCCGTTTTCGAATTCGGGCAGATGATCGCGCAGCAGATCCAGCTCGCCCTGGCAGATCCCGGTGAACGCCAATGGAAAGAACACCAGCAGGACGTTCTTGTCGCCGCGATAGCCGCTCAGGGTGACGCGCTGTTGGTTCTGGTCGCGCAGAGTGAAATCGGGGGCTGTCGTCCCGACCGGCAGCATTAACGCTTCCCGGCGCGCGACTTCGGTTGCACCAACCGGCTGGCGCTCCAGTCCCCCAGGTTGACCGAGGACGTCGGCATCAGGCCGGCGGTCGGAGCCGCCTCGGCGATCTCGGCGGGCAGGACGTGGCCGGGCTTGCCGGTCTTGGGTGTCAACACCCAGATCACGCCATCCTCGGCCAGCGGGCTGATGGCGTCCATCAGGGTGTCCACCAGGTCGCCATCGCCATCTCGCCACCACAACAGGACGACGTCGACCACCTCGTCGGTGTCTTCATCGAGCAGCTCGGAGCCGCAGGCTTCCTCGACCGCCGCGCGGATGTCGTCGTCGGTGTCCTCGTCCCAACCGAACTCCTGGACAACCTGGTCTCGTTGGACGCCCAGTTTGCGAGCGAAGTTCGAGGCGTCATCCGCCGCGACCACCGTGGATCCTCCTTAACAGCACACCGTGCGCCATGCGATTGGGGAATATCGTCGCACAGCCAGAACCTGGTTCACACTCCACCTCAGAAGGACGCCAGGCAGAGTTTGAGCGCCTTGGTCTTGGTGTCGTTGAGTTGATCGACCCGCCGGTTGAATTCACCGGTTCCCGCGTGGGTGCCGATCGCGTTCGCCACCCCGTGCGCCGCGTCGATATAGGCGTTGAACGCGTCCTTCAGCTGCGACGACAATGCATCGTTGAAATTGTTGCTCACCGTCGAGGCGCTGTTGTTGAGCGCATCGATGGCCGGGCCCTCGAACGGGCCGGTACCGCGGCCGCCGTTGAACGCCCCGACATAGGCGTTCACCTTGTCGATCGCGTCCTTGCTAGTGGTAGCCAGCGAGTCGCACGAGCTGCGCACCGCCTTGGTCGTCAGCGATTGTTGCCGCTGGGACTCACGGACGCTCGACGTCGCTATCGAAGCAGACACCGACGACGACACCGACTGCCGGTAGGCGGGAGCCACCTTCGTATCCGGGGTCGCCGTGCCGTTGGTGACGGTGGTACACCCCACGATGCCCATCAGCGCGGTTGCGATGCAGCCAAGCGCCAGCACGCCACGCTTGGGGAACTCTCCCCCACGCGTGCCGGGGACGACTTTCCATCCGGTGAGCACGGTTTCTGACGTTACCGGGTGGCGATTGCTGTTGCCCCCGACGCACCGAGGTTTCGTGTCGGCAGGTGTCCCTTCGCCGGCGAAGGGATTGCGGTTACCCACCCGAAGCGCCGGTACGGCACGATAGAAGACGAACACGCATGCAGGTAACCGCCGAAAGCAGGAGTAGTGCGTTGACGACCGAGTTCGCACGCCACGATCTGGCCAAAACCCCAAGCAGCGGAAGCGAACCCGATCGCGTCCGGGTGATCCGCGAGGGCGTGGCGTCGTATCTGCCCGACATCGACCCCGAGGAGACCTCGGAGTGGCTGGAGTCCTTCGACGAGCTGTTGGAGCGCTCGGGTCCGGCGCGGGCGCGCTACCTGATGCTGCGGTTGCTGGAACGGGCGAGTGAACAGCGGGTGGCCATCCCGGCGCTGACGTCGACCGACTATGTCAACACCATCCCCACCGAGCTGGAACCGTGGTTCCCCGGCGATGAGGACGTCGAACGTCGCTTCCGGGCCTGGATCCGGTGGAACGCCGCCATCATGGTGCACCGCGCCCAGCGTCCGGGAATCGGCGTGGGCGGCCACATTTCGACGTATGCCTCGTCGGCCGCGCTGTACGAGGTCGGCTTCAACCACTTCTTCCGCGGCAAAACTCATCCCGGCGGCGGCGACCAGGTGTTCATCCAGGGCCACGCGTCGCCGGGGATTTACGCGCGCGCTTTCCTGGAAGGCCGGCTGACCGCCGACCGGCTCGACGGCTTCCGGCAGGAGCACAGCCACCCGGGCGGCGGGCTGCCGTCCTACCCGCACCCGCGGCTGATGCCCGATTTCTGGGAGTTCCCGACGGTGTCGATGGGCCTTGGCCCGATGAACGCCATCTACCAGGCCCGGTTCAACCACTACCTGCACGACCGCGGCATCAAGGACACCTCCGATCAGCATGTGTGGGCGTTCCTCGGCGACGGCGAGATGGACGAGCCGGAAAGCCGCGGCCTGATTCAGGTCGCCGCCAACGAGGGCCTGGACAACCTGACCTTCGTCGTCAACTGCAATCTGCAGCGCCTGGACGGCCCGGTGCGCGGCAACGGCAAGATCATCCAGGAGCTGGAGTCGTTCTTCCGCGGCGCCGGCTGGAATGTCATCAAGGTGGTCTGGGGCCGCGAGTGGGACGCCCTGCTGCACGCCGACCGCGACGGCGCGCTGGTGAACCTGATGAACACCACGCCCGACGGCGACTACCAGACCTACAAGGCCAACGACGGCGCCTACGTCCGTGACCACTTCTTCGGCCGCGACCCGCGCACCAAGGCGCTCGTCGAGCAGATGACCGATTCGGAGATCTGGAACCTCAAGCGCGGCGGCCACGACTATCGCAAGGTCTACGCCGCCTACCGGGCCGCCATCGACCACAAGGGACAGCCGACGGTGATCCTGGCAAAGACCATCAAGGGCTATTCGCTGGGCGCACACTTCCAGGGCCGCAACGCCACGCATCAGATGAAAAAGCTTGCGATAGAAGATCTTAAGTACTTCCGCGACGCCATCCGGATTCCGATCAGCGACGCTCAGCTGGAAGAAGACCCCTACCTGCCGCCCTACTACCACCCGGGACCCGACGCCCCCGAGATCCGCTACATGCTGGACCGGCGCCGCACCCTTGGCGGCTTCCTGCCCGAGCGGCCGACGAAAGCCAAGGTGCTCAAGCTTCCGAATCGCGACATCTACGCCCCGCTGAAAAAGGGCTCGGGCACCCAGGAGGTCGCCACCACCATGGCGACGGTCCGGACCTTCAAGGAAGTGTTGCGGGACAAGGAGATTGGCCCGCGGATCGTGCCGATCATTCCCGACGAGGCGCGCACGTTCGGGATGGACTCGTGGTTCCCGTCGCTGAAGATCTACAACCGCAACGGCCAGCTCTACACGGCTGTGGACGCCGATCTGATGTTGGCGTACAAGGAAAGTGAAATCGGGCAGATCCTGCACGAGGGCATCAACGAAGCCGGGTCGGTGGCCTCGTTCACCGCGGCCGGCACGTCGTATGCGACGCACAACGAGCCGATGATCCCGATCTACATCTTCTATTCGATGTTCGGCTTCCAGCGCACCGGCGACGGCTTGTGGGCCGCGGCCGACCAGATGGCGCGCGGCTTCCTGCTCGGCGCGACCGCCGGACGCACCACCCTGACCGGTGAGGGCCTGCAGCACGCCGACGGCCACTCGCTGCTGTTGGCCGCGACCAACCCGGCGGTGGTGTCGTACGACCCCGCGTTCGCCTACGAGATCGCCTACATCATCGAAAGCGGGCTGGCGCGGATGTTCGGCCAGGACCCGGAGAACATCTACTTCTACATCACGATCTACAACGAGCCGTATGTGCAGCCGCCCGAGCCACACAACTTCGATCCCGAGGGCGTGCTGCGTGGGATCTACCGCTACCAGGCGGCCACCGAGCGGCGCGCCAACACGGCGCAGATCCTGGCCTCCGGGGTCGCGATGCCGTCCGCGGTGAAGGCCGCCGAGCTGCTGGCCGCCGAATGGGATGTCGCCGCCGACGTGTGGTCGGTGACCAGTTGGGGTGAACTGAACCGCGACGGGCTGGCGATCCAGCGCGAGCAGCTGCGCCATCCCGGTACGACGGCCGCCGTCCCCTACATCACCAAAGCGCTTGAAGGGGCCGCCGGGCCGGTGATCGCGGTATCGGACTGGATGCGGGCGGTGCCCGAGCAGATCCGGCCGTGGGTGCCCGGCACCTACGTCACGCTGGGCACCGACGGGTTCGGCTTCTCCGACACCCGGCCGGCGGCCCGGCGGTTCTTCAACACCGACGCCGAGTCGCAGGTGGTGGCGGTGCTCGAGGCGCTGGCCCGCGACGGCGAGATCGACCCCTCGGTGCCGATCGCGGCGGCCCGTCAGTACCAGATCGACGACGTGCAGGCCGCCCCGAAGCAGACGTCCGATCCCGGCCCCGGCGCATAAGGCCTAATCGCCTGGCCAAGTTACCCGCGAGTGCCCGGCCAGCCGGGCGTTCGGCGCCGAGCGCCCGGCCAGCCGGGTGTTGGGGAGCCTGAGGTCTTGAGACACCACTAAGACCCGGGGCCTGCTTTATGGGAAAGTTCCAGAAATCAGGCGTAGGTTTTAGGGGTGAATGACAACCCGTTCGCTGGCCCGTTTGCCAAGCACCCGAGGTCGCCCCTCGAAACCTTGGATACGGTCCCGGATTCCGTGCTGCGGCGGCTGAAGCAGTACTCCGGCCGGCTGGCCACCGAGGCCGTCGCGGCCATGCAGGAGCGGTTGCCGTTCTTCTCCGACCTGGAAGCGTCCCAGCGGGCCAGCGTGGCGCTGGTCGTGCAGACCGCCGTCGTGAACTTCGTCGAGTGGATGCAGGACCCGCACAGCAACGTCAGCTACACCGCACAGGCCTTTGAACTGGTGCCCACCGAGCTCACCCGCCGGATCGCGTTGCGCCACAGCGTGGACATGGTGCGGGTGACCATGGAGTTCTTCGAAGAAGTCGTGCCGCTGCTGGCTCGCTCCGAGGAGCAGTTGACCGCGCTGACGGTAGGCATCTTGAAGTACAGCCGCGACCTGGCGTTCAGCTTCGCCTCGGCCTACGCGGACGCGGCCGAAGCACGGGGCAGCTGGGACAGCCGGATGGAGGCCAGCGTCGTCGACGCGGTGGTGCGCGGCGATACCGGCCCCGAGCTGCTGTCCCGTGCGGCCGCGCTGAACTGGGACACCACCGCACCGGCGACGGTTGTGGTCGGGACGCCGGCCCCCAACCGTGACAACACCAACGGCGAGGGCGCCAGCGAGCGGGCCAGCCAGATCGTCCGCGACACGGCCATTCACCACGGCCGCGCCGCCCTCACGGACGTGCACGGCACCTGGCTGGTGGCCATCGTGTCGGGCCAGTTGTCGCCGACCGACAAGTTTCTGGGCGATCTGTTGAAGGCGTTCGCCGACGGCCCAGTGGTCATCGGGCCCACCGCGCCGATGCTGACCGCGGCCTATCACAGCGCCAGCGAGGCCATCTCCGGGATGAACGCGGTTGCCGGGTGGGGCGGCGCGCCACGGCCTGTGCTGGCCCGTGAGCTGCTGCCAGAACGTGCCCTGATGGGCGATGCCTCGGCCATCGTCGCGCTCCACACCGACGTGATGGGACCACTGGCCGACGCCGGACCCACCCTGATCGAAACGCTTGATGCTTACTTAGATTGCGGCGGCGCGATTGAGGCCTGCGCCCGCAAGTTGTTCGTTCATCCAAACACCGTGCGATATCGACTCAAGCGGATCACCGACTTCACCGGGCGTGATCCCACGCAACCACGCGACGCTTACGTGTTGCGAGTGGCCGCGACGGTCGGCCAACTCAACTACCCCACGCCTCCCACTAGTGTTGGCAGCAGTGCGACGACGGCGGTTCCGCTGCCGGTCAGAGGGGGTTCTCCGGCCCCCTCACTGCGATAGTGATTCAGCCAACAGGTCGCGGCGCGGTATCAAATACGTAGCTTGTCGAGCCGTTTTGTGGGGTATCTACAAAAACCTAAGACGAGGTTCATAATCTGTTACACCCGCCAAAACCGTTTCCACAGTGTTCTCTTAGACACGTGATCGCGTTACTCGCGCCCGGACAGGGTTCGCAGACTGAGGGAATGCTCTCGCCGTGGCTGGAACTGCCCGGCGCGACCGAGCAGATGACTCTGTGGTCGAAGGCCAGCGGCCTGGACCTGGTGCGCCTGGGCACCACTGCATCGACCGAAGAGATCACCGACACCGCGGTGACTCAGCCACTGGTCGTCGCGGCCACCCTGCTCGCGCATCAGGAGCTGACCAAGCGCGACGTGTTCGTCGGCGAAGACTTCATCGTGGCCGGCCACTCGGTCGGCGAGATCGCCGCCTACGCAATCGCCGGTGTGATGGGCGCCGATGACGCCGTCGCGCTGGCCGCCACCCGTGGCGCCGAGATGGCCAAGGCGTGCGCCGCCGAGCCGACCGGCATGTCCGCGGTACTGGGCGGAGACGAGACCGAAGTCCTGGCCCGCCTCGAGCAGCTCGACCTGTTCCCCGCGAACCGCAATGCCGCCGGGCAGATTGTCGCCGCCGGGCCGCTGACCGCGCTGGAGAAGCTCGCCGAAGACCCGCCGGCCAAGGCGCGGGTGCGCGCTCTCGGCGTGGCCGGAGCGTTCCACACCAAGTACATGGCGTCTGCCCTGGACGGCTACGCCGCCGCGGCCGCCGCCATCGCGACCGCTGAGCCCACTGCCACACTGCTGTCCAACCGCGACGGAAAGCCGGTCACCACGGCGGCCGTGGCGATGGACACGCTGGTCGCTCAGCTGATCCAGCCGGTGCGCTGGGACCTGTGCACCGCGACGCTGGCCGAGCACGAAGTCAAGGCGATCGTGGAATTTCCCCCCGCGGGAACGCTCGCCGGCATCGCCAAGCGCGAGCTTCGGGGGGTGACGGTACGTGCCGTCAAAACGCCCGCAGACCTGGACGCCCTGGCCGACATCTAAACGCGGGCAGCGACCAGTACAACCGCATAAGAACACATCAATCCGATTTGTACACAACACATTACGAAGGGAAGCACGACTGTGTCTGTTAGTCAGGAAGAAATCATCGCCGGTATCGCCGAGATCATCGAAGAGGTCACCGGTATCGAGCCGTCCGAGGTCACCCCGGAGAAGTCGTTCGTCGACGACCTGGACATCGACTCGCTGTCGATGGTCGAGATCGCGGTGCAGACCGAGGACAAGTACGGCGTGAAGATCCCGGACGAGGACCTCGCCGGTCTGCGTACCGTCGGTGACGTCGTCTCCTACATCCAGAAGCTCGAGGAAGAGAACCCCGAGGCTGCCGAGGCGCTGCGCTCCAAGCTGGTCGCCGAGAACCCCGAGGCTGCTGCCAACGTTCAAGCGAGGCTGGAAGCGGACAGCAAGTGACCAAGCCTTCCACTGCTAACGGCGGTTACCCCAATGTTGTGGTAACCGCCCTCGCGGCGACGACGTCGATCGCGCCGGACATCGAGAGCACGTGGAAGGGCTTGTTGGCCGGCGAGAGCGGCATCCGCGTCCTCGAAGACGAGTTCGTTGATAAGTGGGACCTGCAGGTCAAGATCGGTGGGCACCTCAAGGAGTCGATCGATACCCACATGAGCAGGCTGGACATGCGGCGCATGTCGTATGTCCAGCGCTTAGCCAAATATCTCAGCGGCCAGCTGTGGGAGTCGGCCGGCAACCCGGAGCTCGATCCGGACCGGTTCAGCGTCGTTGTTGGCACCGGTCTGGGTGGCGCCGAGCGGATCGTCGAGAGCTATGACCTGATGAACGAGGGCGGCCCCCGCAAGGTGTCGCCGCTCGCCGTTCAGATGATCATGCCCAACGGCGCCGCCGCGGTGGTTGGTCTGGAGCTCGGAGCGCGGGCCGGGGTCATCACCCCGGTGTCGGCGTGTTCGTCGGGTTCCGAGGCGATCGCTCACGCGTGGCGCCAGATCGTCATGGGTGACGCGGAGGTCGCCGTCTGCGGCGGTGTCGAGGGACCGATCGAGGCGCTGCCCATCGCGGCGTTCTCGATGATGCGGGCCATGTCGACTCGTAACGACGAGCCCGAGCGTGCGTCGCGGCCGTTCGACAAGGACCGCGACGGCTTCGTGTTCGGCGAGGCCGGGGCCCTGATGCTCATCGAGACCGAAGAGCACGCCAAGGCCCGCGGCGCCAAGCCGCTGGCCCGGTTGATGGGTGCCGGTATCACGTCGGACGCCTTCCACATGGTGGCACCGGACCCCAACGGCGTGCGCGCCGGTCGCGCGATGACCCGGGCGCTGGAGCTGGCGGGCTTGTCCGCCAAGGACGTCGACCACGTGAACGCACACGGCACGGCGACGCCCATCGGCGACAGCGCAGAGGCCAATGCCATCCGGGTCGCCGGTTGCGAGCGGGCCGCCGTGTATGCGCCGAAGTCGGCGCTGGGGCACTCTATCGGCGCGGTCGGGGCGCTCGAGTCGGTGCTCACGGTGCTGTCACTGCGGGATGGCGTCATTCCGCCGACCCTCAACTACGAAACCCCCGATCCCGAGATCGCGCTTGATGTCGTCGCGGGCGAACCTCGCTCCGGCGATTTCCGTTACGCAATCAACAACTCATTCGGGTTCGGCGGCCACAACGTGGCCCTCGCCTTCGGGCGTTACTGAGCACGAGAGGAACGTTCGCAACACCCATGACAGAGCTGGTTACAGGGAAAGCCTTCCCCAATGTGGTCGTCACCGGCGTCGCCGCGACGACTGCTTTGGCACCTGACGTGGAAGACACCTGGAAGTTGCTGCTGGACAGCCAGAGTGGAATCCGTACCCTCACCGACCCGTTCGTCGAGCTGTACGACCTGCCGGTTCGCATTGGCGGGCATCTCGTGGAGGAGTTCGACAGTCAGCTCACTCGTATCGAGCTGCGTCGCACCGGCTACCTGCAGAGAATGTCCACCATCTTGGGCCGCCGGGTATGGGAGAACGCGGGTTCGCCTGAAGTCGACACCAACCGGTTGGCGGTGTCGATCGGCACCGGCCTCGGCTCGTCCGAGGAACTGGTCTTCAGCTACGACGACATGCGCGCCCGCGGCATGAAGGCGGTCTCCCCGCTGGGCGTGCAGAAGTACATGCCCAACGGCGCGGCCGCGGCGGTCGGCCTGGAACGGCACGCCAAGGCCGGTGTGATGACGCCTGTCTCGGCTTGCGCATCCGGTTGCGAGGGCATCGCTCGCGCCTGGCAGCAGATCGTGTTGGGTGAGGCAGACATAGCGATCTGCGGCGGCGTCGAGACCAAGATCGAGGCGGTGCCCATCGCGGCATTCGCCGCGATGCGCGTCGTGATGTCGACCACCAACGACAACCCCGCCGGCGCGTGCCGCCCTTTCGACAAGGATCGGAACGGCTTCGTGTTCGGCGAGGCCGGTGCGCTGATGGTCATCGAGACCGAGGAACACGCGAAAGCGCGGGGCGCCAACATCCTGGCCCGCATCATGGGAGCCAGCGTGACCTCGGACGGCTTCCACATGGTGGCACCGGACCCCAACGGTGAACGTGCCGGGCACGCGATGACGCGGGCGATCCAGCTCGCGGGCATCACGCCGGCCGAAATCGACCACATCAACGCCCATGCCACCGGCACCCAGGTTGGCGACCTCGCCGAGGGCAAGGCCATCAACAGGGCCTTGGGCGGCAACCACCCCGCGGTCTACGCGCCCAAAGCCGCGCTCGGCCACTCGGTGGGTGCGGTCGGTGCGTTGGAATCGATCTTGACGGTCCTCGCGTTGCGGGAGCAGGTCGTCCCGCCGACACTGAATCTGGAAAACCTCGATCCAGAAATCGATTTGGACGTGGTGGCGGGTAAGCCGCGGCCGGGCAACTACCGGTTCGCGATCAACAACTCGTTCGGATTCGGCGGTCACAACGTGGCGATCACCTTTGGACGGTATTAGATCCCAGCGTTATTGAGCTCACCGGAAACAGGAGAACTGCGATGACACTCATGGCCCCCGATGCGGTCGGCGAGTCGCTCGATCCCCGCGACCCCTTGCTGCGTCTGAGCAATTTCTTCGACGACGGCACCGTCGCGTTACTGCACGAGCGTGACCGTTCCGGTGTGCTTGCGGCGTCGGGCACCGTGAATGGCGTTCGCACCGTTGCCTTCTGCACCGACGGCACCGTGATGGGCGGCGCGATGGGCATCGAGGGCTGCACGCACATCGTCAACGCCTACGACACCGCCATCGAGGAGCAGAGCCCGATCGTGGGCATCTGGCACTCCGGCGGTGCCCGGTTGGCCGAGGGCGTCAAGGCACTGCACGCCGTGGGCCTGGTGTTCGAGGCCATGATTCGGGCTTCGGGCTACATCCCGCAGATCTCGGTGGTCGTCGGCTTCGCCGCCGGCGGCGCTGCGTACGGACCGGCGCTGACCGACGTCATCGTGATGGCGCCGGAAAGCCGGGTGTTCGTCACCGGGCCGGACGTGGTGCGCAGCGTCACCGGTGAGGACGTGGATATGTGCTCGCTCGGTGGGCCGGAAACTCACCACAAGAAGTCGGGGGTCTGCCACATCGTCGCCGACGACGAGCTCGACGCTTTCGAGCGTGGTCGCCGGTTGGTCGGATTGTTCTGCCAGCAAGGGCATTTCGACCGCACCAAGGCCGAGGCCGGTGACACCGACATCCACGCTTTGCTGCCGGAATCGGCGCGGCGGGCCTACGACGTGCACCCGATCGTGACTGCGATCCTCGACGACGACACACCATTCGACGAGCTCCAGGCCAACTGGGCGCCGTCGATGGTGGTCGGCCTGGGCCGGTTGTCCGGCCGTACCGTCGGCGTGCTGGCCAACAACCCGCTGCGGCTTGGCGGCTGCCTGAACTCCGAAAGCGCCGAGAAGGCAGCCCGTTTCGTGCGGCTGTGCGACGCGTTCGGGATTCCGCTGATCGTGGTCGTCGATGTGCCCGGTTACCTTCCCGGTGTCGACCAGGAGTGGGGCGGCGTGGTGCGCCGCGGCGCCAAACTGCTGCACGCGTTCGGTGAGGCCACCGTTCCGCGGGTCACGCTGGTCACCCGAAAGACCTACGGCGGGGCCTACATTGCGATGAACTCCCGCTCGCTGAACGCGACCAAGGTGTACGCCTGGCCGGACGCCGAGGTTGCGGTGATGGGCGCCAAGGCCGCGGTCGGCATTCTGCACAAGAAGAAGCTGGCCGCCGCGCCCGACCACGAGCGCGAAGCGCTGCACGACGAGTTGGCCGCGGAGCACGAGCGGATCGCCGGCGGCGTGGACAGCGCCATCGAGATCGGCGTGGTCGACGAGAAGATCGACCCGGCGCACACCCGCAGCAAGCTCACCGCGGCGCTGGCGGAGGCACCGGCACGTCGCGGGCGCCACAAGAACATCCCGCTGTAATTTTCCACCGCGAGCCTAACGCCACTGCGAAATATCACGCCGAAATTCGCGGTGGCGTTAGGCTCGCGCGAGGATCGTCGAAAGTGACTGGCGCAGGGCATCTTCCGGATCGGCGGGCAGCTCCTCGGCGCGCCAGCCGACAAAGTCGTCCGGGCGAATAAGCAACGCCCCTTCGGGCGAGAGTCCGGTCATCGCCGCCCATTCATTGCTGTAGACCCGATGCGCGGCGATCGACGCCGAAGCCGCAGCTGTACACCATCGCTCGTCCCCGGTCAGCACGGTGAACTCGCCGCCGATCAGGTCGAGTGTCGAGACTCCGTCCCGCACCCAGACGTGCGGCACCCGGGTTCCCGGCTGGCCGCGCAACTCCTCGACCAGCTCGCCGGCGTCGGGTTCACTGTCCACAATCGCGGCCGAACGGTAGCGGTAGCCCACCATCAGCGCGAACATCGAGCATTCTTCTTCCGGTGATAGTAGCGGCCGGTCGTCCTCGAGCTGGAGCAGGGGAATCGTTGGGCCAGAAAGCGATTGGCGAGCGGCGAACCTGCCGACCGGATGCCGCTCGGTGTGATAGGTGTCCAGCAGCGCCGGCCCCGCCGTGCCTTGCAGCACGGCGGCCAGCTTCCAGGCCAGGTTGTGCGCGCTCTGGATCGCGGTGTTGGCTCCCCCCGCTTTGAACGGAGGCATGGTGTGCGCCGCATCTCCGACGAGAAATACTCGCCCACAGTCGAATTGGTTAGCCACCTGCTCGTAGGGTTGCCACGCGGCGACCTCGATGATGTCGATGTCCATCTGCTCGCCGATCGCTTTGATCAGCATCTCGCGGCAACGCTGCGGCGTGAACTGGTCAGCCGTTTCACCCTTGTCGGGGAAATAGGTGGTGATGAACATGCCTAGGTCACCCTCGGCCGCAATGAAGATGCCTTGTACATCAGCGTTTTTGACTTGTACGCCGCCGCCGTCGCCGATGTGTGCGACGAACTTGCGCCAGGGTGCCCGAAAATAGACGAAGACGACGAAGATCGGGAGCGCGCCATAGCCGGAGGTGGCGATGCCCAGCGCGGCGCGGACCGGGCTGTGCACCCCGTCGGCGCCGACGAGGTAGTCGGCCCGGACCGTTTGCGACTCCCCCGAGTCCCGGTCACAGATGACGGCGGTGACGCCCGTCGCATCCGATTGGAACGACGACAGCTCCGTGCCATACCGAACCTCGTTGCCGCGGCGACGAGTTGCTGCCAGCAGGATTGGCTCGGACCTACTCTGCGGGCAGTACTGCACGGCCGGCTCGGGGCTCAGCGCGCCCAGGCCCGCGAAAATCGCGTCGAGGTCGATCGCCGGTTCTTCTGTCGCGCTGTTGAGTGTCGGCCTGGTCACCACGACCGGCTGCTGCTCGCCGATCGCGTGAACCTCGTCGCTCAGACCAAGGCCGCGAAGAATCTCTAGGCTGCGGAAGCTGAGGTTGCGCGCTTTCGGATAGATGAACACCTCGCGGCGCTTCTCGACCAGCAGTGAGCGAACGCCGTGCTTGGCGAGCAGCGCAGACGTCGCCAGCCCACCCGCGCCGGCGCCGACGATCAGGACCGGGACCCGCAATATGGAAGCCACTACAAAATGATAGCTAATGTCAGATTGGGAACGCTAGTTGCCCGCTCAGCGGGCGGTGCCCCCAGCTCGCGGGCCGCCGGCCAATTCCCGAGCCTCCTCCTCGGTCTCGACCGCGGGACCGGACCCGGGCAACGGCTTGCCGGCGACCTCCGGCATGAACAGCAGGGTGATCACGCCGACCAGGCCCGCAACCATCAGCATGTAGGCCGGCACCATCGCATTGCCGGTGCTCGATACCAGCGCTTCTGCTATCAACGGGGTGACACCACCGACGGTGGAGATCGACAGGTTGTAGGAAATGGCCAATGCTCCATAGCGCACCTTGGTGGGGAACAGGGCCGGCAAGGCCGAGGGTGTCGTGCTGTCGAAGCAGAGTTCCATCAGCCCGATCAGCAGCACACCGAGGAAGATCACCGGATACGCACCGCCGAGGCGCATCAGCAGAAACGCCGGGATTGACGCCACGATCAGCAGGATGCATCCCGTCCGCATGATCGGTTTGACCCCGATACGGTCGGACAATTTCGCGACGAACACGACCGTGGCCATCAGGATGGCCAGGGTGACCACGATCAGCACGACTGCCGGTGTTTCCGCAAGGTGCACAACTGTTTTCAGGTATGTCGGCAGGTAGCCGGTGACCATGAAATCGGCGACTTGTGAGGTCAACACCAGGGCGGCGCAGATCAGCATCGGCCGCCACTGCTCCACGACGGTGTGCCGAAATTGGTGGCGGCCGCCCTCCTCGGCGGCATCCGCGCTCTGACTCAGCTGCGTGAAAGCCGGTGACTCCTCGAGTCGCAGTCGCATGTACAGCGCGATCAGACCCATGGGCGCCGCCAGCAGCAGCGGGACTCGCCAGCCCCAAGCCAGCCAGTCGTGACTCGGCAGCCACGCCTGCAGCCCAGTCACCAAGAACCCAGCGACCACGAAGCCGATCAGGTTGCCCAACGGCAGGAACCCGACCAGCATGCCGCGCTTACGGTCCGGTGACTGCTCCACCAGATAGGTCATGGCACCGACGAATTCGCCGCCGGTCGACAACCCCTGGAACACCCGGGCGACGACGAGCAAGATGGGCGCCCAGACGCCGATTGCGCTGTAACCGGGCAGCAGGCCGCTCATCGTCGTGCCGGCCGTCATCATCAGGATCGTGATCACCAGCACCCGCTTGCGACCGATGCGGTCCCCGAGCGGGCCGAAGATCATGCCGCCCAGCGGGCGCACCACAAACGCCGCCGCCAGGGTGCCGAAAGTGGCAATCAGGTGGACAGAGCTCACGCTGTTCCCGGGATAAAACACCTGCGCGATGGTGGTGGCGATGTAGCCGTAGACGCCGAAGTCGTACCACTCCATGACATTGCCGATCGCGGTGCCCGTAATGGCTTGTGACAGCACGCTCGGATCCGTGACCGTGATCTCGTCGCGCGCCCACTTTTGCTGAGCGCCATCGGTGTCCATCAAACCCCTTGGTACCCGAACTTCGCCGCGTCGAACCCTGGGGAGACCGGGTTAGCCAACCCCCGCGAGGAACTCCGCCGCGACGGCCACCACCCGCTCCCGGTCGCGGGGCACCAGGCCGATCCGGGTCCGGCGATCGAGGATGTCGTCGACGTCGAGTGCGCACTCGTGGGTGACGGCGTATTCGAACTCCGCGCGGATTACGTCGATGCCCTCGACGACCGGCTCGGTCGGGCGCTCGCAGGTGGCGGCGGCGATGACGTGGGGCGCCTCGGCGCCATAGCGGGCCACCAGCGACGCCGGCAGCACTGCCGTCGTACCCGTGGCCGGTCCGGGGTTGGACGGTGCCCCGATCAGCGGCAGATTGCGCGTCCGGCAGCACGTGGCCTGCAGGTCTCGCAGGGTGACGGCGCGGTCCAGCACGTCCTGGGCCATGTAGCGGTATTCGGTCAGCTTGCCGCCGATCACGCTGATCACTCCCGACGGCGACTCGACGACGGCGTGCTCGCGGGACACGTCGGCGGTGCGGCCTTCGAAACCAGCACTGCCGGTGTCGATCAACGGCCGAAGGCCGGCGTAGGCGCCGATGACATCGGTGGTCCCCAGCGCGGTACCCAGCGCGGTGTTCACCGTGTCCAACAGGAACGCGACTTCGTCCGAGGACGGCTCCGGCACATCGGGAATCGGGCCCGGCGCGGCTTCATCGGTGAGCCCGAGGTAGACCCGGCCCAGTTGTTCGGGCATGGCAAACACGAAACGATTGAGCTCGCCGGGAATCGGAATCGTCAGTGCCGCAGTCGGATTCCCGAAGGAATTGGCATCGAATACCAGGTGGGTCCCGCGGCTGGGCCGCAACCGCAGCGAGCAGTCGATGTCACCCGCCCACACCCCGGCCGCGTTGATCACCGCGCGGGCGGACACGTCGAACGACTCCCCCGTGCGCTGATCGGTCAGTCGCACCGAGGTGCCGGTGGCCTGGGATGCCGCGACGTAGGTGAGGATCCGGGCGCCGTGCTGAGCCGCGGTGCGCGCGACGGCGGTGACCAGTCGGGCGTCGTCGATCAATTGCCCGTCGTAGGCCAGCAGTCCACCGTCGAGGCCGTCACGACGGACCGTGGGCGCCATCTCCACGACGCGTTGCGCCCCCACCCGCCGCGAGCGGGGCAGGGTCGACGACGGGGTTCCCGCAAGCACGCGCAGCGCGTCACCGGCGAGAAATCCCGCGCGCACCAACGCGCGCTTGGAGTGACTCATCGACGGCAGCAACGGAACCAGCTGCGGCATTGCGTGCACGAGGTGAGGAGCATTGCGCGTCATCAGGATTCCGCGCTCGACGGCGCTGCGCCGGGCGATGCCCACGTTTCCGGTGGCCAGGTAGCGCAGACCGCCGTGGACCAGTTTGGAACTCCAGCGGCTGGTCCCGAACGCCAAGTCGTGCTTCTCCACCAGCGCCACCCGCAGGCCGCGCGACGCGGCATCCAGTGCGATCCCGACGCCGGTGATGCCGCCGCCGATCACGACCACGTCCAGCGGCGCGCCGTCGGCCAGCGCGTTCAGGTCGGCGGCGCGGCGGGCGGCATTGAGTGCGGCATTCATCAGGACAGGTATCCGTTCAGCGAGTGGGCGAGTTCGGTGGCCAGCGCATCGGCATCGAGGATCGGGCGCACGATCTGCTCGGACTGAATCGTCGACTGGGCGATCAGCAACACCATGGTGGCCATCTGCAGCGGATCGCCGGCGCGCACGGAGCCGTGCCGCTGGGCCACCCGTAACCGGTCGGCAAGCGCGCGGATCAGCATCTGTTGGCTTTCCCCAAGGCGTTCGGTGATGTAGATCGGCGCGAGGTGCGAATGCATCACCGACATGATCAATTCGTCACGACGCAGCAAGTCCGCGACCGAAACAATTTGGCGCACAAGCGATTCGCGGTCGTCTCCCAGCAATGGCGCATCCTGCATCACAGCCCTGACGCGCTGGGTCAGCAGCGCCGCCACGATCGACGGTGTGTCCGGCCAGCGGCGGTACACGGTCGGCCGGCTGACGCCCGCACGCCGGGCTATCTCCGCGAGGGTCACCCGGTCTATCCCGAAATCGGCCACGCAGCTAGCGGCCGCCCCCAGGATCCGCTCGCCGACATCCAATCCAGCGTTACTGATTGACAGCATGTGTAATACTGTAACGCATGACGCATCCCGAGCAACTCCTTCCGCCGATGAAATGGAACGCGTGGGGAGATCCCGCTTGCGCCAAACCCCTCTCCGACGGCATCCGGGCACTGCTGAAACAAGCCGTCGGCCTGGAAGATTCGGGCCAAGCCGAACTCAGCCCCGACCAGGTGCGGCTGAGCCCGTCGGCACTGTCGACGGCAGATAGGGACGCGCTCGCCGCGATCGTCGGCGCCGAGTATTGCCGCACCGACGATCGCGATCGGTTGCTCCACGCGGGCGGCAAGTCCACCCTCGACCTGCTGCGACGCAAGGACACCGGCGTCCAGGATGCGCCCGACGCCATCCTGCTGCCCGGCGACGACGCTGCCGTCGCGACGATCCTGCGCTACTGCTCCGAGCACGGCATCGCCGTCATCCCGTTCGGCGGCGGCACCAACGTCGTCGGTGGCCTCAATCCCACCCGCGGCGACTTCGGCGCCGTCGTCTCCGTCGACCTGCGTCGCTTCGACCAACTCATCTCGCTCGACGAAGTGTCGGGCCAAGCGGTTTTCGGCGCCGGGGTCACCGGCCCGGAGGCCGAACGCCTGCTCGGCGAGCGCGGCTTCTCGCTCGGACATTTCCCGCAGAGTTTCGAATACGCCACCATCGGCGGCTACGCGGCGACCCGCTCCTCGGGTCAGGATTCGGCCGGTTATGGCCGGTTCAACGACATGGTGCGCGGGCTGCGGATGATCACCCCGGCGGGCACGCTGGACCTGGGCCGCGGGCCGGAATCCGCCGCCGGCCCCGATCTACGCCAGCTGGTGATCGGGTCGGAGGGCACCTTCGGCGTGATCACGCAGGTGCGGCTGCGGGTGCACCTGGCACCGGAAGCCGTCGGCTACGAAGCCTGGTCGTTCCCCGATTTCGCTACCGGGGCGGCGGCGCTGCGCGCGGTCACCCAGAATGCGACCGGCCCCACCGTTGTTCGGCTTTCCGATGAGGCCGAGACCGGAGTCAACCTGGCCACCACCGAGGCCATCGGCGAAAACCAGATCACCGGCGGTTGCCTGGGCATCACCGTGTTCGAGGGCAGCAAGGAACACGTCGAGAGCCGGCGGGCCGAGACCAGCGCACTGCTGGCGGCCCAGGGCGGTACGTCGCTGGGTGAAGGTCCCGCGCAGGCGTGGGAGCGCGGCCGGTTCGGCGCACCGTATCTGCGCGACTCCCTGCTGGCGGCGGGCGCGCTCTGCGAGACGCTGGAGACCGCGACCGACTGGTCCAACATTCCGGCGCTCAAGGCCGCCGTCACCGAGGCACTGACCACCGCGTTGGCCGAATCCGGGACACCGGCGCTGGTGATGTGCCACATTTCGCACGTGTACCCGACCGGCGCATCGTTGTACTTCACCGTCGTCGCCGGGCAGCGCGGCAATCCGATCGAGCAGTGGCAGACCGCCAAGAAGGCCGCGTCCGACGCGATCATCGCCACCGGCGGCACCATCACGCATCACCACGCAGTCGGCGCCGATCACCGGCCCTGGATGCGCAACGAGGTCGGCGATCTGGGCGTGCAGGTGTTGCGCGCGGTCAAGGCGACACTGGATCCGGCGGGAATCCTCAATCCCGGCAAGCTGATTCCGTGATGCAGCAGT
>NZ_JBVAXR010000039.1:0-46102 GCF_055419445.1 Mycobacterium sp. IDUB_19 | reverse complement strand
TTGCCCGCCGACTAGGCGAGCGCGTCGAACATGTGCGCCGGCTCGATGCCGAGTTGCTTTGCGACATGGCTGGTATCCCAATATTCGCGCCAGTGGGTGATCGCGCCGTCGCGGACCTCGAAGATCGCGGTCACATTGAACGTGACCGGAAGGCCACCCAAAGAATTCACGTCAACGCGCTCGACCACCACGGTGTCACCGTCCGACACGATCGTGCGGATCTCACTTCCTTCGACCATGCCGGTGGAAAGACTGTTGTGTTTCTCCAGCTCCGCGCGGGCCGCGTCGCGTCCGACGACCACCGGTGAGAGCGGTACATGGAGTTGCCAAATGAAGTCATCCGCCATCAGGGCGGTCGCCGCGTCGATGTCGATGTGCTGCCCGTAGAAGGCGTGGATGAAGTCGAGCACGAGCTGCTCGCTTTCATTTTTTGCCGCAACACCTTGTGGCATGTTCATGTTCCTTTGCTAGTCACCGTCTGTTCGTGCGCGGCCTTCCGGCGGCTGATCGTTGACTCTACGCCTAAATAAACTGATTGATTTAATCGTTCTCCAAATCTTTTGCAGACATTCGTGGTTGTCATCCGATGGACCAGAAACAATGCGCCGTTCGTGATCCATAAGGTGCCCAATATGTATCGGCAGATCCTCGACCCTGTCACCCACTCGCTGGGCTGGAGTTCCCTGGTGGCCGCCTTGCCGCTGGTGATGCTCTTTGTGATGCTTGGGATTTTGCGTTTGCGGGCGTGGCGGGCTGCACTGCTGTCACTCGGCGTGGCGATCGCGATCGCAGTTGCCGTGTACCGCATGCCGATTGGTCAGACGCTGCTAGCGGGTGGCGAGGGCGCCGTCTTCGGATTCTTCCCGATTCTCTGGATCGTGATCAACGCGATCTGGGTCTACCAGATGACGGTGCAGACAGGGCATTTCGATGTGTTGCGGCGCAGTTTCGCAAGCGTCAGCGACGATCATCGCATTCAAGCGATCATCATCGCGTTTTCCTTCGGCGCGCTGCTCGAAGCCTTGGCCGGATTCGGTGCGCCCGTAGCGGTCACCTCGGTGATGTTGCTCGCCCTGGGTTTCAAACCGCTCAAGGCCGCTGTTCTGGCGCTGGTCGCCAATACCGCACCGGTCGCCTACGGGGCGATGGCGACACCGATCATCACACTCGGCAAAGTATCCGGATTGTCGAGCGACGCGCTCGGCGCGATGGTCGGGCGTCAAACCCCCATCCTGGCCGTCTTCGTTCCGCTGGTCTTGGTGGCCATCGCCGACGGCCGGCGCGGGATTCGGGAGACCTGGCCCGCGGCGCTGGCGGCCGGCGTGGTTTTCGGCATCGGCCAATACGCCACCTCGAATTTCGTGTCGGTGCCACTGGCCGATGTGGTGGCCTCGTTACTGTCTGCCGGTGCCGTGGTGTTGCTGCTGCGCGTCCACCGTCCGCACACCGCGCCGCGCGCCACGGTGGTCGTCGGCGGTGCCGGCGACACCCCGTCCCCCGAGTTCGCCGCGAATCTCGGGCGTGCCGACTCACGCGCCGAGGTGGTCCGCGCGTACGCGCCCTACGCGATCATCATCGCCATCTTCGTGCTCTGCCAGATCCCGGAGGTGAAGAAGTTGCTCGAGCACGCGACCTACACGGTGGGCTGGCCGGGACTGCACTTGTACACCGCCAAGGGCAACCCGTCGACGCTTCCGAACTTCACCTTCAATCTGCTGACCACACCGGGCACCCAGATGCTCCTGGCGGGCATCGTCGCCATGGTGGTGCTGCGTCTTTCGGTGGCAGAGGCCGTCAAGCGTTATGGGGCGACGCTGTGTCAACTCCGCTGGGCCATCCTCACCGTAATGGCAGTGCTGGCACTGGCTTTCGTGATGAATGCCTCTGGACAGACCATCACTTTGGGCGCGTGGATGGCCGGGGCAGGCGGCGCTTTCGCATTGCTCTCCCCCATTCTGGGCTGGCTCGGTGTGGCGGTAACCGGGTCCGATACCTCGTCGAACTCCCTGTTTGGCGCCCTGCAGGTGACTGCGGCGACCAAGGCGGGACTTTCCCCGCTGCTGATGGCCGCCGGCAACAGCTCCGGCGGTGTGCTTGGCAAGATGATCTCTCCGCAGAACCTCGCGATCGCCGCCGCGGCGGTCGACATGGACGGAAAAGAGGGTGACGTTTTCCGCCGAGTGGTCTTGTGGAGCGTGGTGTTCTTGGCGTTTATCTGCGCCCTGTCCGGACTACAGGCCTCGGTGCTGTCCTGGATGGTGGGCTGACTCGTCCCTGGCGTTAGTCGTCGTTTATGGTTTCGCGCCAGCCGCGCTCGAACGGCAACCGCCACGCATTGGGCGCGATCAATTGGTGAATGGCGTTGGGGCCCCACGTTCCCACCGGGTACACCTTGACTGGCGGCGGGTCGGTAATCAAATCTGCCGAACGCTCCCAAAGCGATTCGATGCCCTCGGCCGTGGTGAACAGCGTGTGGTCGCCGCGCATCGCATCGAGAATGAGTCGCTCGTAGGCTTCCAAAGTGTCGGCTACGGTGTCGATCTCCTGGGAGGAGAACTGCATCGACAACTTATCGAGCTTCATCCCGGGGCCGGGCCGCTTGCCGTAGAAGGACAGCGAAACCTTCGAGTTATCAGCCAAATCGAACGTGAGGTGATCGGGGCCCTGGGTCCCCACTCCTGACCCCGGCGGGAACATGCTTCGCGGAGCTTCTTTGAAGGCGATCGAGATGATGCGGATCCCTTCGGCCATCTTCTTGCCGGTGCGCAGGTAGATCGGCACGCCGGCCCAACGCCAGTTGTCGACGCCCACCTTCAGCGCGATGAACGTCTCGGTATCGGAATCTCTTGCCACGCTTGCCTCTTCGCGGTACCCGGCGTACTGACCGCGTACCACATCCGAACATTTGATCGTTAGCATCGAGCGGAAGACTTTGTTCTTTTCTTCGCTAATGGCGTATGGCTCGAGGGCCGTCGGTGGTTCCATCACCACGAACGCCATCACCTGCAACAGGTGAGTGACGACCATGTCTTTGTAGGCGCCCGTGCTTTCGTAGAAGTTCGCTCGCTGATCCAGACCGAGGGTTTCGGGAATGTCGATCTGGATGTGGTCGATGAAGTTGCGGTTCCAGATCGGCTCGAACAGACCGTTGGCGAAGCGGAACGCCAGGATGTTTTGGGCCGCCTCCTTGCCCAAAAAGTGGTCGATGCGGAAGATCTGGGATTCGTCGAAGGTGTCGTGCAGAAAGTCGTTGAGGGCCACCGCACTGGCCAGGTCGGTCCCGAATGGCTTTTCCATCACCACCCGCGAGCGTTCGACGAGATCCGCGTCACGCAGCAGGGTGATGACGTCGCGCGCCGCTTTCGGCGGGACGGACAGGTAATGCAGTCTCTTGACGTTCGGCCCCAGGTTGCTTTCGGCTTCCGCGACCGCGGCGGCCAGTGCCTCTGGTCCGGCACCCTGCGGGACGTAACGCACGATTTTCGCGAAGTCGGCCCACTGTTCGGGCGTGAGTTTGTGGGTGCCGTATGAGTCGATTGCGTTCTTGGCGATGTCGCGGAACTCGTCGTCGCTGAGTTCTTCCAGCGACGTCGCCACGACCTGGATGTCGGGCGCGAGTTCGGATTGATCCAAATAGGCCAGGCCGGAAATCAGCTTGCGTTTGGCCAGGTCCCCGGTGGCGCCGAACAGGACGATGACATGGGGGTCGAGCGGGTCGTAGTCGTGGCGGCGCGGACGTGAGTCGGGCGCCGGGTAAGAGATCGTCTGCGGTTTCTTAGCGGCCACTCCGGTGATACTTCCACTGTCGCGTCATATCCGCAGCCGCGGGGCCGCAGCCCCGTATTGGGCGGGCTGCATATCAGCTGCGCCAGGCAAGCATCGTCTCGAGCTTGCAGAAGTCATACCCGCTGTCGTCGGGGTGGATTTCGGTGGTGAACAGCGTGACGCCCTCGGCGACGAAGGCATCCGCCGACTTGGCATCCGTCCACGCCATCGCGCGCTCGATGCCGGCCTCGTCGCGTCCGGCATCCGTGGCGAGCCGCTTGAGGAGCTCGTTCTTGCGCCGAAACTCGTCGATGGGTTCAAAGCTGTGCCAGATCTGGGCATGCCGTGCCGCGGCGGGAATGGTGCGCCGCTCCCCTCCTCCGCCGATCAGGATCGGGATCTGACGCAGCGGACTGGGAGTCAAATGGTTGAGCCGATATTCGATGCGCTGCAAACCCTCGTCGAACTGGTCCATTCTCGATCTCACGGTGCCGTATTCGTAGCCGTAGGCGATGAAGTCTTGCGGATACCAGCCGGCACCGAGGCCGAGGATCAATCGGCCGCCGCTGATGTGATCGACCGTGCGTGCCATGTCCGCAACGAGGTCGGG
Organism: Mycobacterium sp. IDUB_19; assembly: GCF_055419445.1. Taxonomy (NCBI): domain Bacteria; kingdom Bacillati; phylum Actinomycetota; class Actinomycetes; order Mycobacteriales; family Mycobacteriaceae; genus Mycobacterium; species Mycobacterium sp. IDUB_19. The sequence continues at coordinate 41,727 of NZ_JBVAXR010000039.1, read as the reverse complement.
GTTGCGATATGGCATGCCGCTGACGAGGAGGCCGATCTCGGCTCGATTGGTGATCTCGCCCCAGGAGGCGAGTGCGGTCCATGCTTCGAAGTTGTTGACCTCGGGCTGTTCATCCTGGAGCTGCGGAGTGCCGTCCACGATGTCGACGAAGGGCTTGTGAAAGTGGTCGTAACCGAATATGGCGTCAACGCCGAGCTCTTCGGCGCGCAGCACCGCCTGGCGCCACGTGCGGTAGTCCGGTGTCCCGCCCGCCCACAGCTGAACGCCTATCCGCACCGGACTCGACCGGTCCGCGGACACCGCAGCGGCCTTCGTCCCGCTCGTTGAGTCGGTCACGTATCCCAGCCTTTCAGAACCCCCGGGACGGATCTTTACGGCGTCGCCGGGTTACCTAGCTCAAACTGCGCGAATATGCAGTTCCTTCCCACCGGCGAGGACCTCATTTTGATAGGAGCCGGCTTAGCCGGCCCGCACCCGGTTACGCGAGCCGCCGGTACAGCCGTCTCGGTCGATGTGTCAGCATTTGGGCATGAGTGCACTCAGGCTTGTTCGAATCGTCGGCGTCGCGGCAGGGATGATGTGGGCGTTGGTTGCCTCGCCAATCTCCCCTACCGCCTCCGCTGATCCATGCTCCGACGTCGAGGTGGTTTTCGCTCGCGGTACCCATCAGGAGCCTGGCCTCGGCAACATCGGTCAAGCATTCACCGACTCGCTTACCTCGAAGGTTGGCGGGAAGTCCGTCGGGGTCTACGCGGTTAACTACCCGGCCAACGACGACTACCACAACAGCGCGCCAGCCGGTTCCAACGACGCGAGCGCTCACATCCAGGGCACCGTCGCCAACTGTCCGAACACCAAGATCGTGCTCGGCGGATACTCCCAGGGCTCGACGGTGATCGATCTGGCCACTCAGGCGATGCCGGCTCCGGTGGCTGGCCACGTCGCCGCCGTCGCCCTGTTCGGGGAGCCGACCAGTCAATTCTCGAGCGCGCTGTGGGGCGGCCAGCCGCTGCCGACGATCAACCCGGTGTACAGCGGCAAGACGATGAGCTTGTGCGCTCCCGACGATCCCATCTGCTCGTCGGGTGGGAACATCATGGCCCATGTCTCCTACATCCAGGACGGGATGACGGACCAGGCCGCGAACTTCGCGGCCGACCGGCTCCGTTAACGGCGTCGCCGCGCAGAGCCGCGCGGTGGATCGCAACCAACAGATCAGATCTGGTGCGCGGGACAGGCAGCACCGCGAGTGAGGTTCCGCCGATGAAATGCGTGCTGGCCGGGTATGGAAGTCGCGGCGACGTCGAGCCGCTGGCAGCCGTTGGCCGCGAGCTAATGCGACGCGGCCACGACGTCCAGATGGCGGTCGCGCCTAACATGGCGGCCTTCGTCGAATCCGCAGGGCTGGCCGCGGTCCCGTATGGCCGTGACTCGCGGGCACAGATGGACTTCGCCGCGGCTTTCTTCGGCAAGGTCCAGAACCCGGTCACCATGTGGGCCGAAGTCGCCCAGCATGTCAACGAGGTCAAGTCGGAGAAGAGCGCCGTGCTGACATCGTTGGCAACCGGAGCCGACCTGCTGGTTGCCGCCTTCAACGAGCAGGGCGTGGCCGCCAATATCGCGGAGTATCACGGCATTCCGCTCGGTGCGCTGCACTACTTCCCGTCGCGGATCTTGGGCTCCGGCGCATTCGGTCCGCAAATAGCCAAGGAGACCGACGACGCTCAACGCCGAGCCCTCGGCTTGCCGGAGGTCGCCGGAGACTCGCGGCGACCGACGGTAGAAATCCAGGCCTATGACGAGATCTGCTTGCCGGGCCCGGCGGCCGAATGGCTGGAGCCGGACGCCGCGCCGCTGTTCGTCGGTGCACTGACGCTGGGGTTGCCAAGCGACGCCGACGACGAGGTCTTGTCCTGGATCGCCGCCGGCACGCCGCCGATCTACTTCGGCTTCGGCAGCACGCCGCTGGCATCCCCTGTTGAGACCATCGCGGTGATCAGCGAGGCCAGCGCGCGCGTGGGCCAGCGGGCGTTGATTTGTACCGGCCCAAATGAGGTCGCCGACGCTCCGCACGCCGACCACGTGAAGATCGTGGGCGAGGTGAACCACGCGGCCGTGTTTCCGCTGTGCCGCGCGGTCGTCCATCATGGCGGCGCCGGCGCGACGGCCGCAGGGATGCGGGCCGGAGTTCCCACGCTGATCCTGTGGTTCTGGCTTGATCAGCCGGTCTGGGCGGCCGGTATCACGCAGCTGAAAGTTGGCTCTGGACGCGGTTTTATGGAAAGCACCCTGGACTCAGTGGTCGCGGACCTGCAGGGCATCCTCGCTCCGGAACGCGCTGCCCGGGCCCGTGAGGTCGCCGCCTCGATGACCAAGCCGGCCGAAAGCATCGCGCGCGCTGTCGATCTCCTGGAAGAGGCCGCCCTCAAGCAGCCGCGATGAGCGCAAACCGGCACGGCCTACCTGTAGACCACACCGTCTTCGTTAGCCCGTGGTACGTCAACATCTTTCGCGGTCGCGTGGGCTGCGCCGGGCGCCTGATCGCGGGCCAGCGCGATCGTCGATGCCGCCATCGCGACCACCGCGACGAGCAGGCCCAGCGCTGCCGATCCCCGTACCGCGAGGTGTTCGCCGAGCACCACGATCCCGAGCATTACGGCGACGACGGGTTCGCCGACAAGCATGATCGGCACCGATGCCTGCAATGCGCCGGCGTGAAACGCGGAGCTTTGCACCATGGTCACCGCGACCGCCAGCACGACCAAAAGGTACGGAGCAGGGACGGTCAGCAGCCCATGCCACCCGTCGACCGCGTAACGGTGCGTGCAGATCTTCGTCAAGACCGCGACCACGCCGAGCAGCACCGCCACCGCGACCGCCAGCAGCATGGCGCGTGGGCGCCCGATGGCGCGCCTGGCGACGACGAGGCACGCGATGACCAGCGGTGCGGTGAGCAGCACTGCCAGGGTCCACGATGGGATCGGCGGACGGTTATGGCCCTCGCGGGGTTGCCCGACGAGCAAGAACGCCGCCAGGGCGACAGTCAACACGATCGCCCAGCTCCACTCAGCCCGGGTGATGCGTTGATGGCAAAGCTTCGCGCTCAACGGCAGCGCAAACAGCAGCGACGTAACCAGCAGCGGCTGCACCAGCATCAGGGATCCGTGCGCCAGCGCCAGGGCCTGGAACACAAAACCAGCGACGGCAGCGAGAAGCCCTGCCCACCACAACGGCTGGCGAACAACGCTTGTCACCGTCGGTCCGGACAGCTCCTCACCAGCCGAAACGTTTTGGGCGGCGCGCTGTCGAACGACGATGCCGACTGCTGCCCAGAACGCGGCGAGCAGCCCCGAGAAGATCGCGACGGCGTGCGACATCACCCACCCCATGTTTCGGACTGGTACCCCGGATTGCAACGCGGCTAACTCTGGCCCCACCCGATGCAGCCTTCCGCACCCACGATCGGCGGTGGTGCCCGGGTCGCCGCGGACTAGGCTGGCGGGCATGGCCATTGAGTCAACGATGCTCCCCCTCGGCACGTCCGCGCCGTCCTTCACGTTGCCCGACCCAGCAACCGGCGCGCTGGTCAGCCTCGACGAGCTCACCGGTCCCGCACTGGTCGTCACCTTCATTTGCAATCACTGCCCGTATGTCCAGCATGTTGCGGCCGGGCTGGCCGCGCTGGGCCGTGACCTCGCCGAGCAAGGTGTCGCAATGGTGGGCATCTCTAGCAACGACGTCGCCACGTATCCGCAGGACGGCCCCGACCAGATGGTCGCCGAGGCCCGCCGCCACGGCTGGACGTTTCCGTACCTGTACGACGAGACGCAAGACGTCGCCCGGTCCTTCTCCGCCGCGTGCACCCCAGACACGTTTGTGTTCGACAGTGAACGCCGGCTCGTCTACCGCGGACAGCTCGACGACTCCCGGCCCAAAAACGAGCTACCGGTAACGGCGGCCGACGTCCGGGCGGCAGTCGACGCCGTGCTGGCCGGGCGTCCCGTCGACCCCAACCAGCGGCCGTCGATAGGCTGCGGCATCAAATGGCGTTGAGCCGTCTTGGCGCCTGCCGCAGACGGTGGGTTCGGGCAGTTCGGGCGGCAACTGGTAACGCGCGTTTCGCAACGTGAAATCGACTGTGGCCGTGCCTCGTCCACGATCCTGCCCGCCGTCCCCCGATTAGTGTGTTCACCCGCCGCACGCCGACCATCGCGAAGGCCTACCGTCGCTGGCCAGTGCGTTCACCTCGGACGCGTGTGGAATATCACCCGTTTGGTGATCGGCCTGGATGGGCACCTTATTGGGCATGAATGCCGGTTACGTCGTCCGTTTCGTGGGTGCTGCGGCTGCAGCAACGTTGAGCCTTGGCGCCTCTGTCCTGTTCTCCCCCCTCCCATGGGCATCAGCCGAGCCGTGTCCCGACGCCCAAGTGGTGTTCGCCCGCGGCACCGGCGAGCCGGAGGGAATCGGACCGACCGGGCAAGCCTTCGTCGACAACCTGCGGGGGCGCGAAGGTGGAAAGTCCGTCGACGTGTACGCGGTCAACTACCCGGCCAGCAATGAATGGGACACCGGCCTGGACGGCATTCGCGACGCCAGCGCTCACGTCATGTCGATGGCGGCCAGCTGCCCCAAGACCAAGATGGTGCTCAGCGGATTCTCCCAGGGCGCGGCCGTGATGGGCTTCGTCACTTCGGCAGCAGTGCCCGACGGGGTTGATCCCGCGACCGTGCCCAAACCCCTGTCACCCGACGTCGCCGACCACGTCGCCGCGGTCGTGCTGTTCGGCATGCCCAACGTGCGGGCGATGAACTTCCTGGGTGAGCCGCCCGTGGTCATCGGGCCGACCTATGCGGGCAAGACCATCAAGGTGTGCGCCACCGACGACCCGGTGTGCTCGGACGGAATGAACTTCTCCGCCCACAACACCTACGCCGACGACGGCACCTGGATCGACAAGGGCGCGTCGTTTGCCGCCAGCCGCCTCGACGCAGGCCCGGGCGGACCGGCACCAGTGGTGCACCCTCCCAGCGGCTTCGGCAATTAGGCGCTGGCCTCTACGAGGGTGACCCGATCGCCAACGCGGATAACACCTTCCGTTGTTGCCTTGAAGTAGATGCCTGCACAGGCGGACGGTCCGCAACTGCCTGCTTCCAAACGATTCTCGGCGGCGGGTGTGCGCAGCGCCTGCGGAGCTCTCGGCAGTGGCCCGTGCTCAAGCGTCGGCACCACGCAGCGCGGGGTGAGTTCCAAACCGTGTAGCCGCACCTCGCCGATGCCGAATTCCCGTCCAACCCAGTCATTTTCGGCGTAAGGCGGGCAATCGGGCGGCGTCGCGATCACGATATTCGGTCGGTAGCGCAGGGCCTCGACGCCGATGTGGTCCAGGGTCGCCGTGGTGATCGCGTGCAGTGGAGCATCGTCGGTAAACGAATCCCCCGGCGTCCCTAGGCCAATCTCCAAGATGCGGCCCGCGACCTCGGCATCCAACCCGAGCGCGAGCAGCTGTTCGGGGTCCGGACGTTCCACCGCCGCACCATCCGGCCGCTTGCTGACCAATTGGACCGCACGTCCCAACAGGCGCGAGAGCAGCTCATTGACGCCGGGGTCGCAGGCCGCGACGCTCGTACCGTCGGGCAGCCCAATGCTTACCTCCCCGGTATCTCCGCGGGCCGTGCACTTCAACAGCCCGCGCCATAGTCGCGCCTGTTTGGCGCTGGCTACATGCCCGGTTGCGGTGTCGATAAGTGCGAGCCGCCGGTCTCCATCTGCGCCGCGTTCGTCGACGTACAAGCTCTCGACGGCTTCTCCGAGCATCGATTTCACCGGGTAACGGCGTAAACTCTCGACCCTCATATGAACATCCCCATCAAGCCACACAGCACGACCCGTTGCCGACTATCTTCCACCAGTCGGCGCCGTGATGCGCAAGACGAACCGCGGCTTGCGGCCGCGGGCGGCGATGGCTTCGAGAAGGGTGACGACCCGAAACTCGAATCCATACTTGCGCTTGACGAGTGATTTGACGTGCGCGACCTCCCACGGGTCGGTGATCACCTCGGCAGTCCCCTCGACGACGGGCGCACCGGCCCGCACCTTCCCGGTTCGACCGCACGCCGTCAGCGTGACCCGGGGATCGCGTCGAACCCGCTTAACCTTCCACGTGTCGGCCGGTGTCCACACCGACAGGTGCGCACTGTCGCCGACGATCCACATCGGCGCGGCAACCGCTTCGCCGTTGCGCTTGAAAGTCGTCAACGACACGAACTTTTCTTCGCCCAACTGGGCGGTCGCGTCCTCGCTCATCGTCTCCCCTCTCGCCACGGCAACATCGCACTCCCCATCGTGTATCCGGCCCCATCGTGCAGTCAGCGGCCGGGTCGTGTACAAGAGTCTGATGGAGGATCGGGCCCGCAGATCTTTCGACCCGTCCACGCTGCGCGAAGCGATGGCCCGGCGGCTGCATCGACGGTCGAACGCCGAGGGCCAGATCCAGTTGCCGGCCGTTCCGGGCATGCTCGATGAGTACGTCAAGATGTGCGAGACCATCTTCGCCGGCTTGGGCATCGTGCACACGGACGAGGAAAGCGCTCAGCTCAGAGCGGTGCTGCAGGGTGAATTGTCGAAAGCCTTTAAGGCCTCCTCGCGTTCAAACATCCTCATACAGTTCAATGCACCGTTCGGCACGATGCTGAACTACCGCGTCAAACCCCAAGTTTCGACGGTCGGGATCGAATACGACAACTGGGTTACCACCCGCGAGGGGCCACTGTTCGGCACCGCACCCGACGCCCGCGTATGGGCTCTCGCCAGCGAAGCCACCGATCCGAGCGCGTGCCGGGTACTCGATATCGGCGCCGGCACGGGACGAAACGCCATCGCCTTGGCGCGGCGTGGTCACCCGGTCGACGCGGTTGAGATGGCCGCGAAGTTCGCCGACATCATTCGCGTGGAAGCTGAACGGGGTTCACTCGATATCCGCGTCATCCAAAGCGACGTTTTTGTGGCGATGGAAGGTGTTCGCGGGGACTATCAGCTGGTCGTGCTCGCCGAGGTGGTGCCCGACTTCCGCACGGCACACGAGCTGCGCGGCATGTTCGAGCTCGCCGCACAGTGTTTGGCCGTCGGTGGTCGCTTGGTGTTCAACACTTTTTTGGCGCGTGAGGGCTATACCCCCGACGACGCCGCGCGAGAACTCGGGCAGCAATGCAACAGCACGTTCTTCACCCGCGACGAGGTCACCACGGCGGCGGCCGGATTGCCGCTCGAACTCATCTCCGACGATTCGGCCTACGAGTACGAGAAAGACCACTTACCCGAAGGTGCCTGGCCGCCCACGACTTGGTTCGACGGATGGGCCAGTGGCCTCGACGTTTTCGATGTCGCGCGTGAGGATTCCCCCATCGAGTTGCGCTGGCTCGTCTACCGCAAGCGGGGTTGAGTTCGGCGACAATCTCGCCCGGCGCGGGGGTTGTCAATAGCGGCAACGACTTTCAACCCGAGGACGCAACTCCGGTGGCTGGCTAAGCGCCCCGCGCCACGACGGTGTTCCGGCAAACCAACGTGGATCGGTTTCAGAGAGCGCGCCTCGGGCTACTTGATAGGCAGCAATCAACAGACCCCTGAGGATGCCCCCGTTCAATGATGTCCAAGAGCGCCGCCGAGTATGTCCACCGAATACTCGGTATCAGTCGGCCACGCCGCTTCCTGTTGGTGGTGTTCGTTTTCATCGCGGTGGCCGGCGCCGCCCAGGCCGGGCTGTTACCGCGCTGCTCGAACGGTAATTGCGCCCACCGGGCAGACTCTGCGAACGGGTCTGGGGCAGCACGGGTTTCGATCACTCCAGGCCCGGATTCGCATGACGTCGATCCGGTCTCGCAGGTTGAGGTGAAAGCGGATGCCGGGACACTCACCGACGTTCGCTTGGTGAATGATGCCGGCAAAACCATCCAGGGCGTGATGACGCCGGACAACACCGTATGGAAGCTCACCACTCCCCTGGGCTACGGACGCAACTACACGCTGAACGTCAGTAGCCGCGGCGCTGGCGGCGTGGTGTCGAATCAGGTGTCGTCATTCTCCACACTACGGCCGTCGAACCAGACCAAAGTCTCGTTTACCACCACCTCGCAGGCCTCGCTGCGAAACGGCGGCACCTACGGGGTCGGCACAGTGGTCGTCGCACACTTCGACGAAAAGATCGCCGACCGTGCCGCCGCCGAGCGACAGCTGAAAGTGACCACTGACCCCGCTGTGCAGGGATCATGGTTCTGGGTCGACGGGCAGAACGCCCATTGGCGACCGGAGCACTATTACGCACCCGGCACCACTGTCACCGTCGAAGCCAAGATCTACGGAATTTCCTTGGGCGACGGCCTCTTCGGGCAAGAAGACAACCGGGTGTCGTTCCGGATCGGCGATGCGCACGTATCCATCGCCGATGATGCCACCAAGATGGTGAGCGTCTACACCAACGGCGCTCTGGTCCGCACCATGCCCACCTCCATGGGAATGGGTGGCACCGAGACGGTTGGCGCGCAGACCATATCGCTGTGGACTCCCTCCGGCACTTACACCGTGCTCGACAAGGGCAATCCCGTGGTGATGGACTCCTCGACATTTGGGCTGCCGAAAAACTCCCGCCTCGGATATCGGGAGACCATCAATTACGCGACCCGGATCAGCATTGACGGCATCTATCTGCACCAGCTCGACGCGACGGTGTGGGCGCAGGGACACACCGACACCTCGCACGGGTGCTTGAACCTCAACGCCGACAACGCGAAATGGTTCTACGGCTTCTCAGTTCCCGGTGACGTGGTCGAGATCCGCAACAGCGGCGGTCCGCCGTTGCAGCTGGCCCAGAACGGCGATTGGACGCTCAGCTGGGACCAGTGGCGCGACGGCAGTGCCTTGAAGTCGGCTTAGCGACGCCAAATTTTTACGGGGTGTTGCACCGATAAAGTCTTGACTGATTCCAGATAAGTGGGCCATATTGGCCTTGTGTCGTCAACGTCGGACTACGCGGAGCGGTTGCGGCTTGCCGATCTGCGTGTGACCCGGCCCAGGATTGCGGTCCTGGAGGCAGTACATGCCCATCCGCATGCCGACACCGAGTCGATCTTCTCCTCGGTGCGGACCAGCCTCCCCGACGTCTCACGTCAGGCGGTGTATGACGTGCTCAATGCCCTGACGGCGGTGGGCCTGGTCCGGCGCATCCAGCCATTGGGGCTGGTCGCACGCTACGAATCCCGGGTCGGCGACAACCACCATCACGTCGTGTGCCGGGCCTGCGGCGTCATCGCCGACGTCGACTGCGCGGTCGGCGATGCCCCATGTCTCACTCCATCAGACGACAACAGCATTCTCGATGGCTTCGTCCTTGATGAGGCTGAAGTCATCTACTGGGGCATGTGCCCCGACTGCTCGACCGCGGATTCCTGATCACAGCCCGTGATCACAGCCCGATTACCCACCACTGGAAAGGAATGCTGTGTCATCAGATACATCCCATAAGAGTGAGAGCGAAAACCCGGCGATCCCCTCGCCCGAGCCGAAGGGCGAGGCGCCTCGGACCAACCAGGACTGGTGGCCCAACCAGATCGATGTATCGAGGCTGCACCCGCACTCACCCCAGGCCAACCCGCTCGGTGACGACTTCGATTACGCCGAAGAGTTCGCCAAGCTCGACGTCGAGGCCGTCAAGGCCGACCTGGTCTCGGTGCTGACCACGTCCCAGGACTGGTGGCCCGCCGACTACGGCCACTACGGTGGCTTCTTCATTCGGATGAGCTGGCACGCCGCCGGCACCTACCGCATCTACGACGGCCGCGGTGGTGGCGGCCAGGGCCTGCAGCGCTTCGCGCCGCTGAACAGCTGGCCGGACAACGCCAGCCTGGACAAGGCACGCCGACTGCTGTGGCCGGTCAAAAAGAAGCACGGTAACAAGATCTCGTGGGCGGACTTGCTGATGCTCGCCGGCAACGTTGCGCTGGAGTCGATGGGGTTCAAGACCTTTGGGTTCGCGTTCGGTCGCCCCGACGTGTGGGAGCCCGAGGAGATCCTCTTCGGTGAAGAGGACGAATGGTTGGGCACCAACAAGCGCTACTCCGGCAAGCGTGATCTCGCTGAACCCTACGGTGCTACCACCATGGGTCTGATCTACGTGAATCCCGAAGGCCCCGAAGGCAAGCCGGATCCGGTCGCCGCGGCAATAGACATCCGCGAGACCTTTGGCCGGATGGCGATGAACGACGAAGAGACCGCCGCTCTGATTGTCGGCGGCCACAGTTTCGGCAAGACCCACGGCGCCGCCAGCGGCGATCTGGTCGGCCCCGAGCCGGAGGCCGCCCCGATCGAACAGCAGGGGCTGGGCTGGAAGAGCTCCTACGGCAGCGGCTCGGGCGAGGACGCAATCACCAGCGGTCTCGAGGTCGTCTGGACGCCTACCCCGACCAAGTGGGACAACAGCTTCCTGGAGACTCTGTACGGCTACGAATGGGAGCTGGTGAAGAGCCCGGGTGACGCCTGGCAATTCACGGCGAAGGACGGCGCCGGCGCGGGCACCATCCCCGATCCGTTCGGCGGACCGGGCCGTGCTCCGACGATGCTGGTCACCGACATCTCCTTGCGGGAGGACCCGATCTACCGCGAGATCACCCAGCGTTGGCTGAAAAACCCCGACGAGCTGGCCGTGGCGTTCGCCAAGGCGTGGTACAAACTGCTGCACCGTGATCTGGGACCGATTTCGCGTTACCTCGGTCCGTGGGTTCCCGAGCCGCAGCTCTGGCAGGACCCGGTTCCGGCCGTCGACCACCCCCTGGTCAACGACAAGGACGTGGCGGCCCTGAAGAAGAAGGTGCTCGAGTCCGGCCTGACCGTTCCGCAGCTGGTGAAGATCGCATGGTCGGCGGCGGGCAGCTACCGCAACACCGACAAGCGCGGTGGCGCGAACGGGGCGCGGATTCGTCTTGAGCCGCAAAGGAATTGGGAGATCAACGAGCCCTCCGAGCTGGACAAGGTGTTGCCCGCGCTGGAAAAGATCCAGCAGGACTTCAACGCCTCAGCGTCGGGTGGCAAGAAGATCTCGCTGGCTGATCTGATCGTGTTGGCCGGTTCCGCGGCGGTCGAGAAGGCGGCCAAGGAAGCCGGCTACGACATCGCCGTGCATTTCGCGCCCGGCCGTACCGATGCTTCCCAGGAGAACACCGATGTGGAGTCGTTCGCGGTGCTCGAGCCGCGAGCCGACGGGTTCCGCAACTACGCGCGGCCCGGGGAGAAGGCCCCACTGGAGCAGCTGCTGCTGGAGCGGGCCTACCTGCTCGGTGTGACCGCTCCGGAGCTGACGGTGCTCATCGGTGGCCTGCGTGCCCTCGGCGCCAACCACGGCGGGAGCAAGCACGGCGTGTTCACCGACAAGCCGGGCGCGTTGACCAACGACTTCTTCGTCAACCTGCTCGATATGGGCACGGAGTGGAAGCCGTCGGAGACCCAGGAGAACGTCTACGAGGGCCGCGACCGGGCCTCGGGCGCTCCCAAGTGGACCGCGACCGCGAATGACCTCGTGTTCGGGTCGAACTCGATCTTGCGCGCTCTGGTCGAGGTCTACGCGCAGGACGACAACGCGGGCAAGTTCGTCGAGGACTTCGTCGCGGCGTGGGTCAAGGTGATGAACAACGATCGGTACGACCTGAAGTGATATCGGCCTGATCGTCAGCACTGGACGACACCCCGCGGCCGGCCTGGCTCGCGGGGTGTCGTTCATTTGGGCGCCGATATGTCGAGAAAGTGCGGGCGCCCTGTTCGAGCGGCAAACGGAGCGAATTCACGAGATAGCTAACCGTCCGGTAGCTACCGGCGAGCATGAGCAACTCCAGGATCGCTTCATCGGACTGGTGGGCGCTCAGTTGTGCCCAGAGATCGTCGTCGACGGTGCAGCTGCGTTGCAGGCTGTCGCAGAGTCGGATCAGCACGCGATCCGCGTCATCCCAGCACTTGTCGTCAGGGCCGCCGGTGGTCAGCGATGCGATCTGGTCCGCGTTCAATCCGGCGGTGGTCGCGAACGTGGTCACGTGCACTCCCCACTCGTATTCGGCGCCGCACGCCGCGGTGACCCGGTCGATGATGATCTCGCGCTGGCGGATGGTCAGATGGCCGCGGTCAAGCAGGCCGGAATTGAAGAATTTGAAGAACAGCCGCCGGTCGCGGGCCAATGTGGTGAACAGCAGCAGTGGCGGCTTGCCGCGCATGATGGCGTCGATGGCCTGCTGGATGTCGGTTGGGAGGGGTGACGCAGCGGGGGCCATGCGCGCGCTACGGTTTTTATAGCTGCTACTCATGCTGGCACCCTACGCGTTAGTGCTACAAAATGTGAAGCATGACGACTCCGCGAATCGGATCACCCGTACGGGGATCGACCTCCGGGCGGCCAATCATGGTCGCCCTCGATGCCCTGGGCCGGCGCGGCGCAATGCGTGTCCTGTGGGAGCTGCGCGGCGGCCCATTGACCTTTCGCGCGCTGCAGGCAGCGTCCGACATGAATCCCGGCTCCCTCAATACCCGGCTGAAGGAACTGCGAGCGCTGCATATCGTGGGTCACTCCAGCGGCGGATATCACCTCACCGACCATGGGCTGTCGCTGATGGGCGCATTGAAACCGCTCCAAGCCTGGGCCGACAACTGGGCGCGGCAAGCCGGCGTGTTGGTCGAGTGAGGCCCACCACACAATTACCCGTGAGTAACCTACGAAGGCGTAAGTTACGTATTCTTGGCGAAGCGCCCGATGCGTTCAACTACCAACAGCTTGGGTAAACGGATTGATCATGAGCGAATTGAAGTACATCGAACTTCACGGTGACCGGATCGCCTACCGGGAAGCCGGCCGCGGCCAAGCCTTATTGCTGATCCACGGGATGGCGGGCAGCTCGGCCACCTGGCGTGCGATCATCCCGCAGCTGTCCAAGAGATACCGCGTCATCGCGCCCGATCTGCTCGGACACGGCGAGTCCGATAAGCCTCGCGGCGATTACTCGCTGGGAGCATTCGCGGTCTCCCTGCGTGATCTGCTCGACGAACTCGGCGTGACCCGCGCAACCGTCGTCGGGCAGTCGCTCGGTGGCGGCATCGCGATGCAGTTCACCCACCAGCACCGGGACTACTGCGAGCGGCTGGCCCTGATCGGCAGCGGTGGCCTCGGCCCAGAGCTGAGCCCGGTGCTGCGGATGCTGTCGGCACCCGGCGCCGAATTGGTGTTGCCCGTGGTCGCACCACGGCCGGTGCTGAAGGTCGGCAACAAGCTGGGGTCATGGATGGCCTCCGCGGGGATTCACGCGCCGCGAGCCGGTGAGATGTGGCAGGCGTATTGCTCGCTGTCGGATGCGCGGACCCGCGAGGCGTTCTTGCGGACGCTGCGCTCAGTTGTGGATTACCGCGGTCAGGCCGTTAGCGCGCTCAACAAGCTCCATGTCGCGGCCGGACTGCCCACGGTGCTGATCTGGGGCGATCAAGACCGGATCATCCCGGTCGCGCACGCCTACGCTGCCCACGACGCGCTCGAGGGCAGTCGCCTCGAAGTGATCGAGGGCGTCGGGCACTTCCCCCACGTAGAAGCGCCGGCCGCGGTGGCCGACATCCTGGAGGACTTCATCGCCTCGACGACACCCCAGACGACCGGCAGCTCGGTGCCTCTGGGCATGTAGCGGGCTCAGCGATTGAGATCCCACTGTCCGTAATCGGCCGCAAGGACGTCGTCCACATCCACGTTGATGCCGCCCAGAAGCGGGCCCGGATTCGACGGGCTGTTGACGATCGCTTGGTACAGCACCGCCATGGGCTCGCGCTGGCCGTGCGACCATGACCGCGTCTGCCATGCCCAGCGGTGCCCCGCGCTGGTCGAGTTGCCGATCACCCCGTCTCTGATCGCCCACCCGCACGCGTTGTAGTGGCCGTAGATGCCGGTGCGTCCGATGCCGAGTACCGAGTTGATTCCCCGAAACCAGTCGACGGCAAGGGTATTCCAGGTGTTGACGTCGATGTCATCGTCGACGCTGAAGAAGATCGGCGCCGAGTTGGGACCCCCGGCCGCAGCATGCAGCCGCAGCGCCGTCTGAGCGTCGGCAACCCCGCCGTCGTGTCCGCGGGTGAGATCCGACGGCGTCGGCCATCCCGGTTTGCCGTACTGGAAGTTGCTGACGATCTGAAGTCCCGCCGCGCGCAAGGCGTCCGCGTAGTCGCGGGTGATGGGCTTCGCCTCGAAATGCGCTCCGGGCCGCTCCTCCGAGACGTAGTTGATCACGCCGGAGTACCCGGCCGATTTGATCTCGTCCGGCGAAATCCGCTTTTCTGCGAAGTCGATAAGCCTGATGTCGTCGGCCGATGCGGCCGGCGCATCGAAAGTCGCGGCCAGGGTTAGTAGAGCCGGCGTGAAGGCATATTTGAGGGCCTCGCGTCGCGGAACGGATCGCGGTCCGCCGTGTCCAGGTGGTGCAGCCGAATCGGGCACCGCGCGATGGTAGCAAGACGGTTGCCTTCGGTGACGACGGAATCCACGCGCCTGGGAAGGCGCCGTGGACAAAGAGCAACGGCTGCGCGTGCTATGCGCTGGTTTGACCCTTGTCGACTATTTCCACCATGATGGCTGAATTCCTTTCTGGGCATTGATGATTGGTCAGTCTGGATTGGCAGCCGAGTGCACGGCGGACTGATCCGCCCACGACGAGGTCTCAAAGGCGATGCTCGGCCTTGATGAATTGCGCGGCGCGCTCGCCGATCACCACACAGGGCGCCATGGTGTTGCCGCTGGTGATGCGCGGCATGATCGACGCGTCCGCGACCCGCAGCGCCTCGACACCGTAGACCTTGAGCTGTGCGTCGACCACCGACATCGGATCGCGACCCATCTTGGCCGTTCCCGATTCGTGCCAGTAGGTGGTGACCGCGTTGCGCAAGTAGGTTTCCAGCTCGTCGCCCGTCAGATCGCCCGGCATGACCTCGCGCGCGACATAGGGGCGAAGCTCTGCGGAATTGCCGATTTCACGCAGGGTTTCGATGCAGGCGATTCCCGTCTTGACGTCGTGGGGATCTGATAGCGCATTTGCTTCGATCCGAATGGGATCGTGCGGGTCCGGGCCCGATAACCGCAACCGGCCGCGGCTTCTGGGATGCGTTGGAGAGCCGAACAGGATCCAGCCATTCTGCGGCAAACCATATTTCGCGACGTTCTCGGGCGTGGACTTGGTCAGTGGTGCGAGACAGGCGAACAGGTCCGGGCCTTGGATGTCTGCGGACCCGGAGTCCCAGAAGAAGGTCGCACCCGCCTGGGCACTGCCGCGCACATCGTCGGGAAACTCCCACACGCAGTCGAACCCGTAGTGGTCTTGAAAATTGCGGCCGACACCGGGCAGGGACTGGCGAACCGTGATTCCTGCGTGGCGCAGTTCGTCTTCGTCCCCGACGCCGGACTGCATCAGCATCTTGGGCGTCTGAATCGCACCGAGTGACAACACGACTTCGGTGTCAGCGGCCACCCGATGGATCGCACCGCCATGCTCGACTTCGACACCGGTAGCCCGATTACCTTGGAAAATCACGCGCGTCACCAGTGCATGTGGCACAACCGTGAGGTTCGGCTTCTCCAGTTGTGGAAAGGCGTAGGTGCGAAACACCGACTGGCGCTTTCCGTTACGAACGCGTAGGTCGGCGATGGCGGCGCCCCGATTGTTCTCCATCAGCGGACCGTTGGGACTCTGGTAGGTCGGAATGCCAATTGCCCTGGCCGCTTGCACCGCCGCTGTGGCGAGTGGGTGCACGTCGGGCGCCGGCTGGACGAAGACCGGCCCACCCCTGCCGCGATGATTCGGCTCGCCCACGCCGTGCCAATCCTCGATCTTCCGATACAGGTCGAGCACCGACTCGTAGCCCCAGACCGGCTCACCGGATTCCGCTGCGAAGAGGTCCCAATCGCTGCGGTGACCGCGCGCCCACAGCATGACGTTGATGCTTGACCCGCCGCCCAGTACTTTGCCCATCGAGAACGGGATGGAGCGGCCGTAGAGCCGTGAGTCAGGCTCGGACACGAAACCCCAGTCGCGCTCGCTGCCCAGGTTCAGCGGCCACTGGCTAGCCTCGGCCACGCTTGGGAGGTCATCGCTTCCACCGGCCTCCAGCAGTAAGACCTCGAGGTCAGGGTTTTCCGCCAATCGTCCAGCGATGACCGAACCCGACGATCCGGCCCCGCACACGATGATGTCGTAGCGCGCCCCTAACACAGCCTTCACGATGACTCCTTCACGTCGCTAGGTATAGCGTTTGATATCTAGCCACGTGCGAGGAAGCCGGGTGGTTCACCGGTTTCACGAATTCCCGTGTGACTACCTTCAATTCGGAGTCGAAGGCGAGAAGGGTGTCCGCTGTGACGTGAATAACCCGGCGTTCAGCCGCTTCCACGAGGCGGCCAGCAAGGATGCGTTCAGTTGATCTCGAAAGTGGAGACCCTGCCCGACATTTCACCGGCTCGCATGCATCGTCGCGGCAGCGGGCCGCAGCATCCGGGCGCTGATCAAGGCCGACAGCCAACCGGGTGAGAAGCGGCCGCCGGTAGACATGATCCGATTGCGCCACCCGGGGATCGCGACGGCGCGGCCTCGGTCGAGTGCGCGCAGCCCCGCGGCCACCACCGGCTCCGGTGCCGCCAGGCGCCGGTAGATCGCGGTGTGCGAGACATCCGATCCCAGTGCATCGACGAATCCCGTCCGGGTCGGTCCCGGGCACAGCGCGGTCACGCTGACGCCCGAGCCCCGGGTTTCGGCCCACAAGGCCTGGCTGAGCGAAAGTACGAAAGCCTTAGATGCGCCGTAGGTTGCCTGATAGGTCCCGGGCGCAAACGCGATAGTCGAGGCGACGTTGAGGATGCCGCCGCGACCGCGCGCCAGCATTCCGGGAAGCACCGCGTGCGTGAGACGAACCACGGCGTCGACGTTGACCGCGACCAGCTCATGCTCGCGGCCGGCGTCGAGTTCGGAAAACCGCCCGTATGTGCCGAACCCGGCGTTATTGACCAGCACCTCGACCGCGCATCCCTCGAGTCGCGCCGCGAGGGCATCGACGCCCGACCCGGTGCCCAGGTCCCCGACGACCAACTCGACATCACTCCCGGGAGCGCTATGGCGAACTCGCTGCGCCACCGCGTTGAGCCGTACTTCGTCGCGTCCGGCCAGTAGCAATGACAAGCCCCGCTTGGCCAGCAGGTCGGCGAAGATCGCGCCGAAACCGGAACTGGCACCCGTGATCACTGCCCACCCGGCTCCCCCGTCTCGTTGAGCTGCCATTTCGGCTTCCTTCCAGAAGTGTGAATACCATCAACATAGGTCAGCATGTTAATGTCGTCAACATGGGCGCGAAGAAGTCACCCGCAGCGACGAAAACGCGCCGTGACAGCTACCACCACGGCGATCTCAAACGGGCGCTGACCAGCGCCGCGCTCTCACTGGTGGCTGAGCGGGGGCCGAAGGGTTTCACACTGACCGAAGCGGCGCGACGGGCCGGCGTCAGCGCCGCGGCTCCCTACCGCCACTTCACCGACAAGGCCCACCTGCTCGCTACCGTCGCTGAACAGGGGTTCCTCGAGCTGTACTCCGCGTTGACGCTCGGCGCCGATACCGGGTCAGAGCCGACGGAGAAGCTGATCGAAACCGGTCGCGCCTATGTGTGTTGGGCCCTCGGCCATCCGGACCAGTACCGTGTCATGTTCGGCGCGGATACCGACAAAACCCAGCACCCGAGCCTGGCCGTCGCTGCAGGTCAAGCGTTTGGCGTCCTGCTTGACGCGATAGCCGCGTGTCAGGCCGCCGGGTTGCTGCGCGGCCGCGAGCCGCGCGAGGCCGCCGGACCGCTCTGGTCGCTCGTGCACGGCATCGCATCCCTGGCCATCGAGGGTGAGCTGCGCAATGTCGGGATCGACCAGGACCCCGAGAGCATGGTCTCCGACGCTTTGTCCGACCTCTTCGATCGCCGAACCGGGACTTCGTCTGTGCCATAGTCGACGCCCGCGCCAGCAAACAATTGCTACCCGCCATCGATCAACGGTGAGGCCATTGGCTCACAACATGATCCGCGCATCGAGTGTCTCCGCGCAGCCCGAAGCAGTTATCCAGTGGACCTCGTCGACGGACGAAAATCGCCCAAACCTAGTATTGAAGGGCACCGATGGCGCGTTGCGTCGATTAGCTAATCGAACTATAGTCTGGACACATGTCCAGTTTGCTGTCACGGGGTTCGGGAGCTCGTTGATCGCAATGGATTTGGCGCCTCCCCGCGTTCGTTAACCAGCAAAGAAGAGTTGAGTATGCGTATTGCCTTGCTGTCCTACCGTAGTAAGACCCATTGCGGCGGACAGGGCGTCTACATACGACATCTCAGCCACGGTCTCGTGGAACTCGGCCACGATGTCGAAATCTTCTCCGGACAGCCGTACCCGGAGCTGCTCGATCCTCGGGTGCGATTGACCAAGGTGCCGAGCCTGGATATGTACCGGGAGCCGGACCCGTGGCGGATTCCGCACCCGAGCGAGATTCGCGACTCCATCGACGTGCTGGAACTGCTGGGGGTGTGGACGGCGGGCTTTCCCGAGCCACGGACGTTCACGCTCCGGATGGCCCGGTTGCTCGCCGAACGGGCCGGCGATTTCGACGTCATTCACGACAACCAGAGCCTGGGCACCGGACTGCTGACGCTGGCCGACGCGGGTTGGCCGGTGGTCGCTACCGTGCACCACCCCATCACCCGGGACCGGGTGCTTGATCTGGCTGCTGCCAGGTGGTGGCGGAAACCGTCAGTGCGTCGCTGGTACGGGTTTTCGAAGATGCAGGAGAAAGTAGCCCGCCAGATTCCGGACCTCTTGACGGTTTCGTCGTCATCGGCTGCGGATATCGTCTCCGATTTCGGCGTCTCGCACGATCAACTGCATGTCGTGCCGTTGGGTGTGAATACCGAACTCTTCCAACCTCGTTCGGGCCCACGTGAACCTGGCCGGGTGATGGCCATCGCGAGTGCCGACACCCCGCTGAAGGGCGTCGCCACCTTGCTCAAGGCTGTCGCCAGGCTCCGGGTGAACCGCGATCTCGAATTGCGACTCGTCGCCAAGGTGGAGCCCAATGGCCCCACTCACAAGCTGATCGCAGAATTGGGCATCTCCGACATCGTCCACATCACCAGTGGGCTTTCCGATGCCGAGCTGGCCGCCTTGTTCGCCTCGGCAGAGGTCGCCTGCATTCCGTCACTCTACGAAGGCTTTTCGCTGCCTGCTGTGGAAGCGATGTCGAGCGGTACCCCGATCGTCGCGAGCCGGGTGGGCGCACTGCCCGAGGTGCTCGGGACCGACGGCGCCTGCGCCGAACTAGTGCCGCCTGCCGACGTCGAGGCGCTGACCCGTGCACTCGGCGAGCTCCTCGACTCGCCGGAAAAGCGCCGCAGCCTGGGGAAAGCGGGACGAGCGCGCGCTGTCAGCGTATTCAGCTGGGAAGCTGTCGCCGCGCAAACCGTGCGGATTTATGAGCGGGCAATCGCACGAAGGGCCGCTGTGCAAGGCGAACGGCAATGCTGACAATCGATTTTGATCGGCTGGACATCGGGCCCTCCACCAAGGTTATCGACGTGGGTTGCGGCGCAGGCCGGCATGCGTTCGAGGCATACCGCCGCGGTGCCGACGTCATCGCTTTCGACCGCGACGAAGCCGAATTGCAGTCTGTGGACGCCATTCTGAAAGCGATGGGCGAAAATGGCGAGGCGCCCGCAGCGGCATCAGCGGAGGCGGTTGTCGGTGATGCGCTGAAATTGCCTTACCCGGACCAGACGTTCGACTGCGTCATCGCATCCGAAATCCTGGAACACATCACCCAAGACAACGCGGCGATCGCGGAGCTGATTCGAGTACTCAAAGTCGGTGGCACGCTGGCGGTCAGCGTGCCGCGATGGCTTCCCGAACAAGTGTGCTGGCTGCTGTCCGACGAGTATCACGCCAACCTGGGCGGCCACATCCGCATCTATCGGGCCAGCCAATTGCGGGACAAGATCGCCGGCAGCGGCCTGGAATTGACGCATTCCCATCATGCGCATGCGTTGCATTCGCCGTTCTGGTGGTTGAAATGCGCTCTCGGTGTTGAGAACACCGAGCATCCCGCGGTGACCGCCTACCACAAACTCCTGGTGTGGGACCTCATGCAGCGCCCGAAGCTGACCCGGATCGCGGAGTCAGTGCTGAATCCATTCGTGGGCAAAAGCGTGGCGATGTACTTCACCAAGCCGCAGATAGTGGAAGCCGAAGCGACCCTGGGGTACTCAGTTGCGTCGATCTAACGCGCCGGCAGTCCCGGGTGTCTTCAGCCCGGAGCAGTGTCGCCAGACAGCCCTGTCCATCGCCGCCGAGCAGGAATCATCTGGTGCCATCCCGTGGTTTCACGGCGGCCACACCGACCCGTGGGATCACGTTGAATCCGCCATGGGGCTCACCGCGGCCGGATTGCTGGAGCCGGCCCGGGCCGCGTATGAGTGGAGTCGTCGCACTCAGCGGTCCGACGGCTCCTGGCCCCTGCAATTCCGCAAGGGGGTAATCGAAGACGCCAACAGCGACAGCAATTTCTGCGCCTACATCGCCACGGGTGTCTGGCATTACGTGTCGGTCACCGGCGACGAATCATTCGCTGCGACGATGTGGCCGACAGTGCACAAAGCGATCGACTTCGTCATCGATCTGCAGATTGGATACGGCGAGATCTGTTGGGCCCGAAGCGAAACTGGGCCAGTGCGCGAAGCCCTGCTCACCGGTTGCGCCAGTGTGTATCACAGCATTCGGTGCGCGTTGGCGCTGGCCGCTCTCGTCGGGGATCCGCAGCCGGAGTGGGAGCTGGCGTTGGGGCGGCTGGGACATGCGCTCGTCGCGCATCCGGAGGCGTTCACCGAAAAGGACCGCTACTCGATGGATTGGTACTACCCCATCCTTGGTAGTGCGCTGCGCGGCCCGGCGGCCGCTGAGCGAATCAGGCAACGCTGGGACGACTTTGTCGTCGACGGCCTCGGCATCCGCTGCGTGGGCGACCGGCCCTGGGTGACGGGCGCCGAAACATGCGAGCTGGTCTTGGCGCTCGACGCCATGGGGCATCGATCCGTCGCACATCCGCAGTTCGCCGCGATGCAGCACCTGCGCGAAGAAGACGGTTCATATTGGACGGGTCTGGTATTCGCTGACGGGAAGCGGTGGCCCGAAGAGCGCACGACGTGGACCGGGGCGGCGGTGATCCTGGCGGCAGACGCGCTGTCGGACACTACTGGGGGTGCGGGGATCTTCCGCAGCCACGACCTGCCGCTAGGTCTGCAGACCGACTTCGATTGCGAGTGCGTCGTTACCGGGCCCGGTCGCTGACTTCGATCGGCTTGCCGACCTGACCACTGGTGCGTTCGAGCACCCGCAGCGACCCGAGTGCCGAGATTTCCCGGAACTCACCGGAATCTATTGCGCGGCAATAGATGTAATACGGCGGACGTCCGCCGTCCTTCGGGTCGGGGAATACGTCATGGATGACAAGCGCTCCGCCGACGCTCACCCACTTCGCCCATCCGTTGAAGTCCTCGGTGGCCGCGGCCTCGGAGTGGCCGCCGTCGATGAACAAGAACTGCAGCGCTGACCCCCACCCCCGAGCCACGATGGGTGACTTGCCCACGATTGCCACCACGTGGTCGTCCAGCCCGGCGGCGTCGAGCGTGCGACGAAACGTCGGCAGCGTGTCGAACAATCCGGTGACCTCGTCGACCATCGAGGCGTCGTGGTAGTCCCAGCCGGCCTGGTGTTCCTCGGAGCCATGGTGATGATCGACCGTGTACAGCACCGCATCCGTCTGTTGCGCCGCTGCGCCGAGCAGCAGGGTGGATTTGCCGCAATAAGTGCCGATCTCCACACCGACACCGCCGTTGAGGTACCGCACCGCCGCCTCGTACAGCGCGCGTCCCTCATCGTCCGGCATGAAACCGGTCACCTCTTCGGCCAGTGCGAACAGGTGCTCGGGTGTGCTCGTGTTGGTGTGACTCATGGGCTGAACCTATCGGTCGGCGGGAGACCGCCTACACCGTGGTCGAGGTCGTGGGGTCGGAGTTACCCTGCCCAGCGGCGAAGACGGATTCGATTTAACATCGTGCTGTGCGCGTTCTACTCATGTGTAAATCGGTAGGTGTGTGCCTCGCGGCGGTCCTGATCGCAGGCGCACTGATGTTGGCTCCCGCGGTACTGCCGTACCGGTCGCCGGGGGCGGTGCCATCGGCGGCGGCAAGCTGTCCCCAAGTGCAAGTGGTCTTCGCCCGCGGCCGAAATGAATCGCCGGGGCCGGGTGCGCTCGGCAACGCATTCATCAATGATTTGCAATCCAAGGTTGGCAATAGGAGCTTCAGCTCATACGCCGTGAAGTACCCCGCCGACACGCAGGTCGACGTCGGCGCCAACGACATGAGCCATCACATTCAGGACATGGCCAACAACTGCCCGGACACCCGGCTGGTGTTGGGCGGTTACTCACTCGGCGCCGCGGTTACCGACGTGGTGCTTGCCGCGCCCATCGGCGCGTTCGGCTTCGATAGCCCCCTGCCGGCGGGCATCGATCAGCACATCGCCGCCGTCGCGTTGTTCGGCAACGGGAGCCAATGGGTGGGTCCGATCACGAACTTCAACCCGACCTACAACGACCGGACCATCGACTTGTGCCACGGCGCCGACCCGATCTGCAACCCGGCCGACCCGAACACCTGGAAGGAAAACTGGCCACAGCATCTCGCTAGTGCGTACATCGACGCGGGCATGGCCAATCAGGCCGCCGACTTCGCGGCAAGCAAGCTTTAACTAGAGCCACTCGTTACGGGCGACGAGCACGTCCCGAAGTAGGTCGGCACGATCGGTGATGATGCCGTCCACGCCGATGTCGAGAAGCGCCTGCATCGCCGCAGGGTTGTCCACCGTCCACGCGTGCACCTGACGCCCGGAGGCGTGAAGGGCCCGGACGAGCGCGGGCGTGATCACCGGCACGCGACCCAGCCGCGGCGGCAGTTGTAGGCAGTCACTGTCGCGCAACATCCGCCAGGCATACGCCCGGCTGGCCCGCGTTTGGGCCGCCACGAGCGCCAGGAACGCGGCCATGCCCGCCGAACTGGCAACCCGTTTGGACAGCAGCCGCAACGCTCGGCGGCGACGCCGGTCGGAGAACGACGTGACCAGCACCCGATCGTGGGCGTTGAGCCGCTCGATCACATCGACGGTCGGTTCGATGGCCGACGCGGCCTTGATATCGATGTTGACCCGCATGGTCGGTAGCGCGCTAAGGAGCTCCTCGAGCGTCGGGATGGACTGCCCTGCACCGAGATTCGCCGCGCGGACATCCCGCCAAGCAAATCGGTCGATCGCGCCGGGCAGTCCCGAATGGGATGGAAGTCGACGGTCGTGCAGGATCACGGCCACTCCGTCGCGGGTAGCACGAACGTCCGTCTCGACGTAGCGAAATCCGAGCTTCGCGGCTTCGTGAAAGGCCCCCATGCTGTTTTTGGGAAATCTGAACGAGGTGAAGCCCCTGTGCGCCATGGCAATCCGCCCGGGGTCGCGAAGAAACTCCAGAGTGGACGCGCCGCTGTCACTCATGAGTTCGACCACCGATCCGTCGTCGCGCTGATTGCCAACTGTGGCAAAGGCTACGGTGCACGACCCAACCTCGTCTACTACGAGGGGTAGTAGTTCCGAGCGTGGATGTAAACGGCTCTCTGAACTGAACACGACCGCGTTGGGAGGAGAGTCGCAGGCAGCACCGCTCAGCAAACGTCATTCATCGGCGGGCGCAGGGCTGCGCGCATATGCCAATCAGGCAAAGTTCGAAAGTGTCCGGATTTCGCTAAAGCGCCGGTTATTAGTTGGTGATAGGGCTGCCGCACAGCCCGATTCGCTGACCGCGTGGCTCGGAAATCGCTTACGCCGGGGTGTCGGTGCTCGAGTAAACCTTGAAGTGACGGCCACCAGCGGCAACCGCGTGGTCGACCTCAGCAGCACCCCGCCGGGCCCGAAATGACGGGTGACGACGCATCGATTCGGCGCGTTCACGCTCACGACGTTGGGCCGCAATCCAAGCCGGATGGGATTGGAGGAAAATAACCGTCGACCCTGATGCGTTCGCCATGATTGTCAACTCCTCCCAAAGCAACCGACTCGGCCGCAAAACTACGGGCGTGTTATCTGTTCGTGTCCAGGATGCCCAGCCAATCCTGAGACCAAACCACGCGTGATCATGAGAATTGGCCGTGAATTGATCCCAAATCCCGAGCTAGTACCGTGCTGCCGTCGGTTTCGGGCCGAGCGGCGATCCAAATGTTAACGACGGGCACCGACACAATTTCTGTTTCGACCCCGGGCGACCCGTGCTGCTATCGTCGCTTGCTTATGCCAGAGATGGACCGTCGCCGCATGATGCTGACGACAGGGATCGGCGTGCTGGCGGCCGCGCTCCCCATCCCTGAGGCCCGGGCTTACCCAGGGCGGATGCCACCGCCCAGCGCGCCCAGCGGCCAGGCCGGAAGCTACATTTTCCAGGACGAGTTCGATGGTCCGGCCGGTTCGGCCCCCGACCCGTCGAAGTGGGCAATCGCGAAAGCCCGCGAGACGATCAAGGACCCGACGTACTGGGAGCTGCCCGAGCACATCGGGCAGTACCGTGACGATCGCCGGAACGTGTTCGTCGACGGCAATTCCAACCTCGTCCTGCGCGCCGCTAAAGATGGCCCCACCTACTTCAGCGGCAAGGTGCAAAGCTTGTGGCGGGGTGGCGTAGGTCACACCTGGGAAACCCGGATCAAGCTGAACTGCCTTACCCCCGGCGCGTGGCCCGCCTATTGGCTGGGCAATGACGATCAGGGCGAGATCGATGTCATGGAGTGGTACGGCAACGGCAGCTGGCCGTCGGCCACCACCGTGCACGCGAAAGCCAACGGCGGCGAGTGGAAGACTCACAACATCGCGGTCGACAGTGCCTGGCACACCTGGCGATGCCAATGGGACGAGGCCGGTATCAGGTTCTGGAAAGACTATTCAGACGGCGCCCAGCCGTACTTCGACGTACCGGCGAGCTCCCTGCCGGATTGGCCGTTCAACGGCGCCGGCTACACGGTGTATCCCGTATTCAACCTCGCGGTTGCCGGTTCGGGCGGCGGCGATCCCGGGCCGGGCAGCTACCCCGCGGACATGCTGGTCGACTGGATACGTGTCTGGTAGCAGGACGGCGGCTACCGTTCCTGGGGGTCAACCGAATTCAAGCAGGGTGTAGGCGCCGCGGAACTGCTTTATCGGTCCGAAGTTCCAGAACGCGGGGAACAGGGTGCCGAAGAACAGGCCTCGTCCTTTGGGCATCGGCACGTCGTGGACTGCCCGGACTCCGGAGATGGTGTCGGCCAGGCTGGCCAGTTGAGGTACCGAGAGGCTGAAGGGCATCGGTGGCACTCTGTAGCGCCTGGATGAACGCAGCCCTTGTGGTGCGACCTTCTTGACGATGGTCGGGGGTAGGTCGAAGAACATCTGGCCGCCCGGAAACCTCTTGGCGCATTCAGCGATGAGTTCCATTGCCTCATCGGGTTGTAAGTACATCAGCAGGCCTTCGGCGGTGATGAATACACCATTGCTGCTGTCGACCATGTCGATCCACGTGTAGTCGAGAGCCGACTGTGCCAGGAGAGTGATGCGCTCGGAAGGCGGCAGCAAGCGCCTCCTGAGCTCGATTACCGGCGCTAAATCTACTGATAGCCAATGAAATTGTGCGCGCGGCAGTGCGCCGTTCAGACGCCAGAAGCTCGTTTGGAGGCCTTCGGCAAGTGCGACCACCGTCGCGGCGGGATGCTCGGTGAGGTAGTTGATTGCGCACTCGTCGACAGCCAGTGAGCGCAACGCCATCTCCTGGCCTTTGCGCCCGAATTTTTCGAAGTCGAAGTCGATGGACTCGACGAGCTTGACTGCCATTGGGTCGTCGATAATCGGGTCCGGGCGGCTGGTCTGGTAGGCCCTGCCGTAGAGCGTCAGCAATGCGGTTTCCGAAACGCCGGTCAGCGGCCCGGCATTTGCCCGATGACTCATCACGCCAACCCTACTGAGTAGCGTTCCGGTGTCATCGCCGGAAGAGTGCCGCAGGAAGCTATGAGGGCGCTGATTCCGCGGCGATCGAAATTGCGATCTCATTTCGACGCCGAAACGGCAGCGTCCACGGTGGGTCGTAGAACCAGGCATCAGCCGCGCCCGTGGGCTCGATGCCGTTGTCCTGCAATGCCTTCATGAGCTCGCCGGTACGGGCGGCAACTGCCTTGGGGCTGCGGTCGCCGCTGAATTTCAGCACTGCCACCGTCTCGGGCGGCACGGGGGTTAGACGGACTTGATCATCACTGGGCGTGGGTAGGGTTTCCATAGTCCACTTCGATGGCATGAAGAACCGGATGACAAAGCCACCGTCTTGGCCGGCGGTCTGAACGACTGGTGCAGTCATCGCGATCTGTTGGCCGCCGCTCTGGCTGACGGGGGCCGTCATCGAGATCGTCTGGTCGCGTTGGTTGGCGCCGAAGATGTAACCCGCCAACCGACGAAAGCCAATATTGCGAGCGCGATCCTCGTCGTCGATCACCGTCGTTTCGGCTGCAATCCGCGGACCATAGCCACGTAGTTCGACGCTGTCAGTGAGCCGGCGGCGCGTATATTTCGGCTCCTCGGTCCCCACCCGAATGCCGACCACCGCTCCGACAGACTCACCGATCAGTGCGGCGAGCTTGGTCAGTCTCATC
The DNA here is from genome assembly GCF_055419445.1 of Mycobacterium sp. IDUB_19. Taxonomy (NCBI): domain Bacteria; kingdom Bacillati; phylum Actinomycetota; class Actinomycetes; order Mycobacteriales; family Mycobacteriaceae; genus Mycobacterium; species Mycobacterium sp. IDUB_19. The sequence goes on along the minus strand of NZ_JBVAXR010000039.1, from coordinate 14,898 downwards.
AACGAGATCATTCCCTTCAGGCTCGATTGAGAAACCAGACATGGCTGGACAACATCGTCGCGAACGCGCACCACGCCGGGTACAAAAGGAGTGGCGCGGCACGCTGGCCCTGCACCTTCACCGCGCGGCGGGTCAGGTCGGCGCTGCTTGCAGTCAGCACCGCCGCTGCAATCGCGGAGGTGCCCAGCAGTCGACGGTCAAAGAACAGCCACGACCAACCGGCGTTCAACACAAGGTTTGCGGCCAGGGCTGCAATGTACCGGCGGCGTTCTCGCTTTTGCCCGCTGCGCTCCATCGCGTCGAGGGTGTTCGCCGATACAACCGCGATGTCCGCATACAGCGCCGGCCACACGATCGGAAACGCTTGCTGCGGAGGCTGATAGGACGGCTTGCGTAATGAGCGGTACCATGGCGACGCGGCCGGCCGGCTCGCCAGTCCGCCGACGACGGCGGTGGCCGTAACGGCCGCGGCTGCTGGGATCAGAGTTCGTGCCTGCACCTGAAACCCCCTGGTAAAACGTTCAGTAACTGATATTGACTCCTGTCGTGGTCGTCCGACAAGGGAGACCTTTCCCCAAACGCGGTGTCACCCGGCACTTGTGTAACACGTCTAGCGCGCGTAGCGACGGGGACGATTCAGCCGTCAGCCGAGTCTCTATCGACGTGTACTAGACAGCCGAAAACGATTGTGCAGGTTCCTATTAGGTATCGGAGCTCAAAGGGTAAGCAAGACAGCCGCACTCCAGGCGCTGCCACCCGTGTCGACGCGGATTCGGCCGGACGCTCTAACTGGCAGGTATGCGATCCCCGGCGAACCACGCGCTCGCTACCGAGTGCACCTGGGGCGGCCGAAAGTGGGCGTCGGGCGCGCCCAGTTGACCGACCTTGACCCTCCACGCTGGTCCGGAGCGGTCGATGCACGACTGCTCGCTCGGCGCGCACAGCACCGCGGGGTTGACGCCGGAGTTCCCGCACCCGTAGGCACCGACGTACCCGTCATCGCGGCCGCCCCAGGCCCCGCCATTGCGGATCAAACAGCGGGTGCCGTCGTCGAGCTCGAGCGCAAACGGTTCTGGTGACGCCGTGGGCTGCACCGGCGGGAGCTGGCCGTGGTACGCGACCCGGTGCAGACGTTGGTCCCATGGATTATCCACGCACAACAGTGATCCCGGCGTCGACGGCCAGCAGGTGGCGGCGCCGGCGGCGCTGGGCGAGCACGCGTAGACGTTGTCGGCCACCGCCGACGGCGACGGTGTACTGCAGTCGTTCGCGACGGGGACGCTGCCCTCGGGCGGCGCCTCGTGATAACCGTTGACGGCTTGCCCCTTGGAGCCAACTGCAACCGTGGTGATCTGTTGAGTCGTTGGCGGGTCAGCACTCGCCGATCCGGTCACCCAGAACATCGCGGCGGCAACGATCGGCACCACGGCAATTCGCGACGCGTCCACCGGGCTAACGATCCTCCACGACAGCCCCCTTTTGAAAGGCCTGTCGCGCAGATCAATGCGTAAGGAGGGCGACTGCGCTCGTCGGTCTTCCGCCCGGATGACGCAAATCCGATCGAGGCAGCCAGACAAGTGGGCGCATCCAGATCGGTAGGCGGTGGAACCGGTGGGCGGCCTCGAGCACGGATTCCGCTTCGATGGTCCGCCAACCGAGGTCTTCGAAGAAGGCCAGCCCGTTCTCGGGTGCGAACTTGAACGGTGCGTTCTGCGAAATCCCGGCGATGTTCTTGTTGATCTGCGTCTTCAGGCCGGGAAAGGCAAAATCGAGCATCCACCAGGCGACCTCGGGTCGCTTGATCGCACCCGAAAGCGCCGCGATGTCGGCGGCCTCGAGGTACATCGACAGACCCTCGGTCAACACGAAGGCCTTCGTCGCGCCGTCCAACGCGTCGTTGAAGAAGGCGTCACGGGCCTGCGGGACAGAGAGGTCGACGGCGGTGCGGGTCAGCCGGCATCGCGGGGTCTCGTCGGCAAGCAGCCAGATTCAGAACACGGTCGCAACCACTAGCGAGTGCATTGGCGATGGCGTCGTCGATGCTTTTGGTGCGCGCAACCAGCCACCAACCGCTGCGATTCCTCCAGGGCACGTTGGCGGCGATAGCGCGGCCCTGTTCACCGGCGAGACGCTCGGCGAGGGGATCGCTGAACAATGCATCGGGACGTGCCGACTCGGTGGCCCGATGCAATGCGGTCCACCGGGCGGTATCGGAAACGTGGGTAATGGTGTGTTCGGCCATACGCTGCGTTATAGCATTCACCGCCGTCGGCGTAGCGTGCGCTCATGCCTGATCGAAATCGCCGCTTCCTTTTGCGTGAGCGTCCCACCGGACGTATCGGCCCCAACACTTTCGAGCTGAGTGAGGAGGCGGTCCCCCAGATCGAGGATGGCGAGGCGCTGGTGCGCGTCGACTGGATCTCACTCGATCCGACCAACCGGACCTGGATCAACGACACGCCGACCTACCTGCCTCCGGTCGGTATCGGCGAGGTGATGCGGGCGGGCGGGCTCGGCCATGTCGTCGAATCCAAGAATCCCAACTATTCGGTCGGCCAGATCGTGCAGGGCCTCGTCGGTTGGCAGGAGTACCTGATTGCCTCCGACACCATGCCGTTGTTCCCGGTCGACGTCGCCGAGGGTGTCTCCCCCAGCACCTACATGGGCGCGCTCGGAACGACGGGGCTCACCGCATGGATCGGGATCCGTGACATCGGCAAGCCGCAGCCGGGTGAGACCGTCGTCGTCTCGGCCGCGGCGGGCGCGGTGGGCTCGATCGCCGGCCAGCTGGCCAAGGCCGACGGCGCACGCGTTGTCGGTATCGCCGGCGGCCCGGACAAGTGCCGGCTGCTCACCGAGGAACTCGGCTTCGACGCCGCCGTCGACTACCGCGCCGACGACTGGGCCGCTCAACTCAGGGCGGCGACGCCCAAGGGCATCGATGTCGACTTCGAGAACGTCGGCGGCGTCATCATGGACGCGGTATTCGCCCGCCTCAACATCGGCGCGCGCGTCGCGCTGTGCGGCCTGATCTCGGGCTACAACGAGGCCGACCCGCCTCCCGGACCGCGCGCCTTCGCGAACCTGTTGATCCAGCGCGCGACCTTGCAGGGCTTCATCGTTCTGGACCACCTGGGCCGCGCAGCCGACGCGGCAGGCGAGATAGCCGGCCTGATCGCCGCGGGCAAGCTCACGCCGCTCGAGACCGTCGTCGAGGGCTTCGAACAGCTGCCGACCGCGATCAACATGCTGTTTGACGGCAAGAACGTCGGCAAGCTCATGGTCAAGACGTCGAGCTAGCCTTCGTCGCGACACCTGCAGGCCTTCGCGCATCAGCCCGCTCCCGGTCGGCGTTGTGCGCTGAGTTCGGCGAACGCGTCGAGTGCATGCTGCTTGTCGGACCGCGTGACCCGCTGTCCCGCACCGGCTTTCTTTGCTCGCTCGAACCATCCCATGTCGGTGAGCGTGCGTGAATTGACAATCGGCGTGGTCAGGCGTGGAGCGCGAAGATAGGAACTATCGTGTTTGGCTACGGCGGCAGTTAGCTGCGGCTCCCAACATCTCGCACCCACGAGGACGTGACAGATGAGCGAGGACGTCGGCGAGCCCAATCCTGCTGTCTCGCAACTCCACCGGGGCCTGTCCAACCGTCACATTCAGCTGATCGCGATCGGGGGCACGATCGGGACCGGTCTGTTCATGGGCGCCGGGCGAACGATCTCCCGCGCCGGCCCGTCGGTGGTCGTGGTTTACGGAATCATCGGGTTCTTCTTGTTTTTCGTACTGCGCGCGATGGGCGAACTGCTGCTGTCGAACCTGAACTACAAGTCGTTCGTCGACTTCGCGGCCGACCTGTTAGGGCCCGCGGCAGGTTTTTTCGTCGGGTGGTCGTACTGGTTCGCATGGATCGTCACCGCAATAGCAGAACTCGTCGCGATCTCGGGTTACTTGCAGTTCTGGTGGCCCGGATTACCGGCATGGGTGCCCGCGCTTGCCGCGTGCGGGCTGATCCTGCTGATCAACTTGTTCAGCGTCCGAAATTTCGGGGAGATCGAATTCTGGTTCGCCTTGATCAAAGTCGCTGCGATCATCGGCTTGATGGTCGTCGGCGCGATCCTGCTGAGCACCAATTTCGTTTCGCCGCAAGGGCATCACGCGACGATCGAAAACCTGTGGAACAACGGCGGATTCTTCGCCACGGGTTTCACGGGCATGGTCGGCGGATTCCAGATCGCGTTCTTCGCGTTCGTCGGTGTGGAATTGGTCGGTGCTGCCGCGGGCGAGACGGCGAACCCACGGCGCACTCTCCCCCGCGCGATCAATGCCGTGCCGCTGCGGGTGGCGATCTTCTATATCGGTGCGCTTCTGGTGATCCTCACCGTCGTCCCCTGGCGGCGCTTCGCCTACAACGAGTCTCCGTTCGTCACGATGTTCTCCCTGGCGGGCCTCACCGGCGCGGCGTCGATCGTCAACTTCGTGGTGTCCACCGCGGCCGCCTCCGCAGCCAACTCCGGGATGTACTCCACCGGCCGCATGCTTTACGGTCTGGCCGACGAAGGCAGCGCGCCGGCGGTTTTCGGCCGGCTGAACCGCGGCGGCGTACCGGCGTCGGCACTGTTTCTCACGGCCGCACTGCTATTGACCGCCATGCCCCTGCTCCAGATCGGCGGTTCGGTGATGGGTGCTTTCACGCTCGTGACGGCAGTTTCATCGCTGTTGTTCATGTTCGTCTGGGCGATGATCATCGTCAGTTACCTCGTCTATCGCCGCCGACACGCACAGCGCCATGCGGACTCGACCTTCAAGATGCCCGGTGGCCGGGTCATGTGCGGGGCCGTCCTTGCCTTCTTTGCGTTCGTCATCTGGACCCTCAGTACGGAAAAAGACACCGCGATCGCCTTGGCGTGGTTCCCGGTGTGGTTCGTCATCCTCGCCGCCGGATGGCTGATCGTGCGGCGCCGCCCCGGTCACGCCGAGCGCTATCGCCGGTTCCTGACCGAAATGACTCACCCGGTCGGCGAGAGAGACGAGACAACAGCACCGGCATCCTGAATTCCCCCTGTCCCTGACCGGTTCGGGCCCGGACGTTGTTGGGATCGGTAGCCGGCGCCGCCGTCTGTACTTATCGCAACGACGCCGCCAACGAGGTGGCGACCCAGGAAAGGAAGACAGCAAATGAACATCGTGCCGACCGGCATCCAAGAGCAGATCAACCGCGTCGATCGCCAACGGAGCCTGTACATCGGGATCAGCACCGGCCTGCTTGCGGTTTGGAGCTTTTTCCGGCTGATCTGGATGCTCTACATCGGAATGACGTTTGGCTGGTTCTTTGGAGCGATGGCTTTCCAGCTGGTGCTGTGGGGTGTGATCGGCACCGCCGCGGCTGTCGCGTCCATCGGGTTCCTGACCCGCTACAACAAGGGATCTTGACTCCGTCGCGCTGCGATCGGAAAAGTCCCGGACCTGGTTGGGGTCCGGGACTTTTCGCTTTGCGGGACCGCTAGAGCTGGGCCCAGACCGACTTCGTCTTCAGATAAATCTCGAGGCCCTCTCTGCCGAACTCGTGGCCCCATCCGGACTGCTTGAAGCCGCCGAAGGGCACGTCGGGGTCGAAGACCAATTGGCAGTTGATCTGCACGCTGCCCGCCTTCAACCGCTTGACGATGCGATGGGCCCTGCCGACGTTTTCCGTGTAGACGGTGGCCGCCAGGCCGTAGGTGGTGTCATTGGCCAGGGCCACGGCCTCGTCTTCGTCATCGAACGGCAGGATGCTGACCACCGGCCCGAAGATCTCCTGCTGGTACAGCCGCATGCCCGGGTCGACGTTGGTGAGCACCGTCGGGTGCACGAAGTAACCCTTGCGGTCCAGGCGGTGGCCCCCGGTGACCACCTCGACGCCGTCGCCCTTGCCCTCGTCGATGAAGCCCATGACGCGGGTCAGTTGCTTCTGGCTGATCAGCGGGCCGCTCATGCAGCCCTCCTCGCTGGGGGCGCCCAGTTTGAACGTGTTCGCCATCCCCGCAATGCCTTGCACGACCCGGTCGTACACGCCGCGCTGCGCGAAGATCCGCGACCCGCAGACGCAGCCCTGACCGGAGTGCACGAAGATGCCGATCGCCGCCCTGAATATGGCGTTGTCCAGATTCGCGTCGTCAAAGATCAGCACCGGCGACTTCCCGCCGAGTTCAAGCGTGACCTTCTTCAGGTTGTCGGCCGACGCCCGCACGATCTCCTTGCCGACTTCGGTCGAGCCGGTGAAGGCGACCTTTTCCACGTCGGGGTGCGCGGTAATCGCCGCACCCGCGGTGTGGCCGTAGCCGGTGAGCAGGTTGACGATCCCCTCGGGCACGCCGGCCACGTGGATCAGCCTGTCGAGCAGCAGCGCCGAAAGCGGGGTCTCCTCCGCGGGCTTGACCAGCAGGCTGCCACCGGCGGCCAGCGCGGGCGCCAGCTTGGCGCTCGCATTGAAGATCGGGCCGTTCCACGGGAAGATCAGCCCCACCACGCCGTAGGGCTCTTTGAGGGTGTACGCGTGCATGTCGACATAGGTGTCACCCGCGATGCCATCGGTCTTCACGTCGTACGCGACGCCGTTGATCTTCGAGCACCAACCGGCGTAGTAGCGGAAGAACTCCGAGACGGTGGACATCTGCAACTGCGCCTGCATCAGCGGCATGCCGGTGTTCAGTGAGTCGAGTTGGGCGAACTCTTCGGCGTGTTCGTCGATCAAGTCTCCGATCCGCCACAAGACCTTGGCCCGCTCGCGGCCCGGAAGCTGCGACCAGACACCCGACTCGAAGGACGCCTTCGCCCGCGCCGCGGCTTCGTCGACCGCCTCGGGACCGCAGTCGACGAATTCGGTGATCGTCTCTTCGGTCGCGGGATTGATGATCGGAATGACCTCACCCGAGCCGGGTCGCTTACTGATCTCGTCCAATACTGTCTGCAGCGTCATGTGTTCCCTTCCCGATCAACCCTGATCGAGCCCGGCGCTGCCGTGCCCGTAGATGCTGAGCACCTGCTTAGCATTGTGGGCATGGCGCGGTCAAGGTCGTGGCCGTCTCCGGTCGGGGGATGCCCTATTGCTTGGCGGCGCTGATCGCCCCGTGCACGGCCGAAATGCAGCCAGCGGCATCAGGTTCGGGTCCAAGCCCGACGTAGTAGCTGCCGGTTTGCTCGCCCGGGAAGCCGGTGATCGTGAATCCGGCGGGATCGCCGGAGCCCGCGTCCGCGGTCATCGATGCCTGCGCCAATGGCACGGAGAGGACCGCGGTCCCGCGCTTTGCGCCGTCGGTCGCCACAAGTAGTTGCGTGGGATGCAGTACCACCGCGGTCCAGTGCTCCTCGTCGGGATCGACCGGATTGGCACGCCGGCGCAGTAACTTGCCGAATGCCGAACTGGTCGGCGGGTTTTCGCTATGCGTGAGCCACACCCGGACATCGTTGAGGTCGATTTGGCGGGACGCGGCGTGTTCGGCCAACTTGCCGCAGATCCGGCGCGGCAGCTCCGCGATTCGCACCGACCGGGTGTGACGCACGTAGGGCGGCATGGGTGCATCTTGCCTGACTCGCCCGACACTCGGCGAGTTTGTCGGAGCCCGCTGGAGGGCTTTGATAGGAGGATGGCGTGCTGCGAATTCCCGGCTGTGGTGCAGGGCTGCGACGGAGCCTTCACCGTCGACTCATCCCGGATAACGTTCGGGCGCGGCTGTCTCGCGGAGTTGGGCGAGCGAGTCGGCGCGCTGGGCCTTCGGCGGGTGGCCCTGTTCTCCGATGCCAGTGTGGCGGCCCTGCCCATCTTCGCTACGGCGCGCGACTCGCTGGCCGCGGCCGGTGTGGACGTGGTCGCCTACACCGACGTGCACGTCGAACCAACGGACGCGTCGTTCGCCGAAGCGACGCGCTTCGCTGCGGAGGTGAAGCCCGATGGCTACGTGTCGCTGGGTGGTGGTTCGGTGATCGACACGTGCAAGGCCGCCAATCTGTATGCCACCTATCCCGCGGACTTTCTGAGCTACGTCAATGCGCCCATCGGCGAAGGCAAACCGGTACCCGGACCGGTCAAGCCGCATATCGCCTGCCCCACGACCGCGGGCACCGGCAGCGAGGTCACCGGCATCGCGATTTTCGACCTGCTTTCACTGACGGTGAAGACCGGCATCGCGTCGCCCGCGTTGCGGCCCACCGAGGCCCTCGTCGACCCCGATTGCACCGCCAGCCTGCCCGGCGGAGTCGTCGCCGCCGCGGGCCTGGACGTGCTGTCGCACGCCCTGGAGTCCTACACCGCGCGCCCCTACGTGCACCGGCCCGCTCCTCCGCGCCCCAGCCTGCGGCCGATGAGCCAGGGCGCCAACCCGTGGAGCGACCTGGGCTGCAGTGAGGCGCTGCGGGTGCTGGGCTGCAATTTGGAGCGGGCGGTGCGGGATGCCTCCGACAGCGAAGCCCGCGAGCAGATGATGTGGGCCGCGACGCTTGCGGGGATTGCCTTCGGCAACGCGGGCGTGCACGCGCCGCACGGCATGGCCTACGCGGTTGCCGGGCTGGTGCGTGACTTTCACCCCGCCGGCTACCCGCCCGACGAGCCGCTGGTGCCGCACGGCATGTCCGTCATCGTCAACGCGCCCGCGGTATTTCGTTTCACGGCCGAGGCCAGCCCGCAGCGGCATACCGAAGCGGCCCGATTGCTCGGCGCCGACACCCGCGAAGCCGGTCCCGACGATGCGGGCGAGGTGCTCGCGACGGAAATCATCCGCATCATGCGTGCGGTCGGCATGCCCAACGGGCTGAGCGGAGTGGGCTACACCGACGACGACGTCGCGGCCCTCACCGAAGGTGCCTTCCCCCAGCAGCGTCTGTTGCAGAACGCCCCGCGGGAGATGAGCAGGCCGGTTCTGGCCGATCTGTTCGGCCACGCCATGCGCTACTGGTAGCCGTGCTACGCGCTGACGAGGTCGGGATGGAACTTGGCCGCCATGCGCCGCATCCCATCGCGCCAGTCGACCGCCGCGGCGCCGACGAGCTCGCGCATCCGGCTTGCGTCGGTGGGATTGCCGCGCAGCGCCTGCTCGCTCTCCTCGAACACCGGCTCCTTGCCGACCAATGACCCGAGGTAGGTGCACCAGTCCTGCAGGCTGACGATCTGCTCACCGCACCAGTTGAGGGTGGTGGCCGGGACCGACGCCACCTCGAACAGCTTCGGAATGGTGGCGATGATGTCGTCCTCGTGGATCGGGGTGTAGCGGGCCGGCCCGCCGGCCGGGACGGGAATCGGAATACCGGCCAGCATCATCTCCATGTGATAAAACGGCCACCCACCGTTGTCGCCGTAGGGGACGTTGAGGCGGGCGATGGTGGTCGGTACGCCCAAAGCCCGCGCCATCGTGCGGGCGACGACCTCGCCGGCGATCTTGGAGATGGAATAGGTGGGGAACAGCGGCTTGTGGTTGTCGCCCAATGCGGCGTCCTCGGTCCGGATTTCGTCATCCGGCGGATCGTAGACGGCCCCAGATGAGCAGTGCAGGAAGGCTTTTGCGTTGCGGCAGTGGGCCATCAAAAGTCCGACCGACTCGGCGTTGGCCGCCAGGTCCTTGTCCCAGTCGCCGCTCTTGGCCACGGCAAGGTTGAGGACGTAGTCGAAGTCGTTTGGGAGACCGGTGAAGTCGCCGGCGGCCAGGTTGACTGTCTGGCACCGCACGCCCGCCTTCTCGAGGTCTTCTCGAACCGCGGGATTGGTGAACCGGGCGATGCCCCACACTTCGTTGTCGGCTGCCAGCGCTTTGGCGACTGGGGTGGCAACTTGTCCGGTCGGGCCGGTGATCAGGATCTTTGAGCCGCGCATCCGCTGATGTTAAGCGACGCTCGGGGGTCGTCTGCCGGTGGGCGTCGACGGCACCCCGGAACCGGCGTGAGCGAGAGCTCGCCGCGCCGCGACGATCGGCGTAACGTCCGGAAAGTCATGGCTGATTCGATGCGTTTCGTCGACGCGAACGGGCTCAGATTCGCCTATCTCGAGGAGGGCTCGGGGCCTCTCGTGCTGATGCTGCACGGGTTCCCCGACACCGCCCACTCCTGGGACCAGCTGCGCCCGCGAATCGCCGCCAAAGGCTATCGCGCGGTGAGCCCCTATATGCGGGGGTATGACCCCAGCGGAATCCCGGATCGCGACCCGGATCAAGAGACTTTAGCGCGTGATCCGCTGGCGCTGATCGAAGCGCTCGGGGCCCGCGACGCCATCGTGATCGGGCACGATTGGGGAGCCTCGGCTGCCTACGGCGCGGCCGCACTCGGCCCGGATCGAGTGAAAAAGCTATTCGTCGTTGGCATTCCGCACCCAGCGACGCTCAAACCGACGCCGCGGAAGGCGTGGGGCGCCCGCCATTTCGTGGCGTACAAGCTGCCCGGGGCGGCGAAGCGCTTCGCGCGCAATGACTTCGCGGCGCTCCCCGCGATCTACCGGCGATGGTCTCCGTCGTGGCACCCCGATCCGGAAGAATTTGACGCCGTGCGCGCGAGCTTTGCGAATCCGGCAAGCTTGAACGCGGCGTTCGGCTATTACCGGAAGCTCTCCCCCATACCGAGCGCGTCACTGAAGGCGCGAATCAAGGTGCCGACGGTCGCGTTTGCCGGACTGGATGATCCAAACGTCGAGCCAGCGGACTACCGGGCTGCCGCGCGGATGTTCGAAGACGAGTACATCGTCGAGGAAGTCCCCGGTGGACATTTCATGCACCGAGAACATCCCGAGGAATTCACCGAGCGGCTATTGACCTACCTGTGACCGGATGCTCGATCACGGTGCGGCCGAGATTCGTGCTTCTGGCTGCTGTGCACCTCGGTAGAATCAATGCATTCCGCCAAGGTGTCCGGCGCGCATATACCGAGGAGCAGGACGCACATGACATCCATGTCGCACGATCCGGCTGTTGCGGTCGTCGGTGGGCAATTGACGGCGATGGGTGCCGGCGCCATCGCTGCTGCTGCCGCCGCGGCGCCGTCGCTGACCGCGCTGGCGCCCGCGGGCGCCGAGGAGGTCTCGATGATGGCCGCGATGGCGTTTGCCGTCGAGGCCAGCACTACGTTGGCCGCCCACACCGCTGCGCACCAAGAGATTTCGCGGACGGGTGCGGCGCTGGTGAACATCACCCGGATGTATACGCAGGCCGATGCGACCGCCGCCGGACACCTGGAGGCCAACGCGGCGCGCAGCGGCACCGTCGAATTCGGCAGCATCGGCGCCGCGGCGACCGGCCCGTGGGCGAGCCCGGCAAGCCCGAGTACGGGCTCGCGGCTGCTGCGCGCCGAAGCGGTGCCCGGCATGGCAGGAACGCCGACCCGTACCCCGGCGATGGCCAATTTGATCGAAGGCGCCGTGGCGCCGACCCCATCGCCCGCGGGCGCTGCGACGGGCGCGGCAGGTCTGTCGGGACTCACCAACGCCGCGTCAACGCTGGTCGGCGCGGGCAGCGCCCCGTTGAGCACCCTCAGTTCTCTTGGCTCGTCGCTCGGTTCGGTCGGTCAGGGCGGCGTCGGTGGCGCGACGGCGGGTGGAGCAGCCGCGGGCGGCGCCGGACCGGCGCTGGCATCCTCGTTGACCGGCGATGAAAACGACCCGGACCGCGAGACGTCCGGCGCTCCGAAGCCTGGTGAGCAGCCGCTCTGACAGAGTTTGCGCGGCGGCGGTTTACAGCCCCGGCTGATCTTCGATGATGCCCAGCCAGATCTGTGCGGCGTCGATGGCCACTTTTTCGCTGATAAAGGCGTGTTGGGTTCCCGTGTAGATGTCGCGGAAGGCGCGCTCGAGGCGGGTGCCCTCGCGGATCGAGCTGGTCCCGGCGACCAAGTGAGCCCATTCGGCACAGCTGCGAGCCGTGTCGGTGGCGTAGACGGCGGCCACCCGCATGTCCGCGCGCAGGGCCGGGGTGAGATCTTCGCCTGCGGCCACGGCGGCCTCGGCCGTGGTGAAGGCGTCGAGCACCAGCAGACGGGCAGCGCGCCAGGCCGCGCGGTGGTGTGCGAGCCCCTTCTGGAAGGTGGGGCGACTGGCCAGTGACGCCATATCGCTCATCCGGAATTTGGTGGCGGCCAGTTCCTGAACGTCATCGAGCATGCTCTTGGCCACGCCCAGTGCCCACGACGCGTGACCGGCGGCGGTGACCGGCATCAGCCCCATCCGGGTGGCCGGCGAGTTCCCACGGTGTGGCTGGCGGCTGAACAGTTCGAAGGTGCGGTTCTGCGGGACGAACACGTCGGTGACGCTGTAATCGTAGGAACCGGTTCCCTTGAGCCCCTGTACGTGCCATCCGTCGTTGAAGCTGACCTGGTCTCGTGGCAGCACGGCCACGTGCATCTCGGGCAGGCCTTCACTGATCCAGCGCATCTCGCCGTTGTCCAGCGGCAGAAATCCGGCCGCGACGTATTCGGAGTGGCCGATGCCCGAACCGAAGCTCCACGCTCCGTTCAGCAGATAACCGCCGTCGACGACCGTGCCCTGTCCATTGGGAAAGAACTGGCCACCCATGGTCACGCGGTTGCCGTGAGCGGTGAACACCTCGGCGAAACCGTCGTCGGGCAGATAGGCTGCCGCGGCGAACGACGATGGCAGATTGGCGATCCCGACCCATCCGAATGACCCATCCTGCCAAGCCATTTCGATCCACGTCTCGATCATCTCGGTGAAGGACGGCTCGACACCGCCGGCCACCGTGGGGTTGAAGGAGGACATCAGCCCGCTGGCCCACATCTCATCCACGATCGGCGCGGACAGTGTGCGGATCCGCTCGGACTCGGCGGCCTGCTCCTGCACGAGATCGCGCATGCCGCGCGCCAGCGAGACCACTCGGTCGCTCGTATCGGCTAACGACGTCATTGGCGCTCTCCTTGGTCGAACCCTGGACACTTATACCGGTGACCGTACCAATCACTCAAAGTGTCTAGCCGTCGAAATCGCGTGTTGCCAAGAGTCGGCGGGAGATTTCATGCGCGACGTGCGCCGTGACGGCCCTGGCCTCAGTTACCGGCGTTGGGCGTGCCGGTCGCGTTCTGCTTTGGGTAGATGTGATGAAAAGTGCTGCTGTACAAAAGCATTACCATCGCCGGCAGTGATCGGTCTAGGCAACTGGGCGGCGGTGGATCCGTACCAACAGGTCGGCCTTACTGTGGGTTGGTGCGGTGGATCGTCGACGGGATGAACGTGATCGGCAGTCGCCCGGATGGATGGTGGAGGGATCGCGACCGCGCGATGGTCGCCTTGGTAGACAGTTTGGACAGATGGGCCTCGGTGCAAGGAGACACGGTGACGGTGGTGTTCGAGCGGCCGCCTTCGACTGCCATCTCGTCGACGGTGGTCGAGGTCGCGCATGCGCCGAAAGCGGCCGCGAATTCGGCTGACGACGAGATCGTCCGATTGGTGCACGCCGACACAAGACCGGACGAGATCCGGGTCGTGACCTCCGATCGGGCGCTGACCGACCGGGTGCGCAGCCTGGGTGCCTCCGTCTTCGCGGCGGAGCGTTTTCGCGAACTCGTCGATCCGCGGGACCGATGAGCGCCGGCCGAAGTGAGCCCGCAACCAATCGGGTTTGCGAACTCGCGCAGGTCGATATTCCGATCATTCAGGCGCCGATGACCTACATTGCCGGCGCCCAGCTCGCCGCAGCGGTATCCAACGCCGGCGGGTTGGGAATCATCGAAACCACCTCCGATCAGGGCCGGGCTGACGTGCAACGCGTGCGCAGCCTCACCAGCGGTTCGGTGGGCGCGAACATCGCACTGCTGTTCAACCGCGACCCGACGGTCATCGACCTGCTCGTCGCCAACGGCATTCGCTTCGTGACCACCTCGGCGGGAAGCCCCTCGCTGTTCACCGATCGGCTCCACGATGCCGGGATCACCGTGTTCCACGTAGTGGGCACCCTGGCCGCGGCGAAAAAGGCCATCGATGCCGGAGTCGACGGGCTGGTCGTCGAGGGGGTCGAGGGCGGTGGATTCAAGAACCGATTCGGGGCGTCGACCATGGTGCTGCTGCCCTTGGTGGCCGCTCACGTCGATGTCCCCATCGTGGCTGCCGGAGGGATCTGCGACGCCCGGTCGATGGCCGCCGCATTCGTGCTCGGCGCCGAGGCCGTGCAGATGGGCACGCGGTTGCTGGCCTCGGCGGATTCGCCGGTGCACGGCAACCTCAAACAAGCAGTCGTGCGCGCCGACGAAACCGCCACCGTGCTGCTGCCCCTCGACGGCAAGCGGATGATGCGCGTCATCCGGACCCCAGCCGCCGAAAAGCTGGACAAGTCATCCTCTTTCGAGGAGGGCGGCGCGGCGCTGCAACGCGTTCAGCGGCTTTATTTCGAGGGCGACATGGATGCCAGCGTCGCCAACACCGGTCAGGTCGCCGGCCGGATCGACGACCTCCCGCCGGCCGCAGAGATCATCACGCAAATGTGGACCGGTTGCCGCGAGGTGCTGGCCGCCACGGCGGATCGGCTCCGGCCCGGCCAGGCCTAACTCAGGTGGCTGTTGACGGCGAAATCGACCTCGGCGCCGTTGACCTTGGTGATCTTCATATTCGCGGTGTACTCCTTGCCCTCCGGGCCGGTGAAGTGACAGTCGAATTGAACACCGACTTTGGCCTCGACACCGGATGGGCAGTGCACATCGCTGGGATGGAAACCGGTCTGCTTTGAGACGACGTCAACCACCGACTGCGCTGCCCCATCGGGTTTGACGGTCGCCTTGCTGCTGCAGCCGGCTGACAGAACGGTCATCACGAGGATCGCGGCCGTCACCGCAACCTGGGCGATACGCATCATTGCGTGGTCACTCCTTGTGTCTACCGAGCCCGAGGCTAACGCGACGGGAATCGTCAGGCTAACACGGGTATGCACCGACACCACAGCTCAGAAG
>NZ_JBVAXR010000038.1:0-46494 GCF_055419445.1 Mycobacterium sp. IDUB_19 | reverse complement strand
TTGGCCTGTTTGAGATGCGTTATCTCGTTGCCCCACACTGATTGTGCGCCGGCATCGCCGATGCGGTAGATCTGAATCATCGTCGCAACGCCAACGGCCAGGGCGACGATCGCGACGGTGACGTTGACGGCCACGTGACGCGAGCCGGATCGACGTTCGGCCAAACCGAGAGCTAAAAGAGTGGCCGCGACGACCAATAGCGCAACAGCGAAATAGATCATGGTGTCGCCCAACTCGGCGTGCTGGCGCAGGATCGGACTGGGATCGCGCCGCAGGTCGTAAAGCCACCCACCGGCATTTGCCGTGATCGGCGTCAGCACCATCGTTACGACGGCAAGGATGCCGGTGAACCAGACCAGGTGTCCCCGCCGGGCGCGCGGCCACAGGGCGCACACGATCTCGAGCAGGGCCGTCAGTGGTGCGAGGACGACAAGGAAATGTACAAGCAGCACGTGGGCGGGCAAGCCATGAATGACGGTCATAAATGTCCTTTACGCGAAGTGAACTACCTCGGGCGCCAGCGTCATGGCTTGTCCGGCGGGCTAGAACGGACGTCCTGTGAGGTCGGGCGAGCGCGATCATAACGTCGGTCACCCCGGCAAAGGCAAAGCTAACTATGGCTAGGTGCACGAAGTTTGATGAGGCTGGGCTTGCTGGCGCGACTGGGTGAAAATGCGCTTGGCTAGACGGCATGGGCGACAATCAGCCACCTCAGGAGTCGTTAACGCATGCCGCGGAACCACATGCCGGCCACAGCTCCGGCCGGCTCAATAGCCTGCGGGCGGCAGTGTTGGGTGCCAACGACGGCATCGTCTCGGTGGCCGGCCTGGTGGTCGGTGTGGCCGGGGCCACCACAGAGCGCGGTCCGATCTTCACCGCCGGACTGGCGGCCCTGGTGGGCGGCGCAGTCTCGATGGCCCTGGGTGAATTCGTTTCGGTTTCAAGTCAACGGGACAGCGAAAGGGCTCAGCTGGCCATAGAGCGACATGAGTTGCGGCACATACCCGAGGCCGAACTTGCCGAACTCACCGCCATCTACCAGGGCCGAGGTCTATCCGCTCGGACCGCAGCGCAAGTAGCCAAAGAGCTGACCGCTCACGATGCGCTGACCGCCCACGCCAACGCCGAACTCAACATCAATCCCCACGACTTAGCCAACCCCTGGCAAGCCGCCGCGGCCTCGGCGGCCTCGTTCATCATCGGAGCGCTGCTGCCGTTGGTGTCAATTCTGTTGCCACCCAATGAATTTCGGGTGCCAGTGACCTTTGTCGCGGTGCTCGCGGCCTTGGCGCTCACCGGGGCGCTCAGCGCCCGGATCGGCGGTGGCAGCGTATGGCGCGCGGTGCTGCGCGTTGTGCTCGGCGGCGCTGTGGGTCTCGGGTTCACCTACGGCGTCGGACATCTCTTCGGCACCGCAATCCAGTAGCGGCCGCCTGCCGAGATCAGAGCCAGCCGGTACGAGCGGCGGCAACCGGCTCGGCGGGGGCCGGCGCTAACTTCCCGTCTCGCACACCGTCGAGCATCCGTTTCACAGCGGCGACAATCTCCGGCGCCGCCGCAGCGAGTCCGGCTTTGTCGGCCTCGCTGACCTCATCGGCATCGACGCCCGCGCGGGCCAGCACCGCGGCCGGATCCGCGAGCTGATCGGCCAACCAGGACACCGGGTCGGCTGACAGCTCGGGGACGAAGTTCCGGCGTCCGGGTTCCCAACCGTGGAAGCGCGGATGGTGATGGGCCCGGTCCAGCGTCCCCGGCGGGCTCTCGGTCGATCCGAAAAGATCCACCCGCCACACCGGGCGGTTGAACGCGATCGGGATGCCCGCATAGATCGACCCCTGCGGCTCGGCCCGGTCGACGATGCGGAGTTCCAATCTGACTCCCCGTTCCGGGGTTTCTTGACCTTCGTTCGGGGTCGGGTCGACGAAAAACATGTCCCCGACGACTACGCCCAGGGTTTCGAATCCGAACGCTGCGAGCATCGCGCACCCTTTCCTCGTACCTCTTCGAGGGTAGACCTAGGCGGCACGCGCGCCATCTTCGTCCGCCGCTCTACCGATCACCACGAACGAGGCGGCGCGCCGGACGGCCGCGTTGCTTGACCTAGGTACCCCAGGGGGGTACCCTTCGCCGCATGTCCGAACATGGAGCCTGCCCTTGATCGGCGACCCCATGCTGCGGTGGATCGTCACCGCGCTCTTCGGCGTCAGCATTGCGACATACGTCTATCTCCTTGTCGCGCAACGTGACCGATCCACGAGCACTGTCAACCATGTAATACACCTGGCGATGGCGGCGGCCATGATCCTGATGGCCTGGCGCATCGGAATGGGCGTTCCGGCAATCGGGCCGATGATCTTCTTCGTCTTGGCAGGCGCCTGGTTTGTGCGCGGCGCCGGGCAGACCTCCACGGCGGTCAACGTGCGACTGACCAACTCCTACTACGCCGTGATGACGGCGGCGATGGTGTGGATGTACGCGGTGATGAGCGGCACCGTGGGCGGCCAGACCACTCATCTGCCATCGGATTCGCTGGCCATGAACATGCCCGGGATGGAAATGCCCGGACACGAAATGTCCAGGACGCCAGCAGGACCCGGGTGGATCACCACCGTCGACTGGATCGCGGCCCTCGGGTTCGCGGTCGTGGCGCTGTATTGGTCATGCCGTTACGTAGCCCGGCGGCAGTCCACGCGGTTGGAACCGCTCTATCAAGCGTGCACTGCCGCCGGCACCACGGTGATGCTCTTTGCCCAGATATAGGCGCAGCGCCTAGGCCGCCAGATCGTCGGCGTCGCGGAGCATCTGCTCCATTTTCTTCATGGCGCGCTTGTTGCGACGCCAACCCCGAACGGTGGCGATGGCGGTCTTGAGGCCACGCCGCCGGCCGGTGGCCGGATCGGTGCCGGCGAAGCCGGATTCCAGTTCGGCGAACATCCGCTCGCTCCGGGTTTCCGGCGCGTCGTCGGCGTTGTCCAGCAAGTACTTGTTGGGCAACGACAGTTTGGCTATGGTGCGCCACGTCTTGCCGTACTGCACCAGGAATGGGCCTGTGGTGTAAGGCAAGTCGTACTTGTCGCAAACCTGGCGCACCCGCACCGAGATCTCGTGCAACCGGTTGCTCGGCAGATCGGGGTACAGGTGGTGCTCGATCTGGTGGCACAGGTTGCCGCTCATGAACCGCAGTAGCCAGCCGCCTTCGAAGTTGGCACTGCCCAGCATCTGGCGCAGGTACCACTGGCCCTTTGTTTCACCGATCATGTCGGTTTTGGTGAATTTCTCTGCGCCGTCGGGGAAATGGCCGCAGAAGATGACGGCGTTGGCCCACACGTTGCGGATCACGTTGGCAACCGCATTGGCCTTCAAGGTGGACTTGTAAGTCGCGCCGGGTGACAGCGAGGTCAGCGCCGGGAACGCGACATAGTCCTTGAGCAACTGGCGGCCGGCCTTGGCGAAGAACTCATCCGTCCGTTGCCGAGCCTCGTCCTGATCCATCCGCTTCTTGACGATCTTGCCGATCTCGACGTGCTGCAAGCCGACGCCCCACTCAAAACCGAGGGCCAGCAAGGTGTTCCACACCAGATTGAAGACGTTGAATTTCTTCCAGCGCTGATCGCGGGTGACGCGCAGCATGCCGTAGCCGACATCGTCGTCCATCCCGAGAATGTTCGTGTACTTGTGGTGCACGAAGTTGTGGGTGTAGCGCCAGTGCTTGGACGACCCGCTCATGTCCCACTCCCACGTGGAGGAGTGGATCTCGGGGTCGTTCATCCAGTCCCACTGGCCGTGCATGACGTTGTGGCCGATCTCCATGTTCTCGACGATCTTGGCCACGCCCAGCGTGACGGTCCCCGCCCACCACGCCGAACGGCGTGAACTGGCGGCCAGCAGCAGCCGGCCGCTCACCTCCAGCGCGCGTTGGGCTGCGATGGTGCGACGGATGTAGCGGGCGTCCCGCGCACCGCGCGAGTCCTCGATGTCCTGGCGGATAGCATCCAGCTCAACGCCCAGGGCTTCGATATCAGCGTCCGACAGATGTGCGAATACGTCGACGTCTGTGATCGCCATCGTTCTCACCTCCCGGCGGTTCGTTCCTGTGGTCAGTACCTACGCTATCGTAACCTACGACTCCGTAGGTTACCAATGAGTAGCGTTTAAATGTCGAGCACACAATCGCCGGATGCGGCTGATATGCAGGTCTGTACCCGACTCCCGGGTTCGTGTTCCTGCCCGGTTCGCAGGTCACGCACGTGACCCTCCACCAGGGGTACCACGCACGACTGGCAGATACCCATCCGGCAGCCGAAAGGCATCTGGATTCCCGCACCCTCCCCGGCGTCCATCAGCGATGTCGCCGCGTCGGCGGCCACCGTGCGACCGGCTCGGGCGAACGTCACGGTCCCGCCAGCACCGGCGGGTGCGGCCTTGGCCACCGCGAATCGCTCCAGGTGCAGCCGATCGCTGATGCCCGCCGTCGCCCAGACCTTCTCCGCCTGGGCGAGCATGCCCTCGGGCCCGCAGGCCCAGGTTTGACGTTCGCGCCAATCCGGCACCTCGTCGTCGAGGCGTGCGAGGTCGAGTCGGCCCTGCGCCCGGGTCTCGCGTACCCGCAACCGGTACCCGGGGTGGACAGATGCCAGGTCTGTCAGTTCGGCGCCGAACATCACATCCGATTCGGTCGGCGCTGAATGCACGTGTTGGATGTCGCTAATTTGCTTGCGGCGCACCAATGTTCGCAACATCGACATCACCGGCGTGATCCCCGACCCGGCGGTGAGGAACAGAATCGACGGCGGGGCCGGGTCGGGCAGCACGAAGTTGCCCTGCGGTGCGGCCAGCCGCACGATCGTCCCCGGCTCGACACCGGCCACCAGGTGGGTGGACAGGAAGCCTTCCGGCATCGCTTTCACGCTGATGGTCACCGTGCGCTCGGGGCCGGACCCGGACCGCGCAACCGGGCTCGACGTCAGCGAATATGACCGCCAGCGCCAGCGTCCGTCCACCAACAATCCGATTCCGATGTACTGGCCCGGCTCGTAGTCGAAGCTGAAGCCCCAGCCCGGTTTGATCACCAGGGTCGCGGAGTCCTCCGTTTCCCGGCGGACCTGCACAATGCGGCCCCGCAATTCCCGCGCCGACCACAGCGGGTTGGCCAGATGGAGATAGTCGTCGGGCAGCAGCGGCGTCGTGATGCGCGCGGCGATCTTTCGCAGCGCATGCCAGCCGGGATGCCGCTCCGCGCCCGCGACCGTGGGACGCTTGGTTTCGACGACGTTTGCCGTGATCGATTGATATTTCTTACCCATAGGAAGCTCCTGCTCCATGCAGCGGGCGATTAGCTTCCGCCTGATTTTTCGGAGGGCGTCCGCGCCCGTCACTAAAGGCTACGGTACCGTAAGTTACGTTATCTTTACAGGCTCGAAGGCCCGGTTTGCGTCACATTCGTCGGCGCGCGGTGGTGCTCACAACAAGTCGAGCAGGAACGGCAGCTCCTGGTTCGCGTACCACGCCAAATCGTGGTCCTGCGCGTCGCCGACAATCAGATCGGCATCCTCATCTCCCAGGTCAGCGGCATCGATGGCCTCGATCGCCTTCACGACGGCCTCCTCGGCGCCGGCGTTGTCGACGTAGGCGGCAATCACCCGCTCCAGCGGGACGGGCCCGGCGAGTCTGACCACCGCATCGTCGAGATCGGGCCGGAAGGTGGCGTCATCGACTTCGGCGGCCACCACCGCGCGCCGCGGCCGCACCGCCTGGTCGGCTCCATCGGCTTCATGGGCGGCCAGCAGCCGCAGCGAGGCCAGCGCCGCCTCCCGCAACGCCACGTCGGCGAGCTCGTCGTCATCGCCCTCGGCATAGGCCTCGCGCAATGTGGGCGTGACCGCGAACGCGGTGCCATTGACGGGCAACAGCGAGCCATCGGCGACAAGCTGCTCCAACATCGTCAGCGTGGCCGGAATGTAGACCTGGATCGAGGTAGCGCCCATCGCTAGCGCTCGATCAAGGTAGCCGCGTAGTCGTCGACATACTTCGACAACTCGCGCGCCGGACGCTCGTAGTTGCCGGTCACAACCGGACGTTCCGGCAAGTCGACTTTCGGCTGTTCGACCTCGCCGTACTCGATGCTGGACAGCAGGTGGTGCATCATGTTCAGCCGTGCGTGTTTCTTGATATCGGATTCCACGACGTACCAAGGACTTACCGGAGTATCGGTGTGCACCATCATCGCGTCTTTGGCGCGCGAATAGTCCTCCCATCGATACACCGATTCCAGGTCCGTCGTGGACAGTTTCCAACGTCTGACCGGGTCGTTGCGGCGAGCCTTGAAACGGCGCAGCTGCTCGCCCTCGGAAACCGAAAACCAGTACTTGCGAAGCAGAATCCCGTCGTCGATCAACATCTGCTCGAATATCGGCGTCTGCCGCAGAAAAAGCGCATGCTCTTGCGGCGTGCAGAATCCCATGACTTTCTCGATGCCGGCGCGGTTGTACCACGACCGGTCGAACAGCACGATTTCGCCTTTGCTGGGCAGATGGGCGATATACCGCTGGTAGTACCACTGACCGCGCTCCCGATCGGTGGGGACGGGCAACGCGGCGATGTGGGCGGTGCGGGGGCTGAGGTATTCGGTGATCCTTTTGATGGCGCCACCCTTGCCCGCGGCGTCGCGGCCTTCGAAGATGATCACGATTCGCGCGCCGGAATGCCGTACCCACTCCTGTAGCTTCACGAATTCTGTTTGTAGCCGGAACAATTCGTCCCCATAGACGGCAGCGGAGATCTTTGGCGCATTCCGTGCCGGCGACTTCTTTTTCTTCGCCTTTGCCGGCGCGCCGTCGTTAGAGGTGCTCACATCAACGAATGGTATATCCACACATTGATTTTCACCGCCAACAACTAGCGAGAAGCTTCCAGCAGCTCCTCAAGTGACTGCTTCAACAACGCCGGCAACAGCTCGACGTCGCTCATCGCCTCGCGATCGGCATTGATTCCGAAATACATCGTGCCGTTGTAGGACGTCACACCGATGGCCAGCGCCTGATTGTGCAGCAGCGGCGGCACCGCGTAGGTCTCCAGCAGTTTGGCGCCGGCAACGTACATCTGCTTCTGAGCTCCGGGAGCATTGGTGATCAGCAAGTTGAACAACCGCGCCGAGAAGCTGGTCGCGACCCGGATGCCCATGGCATGCAGGGTCGGTGGCGCGAAACCCGACAAGGTGACGATGGTCCTGGCGTCGACGAGGCGCGAGGCGGACGGATTCGATTCGGTGGCATGCGCGATCTGCGACAGCCGTACTACCGCGTTGCCCTCGCCCACCGGCAGGTCGACCAGGAACGGAGTGACCTGACTGATCATCTGGCCAGGGCCCGTCGAGTCGTGTTGGTCCTCGGCATAGACGGAAAGCGGTGCCATCGCCCGGATGGTCGCGCTCGACGACACTCCTTCCCCGCGGGACATCAGCCAGTTGCTCAACGCGCCGGTCACCACTGCCAGCACCACATCATTGATGTCGCAGTCGTAGCGGGCGCGCACCGCGCGGTAGTCCTCGAGGTTTCCGCGGGCAACGGTGAACCGCCGATGGCGCGAAACGGTGGCGTTGAGCGGGCTGCTGGGCGCGGTGCCGCGCGCGACCGTGCGCGCGATGTCGAAAACCCGGCGGCCCACGTTGAGCAGTTCGCCGTAGTTGGTTGCCACCCCGGCCATCGCGGAGCCGACGGCCTGCAGCTGGGTGCCCGGCCCCATCACCCAGTCGCTCAGCGCACCCACCAGCAGCCGGGTCGCTCCGGGTTCCCGTTCCGGAATCCAGATGTCTTCGGGGAACGGCGCCGGCCGCCGCGTCCGGTCGGCGATCACGTGGTTGATCTCCAGCGCGCTCATCCCGTTGATCAGCGCTTGGTGCGACTTGGTGTAGAGGGCGACCCGGTTGTTGGCCAGGCCCTCGACCAGGTACATCTCCCACAACGGTCGCGTCTTATCCAGGGGCCGTGCGGCCAGCCGGGCAATCAGTTCGTGCAACTGCTCATCGCTGCCCGGCGACGGTAACGCGGAGCGCCGTACGTGGTAGGTGATGTCGAAATCGGCGTCGTCGATCCATACCGGGCGGGCCATGCCCACCCCCACTTCGCGGACCTTCTGGCGGTAGTGCGGTATCTGCGGGAGCCGCTGTTCGACGGCGGCAAGCAGCGTCTCGTAACTCAGGCCGGCCCGCGGACGCTGCAGGATGGACAGCGAACCGACGTACATCGGGGTGGCGCTGTTCTCCAGCCGATAGAAGGAAGCGTCCGATGTGGACAACCGGGTCACCATTGCCGGCCTGGCCTCCTAGGTCAATCCTTCGCGTTCCCCGATGTCGTCGCCCACGGTAATCGTCCGCTGGGGCGCAACACGGCGCGGGTACGCGCGATGTCGAATTATGCGATGATGACTGGCAATTGAAGATCAATTGTCTGTCACTCTCCTGCAGACCGCTCGTTCATCGACGACTTGGAGAGTGCGCGTTGACCATCAGCCCCGAAAGCCCGCCTGCCCGTGACGCTTTCGCCGTCGTGCCGGTCGTGGAGTACGAACCGCCGCCGCGGGATGTGCCGCCCAGCGTCGCCGGGTGCCGGCAGTCAACCGTGGCGCGCCGAACGGGCACCGCGCCGCGCCGCCCCTACAGCGGGCGAGCCGTCAGGCGACCGGAGCCGACCGCGGCGGCCTGGTCGGCCGCAATGCGCCAGGCGGCGATCTTCGCCGACGCCGCGCTGCGCCGGGTGCTGGAAGTCATCGACCACCGCCGTCCGGTCACCCAGCTCCGGCCGCTGCTGGTGCCCGGCCTGGTCGACTCCGTGCTGTCGGTCAGTCAGTCCGCGGCCGGGCGCCAGGGTGCCGCGGTGCTGCGCCGCATGCGGCTGCAACCCGCCGGGCACCGGGATCCGGAGAACGCCGCCGAGGTGTTCGGCTCCTACAGCCGCGGGGACCGCATCCACGCCATCGCCGCCCGGGTGGAGAAGCTACCTGCCACCGGTGGAGCCCGCTGGCAGGTGGTGGCCCTCCATATCGGTTGAGCGCTAGGCCGCCGATCCGGCTCCCTCGGGCGGCGGGGCGCCGGAGAATCGGGCCAGCACCGGGCCCAGGATCGCCATGACGAACACATACGCCGTCGCCAGCGCGGCCACGACCGGGATCGCCGTACCGGCCAATCCGATGATGATCAAGGAGAATTCGCCCCTCGCGACGAGCGCGGTGCCGGCGCGCAACTGACCGCGCCGGGCCACACCGTCGCGCCGGGCTGCGACCATTCCGGTGGCGACCTTGGTCGCCGCGGTCACGACGGCCATGCTCAGTGCCACCGGCAGCATCGGCACCAGCTCGTGCGGGTCCACCTGCAAGCCGATCGCCACAAAGAAAATCGCGGCGAACAGGTCGCGCAGCGGACCCAGCACCTTGCGCGCCCGCTGCGCGGTGTCGCCGGTCAGGGTGAGCCCGACCAGGAACGCGCCGACGGCCGCCGAGGCGTGCAGCGATTCGGCCAATGCCGCCACCATCAGCGTGATCCCCAGCACCCGCAGCAACAGCTGCTCGGAGTCGGCGTGTGCAACCAGCCGGCCCACGTGATGGCCCCAGTAATACGACGCGGCGAATGCGGCGATGAGAGCACCGATCGCGACGACCATCCCGGCGACCGCCTCCAGCCCGGTGCCGCCCGACGCGAGCACCGCGAACAGCGGCAGGTAGGCGGCCATCGCGAAATCCTCGAGCACCAGCACCGACAGGACGGCCGGCGTTTCGCGGTTACCGAGCCGGCGCAGATCCTCCAGCAGGCGCGCGATCACACCCGAGGAGGAGATATAGGTGACGCCGGCCAGGGCCAGGATCGCGATGCCGTCGAGCCCCAGCAGCCAGCCCGTCACCGCACCGGGGGTTGCGTTGAGGACCACGTCGACACCGGCAGACGGGAGATGGTGGCGCAAGCTGGCGGCGAATTCCGTTGCGGAGAACTCCAGTCCCAGGGTCAGCAGCAGCAGGACGACGCCGATGGGCGCACCCGTCATGATGAACTCGCCGGCGGCGGCCACCGGCCAGATGCCGCCTTTGCCCAGTGACAGACCCGCCATCAAGTAAACCGGAATCGGCGAGAGCGCGAATCGCCGCGAGATGCCGCCCAGCACTGCGAGCGCGGCCAGGAGAGCGCCCAGCTGAAACAGCAGCGCCCCCGAAACCTGCACTGGCTCAGCCCTTGTCGACGATCTGCTCGACTGCGGCGATGCCCTCTTCGGTGCCGATGACAATCAAGACGTCTCGTTGGCGCAGCATCTCGGCCGGACCCGGCGAGGCGAGCACATCCTCGTCGCGCACGATCGCGACGATCGACGCCCCGGTGCGGGTCCGAGCCTGGGTGTCCCCCAACGGCCGGCCGACGAACGGGCTGCCCGGCTCGATGTTGACCTGACCCGCCTCGAGGCCGGGCACTTCGCGGGTCAGCTCGGTGAACCGCTCAGCGATGCGGGGAGCGCCCAGGATCTGGGCCACGGTATCGGCCTCTTCGTCGGTGAGGTGGAACACCGGCCGCGCCTGGTCGGGATCGTCGGAGCCATAGAGAACGACGTCGAAGTCCCCGCCGCGCCGCGCGATGATGCCGATCCGGTCACCCTTGTGGCTGATGAACTCGTATCGCAGACCGACGCCCGGCAGCAACACCTCCTTGACATCCATATCCGCAACATACCGGGAATCCACAACGGAAAACCGCACAGATTGCCGCGATACAGACCGATCTCATATTCCCCCGCAAGCGGGCGTGCCCCCAGCGCAACGGCGTTAGTGTTACCGAATGGACGGAAACACGCTCAGCGTCGAGCGGGTCATCAAGGCACCGCCGAACAGGATCTTCGCGCTGCTGGCCGACGCCGGCAAACACGCCAGCTTCGACGGTTCGGAGTCGGTGAATCGCGCTACGCAGAAGTCGGCTCCCCTGACGATGGGGTCGAAATTCGGGATGGCGATGCGTGGCCGCAAGGAGACACTGTTCATCCCCTACCGCACCACCAACACCGTCATCGAGTACGAACCCGACCGGCGCATCGCATGGCAGACCACCGCGATGGGCGGCCTGGTGGGTGGCCGCATCTGGCGCTACGAGCTGAGCCCGGCCCCGGAAGGCGCCGCCGGCACGCTGGTCCGCGAAACCTGGGACGTGTCGCAAGACAAGCAGAAGGCGATGATCACCAGCGGCTCGATGCCCAGCCAGACCGCGGCGGGAATCCGGGCCACCCTGGAGCGGATCGCGACCCTGGTGGAGGGTTAGTGCTGGCCCGCCGCCGCGTTCGGGTGCCGGCGTGGACACGGCAGCAGCGCCGGCACTTCGCGGCGGTAGGCGCGGTATTGATCACCTAGCGACTCGACCAGATCGTGCTCTTCCAGCCGCAAGGCGATCAGGATGTAACCCGTTGTGGCCACACTGAACAGCAGATGTCCGACCGTCATCGTGGGTGCCGCCCAGAACGCGATCAGGAAACCGAGCATCAGCGGGTGACGCACCAGCCGGTACAGGTACCGAACGCGAAAGTCCAAGTTACGGTAGGGCTTTCCGCGCCAAGCCAGGTACACCTGCCGCAAGCCGAACAGGTCGAAGTGGCTGACCATGAAGGACGAGAGGAACACCGTCGCCCAACCGAGCCAGAACAACGCCCACAACAGCACGCGTGCCGCCGGCAGGCTCACGTCCCAAACGATGTCAGGCAGCGTCCGCCACTGCCAGTAGAGCAGCAACAGCGCGGCGCTTGCCAGGACCACGTAGGTGCTGCGCTCGATCGAGACGGGCACGAACCGGGTCCACCATCTCTTGAACGCGGGCCGCGCCATGACGCTGTGCTGGACCGCGAAAACGCCAAGCAACGCTGCGTCGATCAGCACCGCCAGGCCCACCGGGGACGAGAGCGCGTGGTCGACACTGCGGGGCACCCAGATGTTGCCCACAAATCCGATCGCGTACGAGAACGACACCAGGAAAAGCAGATAAGCCACTGCGCCGTAACAGACTGTCAAATATCGACTCATGGATCGATTGTCCGCCGAATTTCACCTAACGGAATGGGGCGACTGCCTCAATTTCTGTCGGGTGCGGTCACGGAATCGACAACCCCTGTTGCAGCGCATACATGCTGGCGCCGATGCGATTTGAGACCCCGATCTTGGCGTAGGTTCGCTCCACGTGGTTGCGGGCGGTCTTCTCGCTGATCACCAACGTCGCCGCGATTTCCTTGTTGGACGCCCCGCGGGCGACCAGGCATAGCACCTCGATCTCGCGTGGGGTGAGTCCGCCCGGACGCGACTTGGGCCGCTGGGCCGGCTGTCCCGCCGCATGCAGCACGGCCTCGACGGCGACGGGGTCGAGTTCACCGGCACGCACCCGCTCGTGCAGCCGCTGCGTCGCCGCGCCGGATGATAGCTCACCTCGGTAAGGCCTTGGCTCGCAACCGGATTGATAGCTGACCGCAGCCGTCAGGATGCGGTCGGGCAGGCTCAGCGCGGTCCCGGCGAGCCCGCGTGGATATCCCGATCCGTTCAGGCATTCGTGGTGGTTGCCGGCGACTTCCGCCAGCCGCCCAAGGCCGCGGACCTGGTTGAGGATCCGCACGGTGAGATAGGGATGCAGCCGCACCCGCTCGAATTCGCCCGCGGTCAACGACCCTGGCTTGGACCAGATTTGATTCGACACACCGATGCGGCCCAGGTCGTGGACATGGCCCGCACGTCTGGTCAGGGCCACCGAGCCGGGGTCGACGCCGGCCGCCAGCGCCGCGTCGCCGGCAAGCCCGGCCACCGCACGCGAATGCCCAAGGGTGAACGGGCATTTGAGGTCGACGAAGTCTCCGAATGCGACAAGGAGTGTGTCTAGCCCGTTGTCGTCAAGCCGCTGGTGGCGATCGGGGGCGTCCTGAAGTGCGGCGGCCCAGGCATCGCCGGGTGCCGGGCCGGCCAAAATCGGATCGGCATATTGGATGAACGTGTCGACGACCTTCGGGTCGAACTGGCCACCGCGGCGGCTGCGGGCCATGGCCACGGCGCCCTCGACGCCGTACGCGCGGTGGTGCACCTCCACCATCTCGGCGAGCTGAGCGACCCGCATCTGTATCGGGATCTCGTCGCCGTGCGCACCGGCGGGCAGGCCGCCGCCGTCGTAACGCTCGAAAGCGAATGCGAGCGAGGCCTGGACGTCGGGACCCAGGCCGATTCGATCCGCCAGCAGCGCCGCCGAGGTGCAATGCGAATGAATCAACCGGGACAGTTGGCCGCGCGCATTGGCGAACAGTGTCGCCATGATGACCAGCCGTTGCGTCAACGGCTGACCGCGACCGATGTTGCCCATCAAGAACCGCCAGTACGGCAGCCCCGACCAGTCGACCAGGTACGAGTCATGCCGCACGGCGATGTCGTCGCCGAACCAACGAGCGTATTCGTGGGAGTCGGCATGACAGCCGATCCACATGATCAACGTCGTGTAGTAGACGCAATCCCGTTGTGCGTCGGCGAGTCCCAGTCGATCCGCGAGCCGGGTCGCGATCATCGCCGAGCGCAGCATGTGTTCGGCGGGCTGACCCAGGCCGAGGTCGATCGCCACCGACAGCGCTGCCAGCAGCTCCGCCCGACTGGGTGCCTCGCCCGCCGGCGCCGGCTCGGTGATGTGCGACGCCATCGGCTCATTGTCCCCTTCGGTTGCGTCCGGGTCAGCGAATCGAAATTGTGCGTTCCACGGCGCGGTGGCGGCTCGGGTCGAACGTCTCGAAATGTCCCGAACCCACCACGAACAAACCCTTTTGCGGTGGCCGAAAGCCCTGCAGATGAGCTTGCTCGGGCAGCGGCCCGACCGTTCCGAGGTCCACACCACCCAACACCGCGCGCGAGGAAGCCACCGCCCACACCTGCTTGGGAGCGATCATGAATCGCTGGCCGTTGGGCACGGTCCCGGACAACCGGACCTGTCCGGCGCCCAATGTCGGGCCGGCTGCTCGGCCCATGGCACCCAGCACCACCCGGTTGGTCCACGCCCCGTCCGGCAGCCGCCGGCCGATCGCGCTCATCAGCCGCGTCGGCAAGGTTGCGCGCAAGTCGATTGCCCACTTGAGCAGTCCCGTGATGCCGACGTAGAGCGACCACGGCGTCACCCACGCGACGTCGATGTCGCACTGCACCGCATCCCGCGCTGTGGCCGAGCTGAAGTAGCGAGCGCAGCTCTGCGGACCCGGCGTTGTCGCATAGAACGTCCAGACGCCGTCGGGGTCGCGGTGCCACACGGACCGGTATCCGGGCGAGAAGGTTGTTGCCGGAAAGTGGCGCAGGGCAAGGTAATGCCCGTTGACGAAGGGCAAGCCCATCACACCGAAGCCGACGAATCGTTCGTCGTCCCCGTCCGGCACGACGGGGTTATGCAGAACGGCCGAGGCAGCATCGGCGGGAGTGTGCAACGTGGTCATGCACCGATGTTGCGCGGCGCGGCCACGACGGGGCATGAGGCTTATGCCTCAATTATTCAGCGCTTCTTGACCGACTTCGGCGGCTTGGCGCCCCGGCCTTGTTGGCGTGCGGCGGCGCGCCGCTCGCGCCGGCTGGCACCGGCGGGTACTCCGGCCGGAGTCTTCTGCGCGCCACCGCCGTTGCGCTGAACCTCCGCCGAACCGTCCTCTGCCGGACCGGAATACGTCAGAGCGGGGGCCTCGTTGTCAATGCCCTTGGCGCGCAACGTGCTCGGAACCTGTTCCCGCACCGCGGCGGGCGCGGCGACGGAAGTGTCATCCTGCTGTTCGTCGGCAGCGGCCGTCGACGTCCCCAATTCCGCCAGCCCCGCCGGAGTTTCAACCGGAGCGACCTGGGGAGAGGGCACCGCCTCCACGGTGACGTTGAACAAGAAGCCGACCGACTCCTCTTTCATGCCGTCGAGCATGGCCATGAACATGTCGTAGCCCTCGCGCTGGTACTCGACCAGCGGGTCGCGCTGCGCCATCGCGCGCAGCCCGATGCCCTCCTTGAGGTAGTCCATCTCGTAGAGGTGCTCGCGCCACTTGCGGTCGATGACGTTCAGCAAGACATTGCGTTCCAGCTGCCGCATCGCTCCCTCGCCGGCGATTTCCTCCAGTTCGGCTTCCCTTGTGGCATAAGCCTGTTCGGCGTCTTTGACGAGCGCGTCGAACAGCTCGTCGCGGGTGAGATCGTCGTGCTCGGAGTCGGCGTCTCGACGAGTGAGGCTCTCGTGCGCGATACCGACCGGGTACAGCGTCTTGAGCGCCGACCACAACGCGTCAAGGTCCCAATCCTCGGCATAGCCCTCGGCCGTCGCGCCATCCACATAGGCGGTGATGACGTCGCGCACCATGTCGAACGCCTGCTCCTGCAGGTTCTCGCCTTCGAGAATCCGACGGCGCTCGGCGTAGATCACCTTGCGCTGCTGGTTCATCACCTCGTCGTACTTGAGGACGTTCTTGCGGACCTCGAAGTTCTGCTGCTCGACCTGGGTTTGGGCGCTCTTGATGGCCCGGGTGACCATCTTGGCTTCGATCGGCACATCGTCGGGCAGGTTCAGCCGGGTCAGCAGCGACTCCAACGCCGCACCGTTGAACCGGCGCATGAGCTCGTCGCCCAGTGACAGGTAGAAGCGGGATTCTCCCGGGTCACCCTGCCGCCCGGAGCGGCCGCGCAGCTGGTTGTCGATGCGGCGCGACTCGTGGCGTTCGGTGCCCAGCACGTACAGGCCACCGGCCTCGATCACCTCGGTCGCCTCGGTGCCGGCCTCCTCCTTGACCTTGGGCAGTTCCTGGTGCCAGGCCGCCTCGTACTCGTCGGGTGTCTCCACCGGGTCGAGGCCGGCGGCGCGCAGTCGCTGGTCGGTGAGGAAGTCGACGTTGCCGCCCAGCACGATGTCGGTACCGCGGCCGGCCATGTTGGTGGCGACGGTGATGCCGCCCCGGCGGCCGGCCACCGCGATGATGCCGGCTTCCTGCTCGTGGTACTTCGCGTTGAGCACGTTGTGCGGGATGCGCCGTTTCTGGAATTGACGCGACAGATACTCCGAGCGCTCGACGCTGGTGGTGCCGATCAGGACCGGCTGGCCCTTCTCGTAGCGCTCCTCGACGTCGTCGACGACCGCGATGTACTTGGCTTCCTCGGTCTTGTAGATCAGGTCGGACTGGTCTTCGCGGATCATCTCCTTGTTGGTCGGGATGCAGACCACGCCGAGCTTGTAGATCTCGTGCAGTTCGGCCGCCTCGGTTTGGGCGGTGCCGGTCATGCCGGCCAGCTTGTCGTAGAGCCGGAAGTAGTTCTGCAGCGTGATCGTGGCCAGCGTCTGGTTTTCGGCCTTGATCTCGACGTGCTCCTTGGCCTCGATGGCCTGGTGCATGCCTTCGTTGTACCGGCGGCCGATCAGCACGCGACCGGTGAACTCGTCGACGATGAGGACCTCGCCGTCGCGGACGATGTAGTCCTTGTCGCGGTTGAACAGCTCTTTGGCCTTCAGCGCGTTGTTCAGGTAGCTGACCAGCGGGGAGTTGGCGGCCTCGTAGAGGTTGTCGATGCCGAGCTGATCCTCGACAAACTCCACCCCGAGCTCGTGCACACCGACGGTGCGTTTGCGCAGGTCGACCTCGTAGTGGGTGTCCTTCTCCATCAGCGGGGCCAGCCGGGCGAATTCGAGGTACCAGTTGGACGCGCCGTCGGCGGGCCCGGAGATGATCAGCGGGGTGCGGGCCTCGTCGATAAGGATCGAGTCCACCTCGTCGACGATGGCGAAGGTGTGCCCCCGCTGCACCAGGTCTTCCAGCGAGTGCGCCATGTTGTCGCGCAGGTAGTCGAAGCCGAACTCGTTGTTGGTGCCGTAGGTGACGTCGGCGTGGTAGGCCACCCGGCGTTCGTCGGGCGTCATGTTGGCCAGGATCACCCCGACCTGCAGCCCGAGGAAGCGGTGCACCCGGCCCATCCACTCGCTGTCGCGTTTGGCCAGATAGTCGTTGACGGTGACGACGTGGACGCCGTTTCCGGCCAGCGCATTGAGGTAAGCGGGCAACACACAGGTCAGGGTCTTGCCCTCACCGGTCTTCATCTCGGCGACGTTGCCCAGGTGCAGTGCCGCGGCACCCATCACCTGCACGTCGAAGGGGCGCTGGTCGAGCACCCGCCAGGCGGCCTCGCGGGCCACCGCGAACGCCTCGGGCAGCAGCTCATCGAGGGTTTCGCCGTCCTCGAGCCGCTTGCGGAACTCGTCGGTCTTGGCCCGCAGCTCGGCGTCGGTGAGTTTTTCGACATCGTCGGACAAGGTGTTGACATAGTCGGCCACCCGCTTGAGGCGCTTGACCATGCGACCTTCACCGAGGCGCAGCAGCTTTTCCAGCACAGCTTTGTCCCCTGTTGGTTGGAGTCTTATTCGTTAAAGCGACTCCCATGGTAGGGGACGACGCCGTGATGGCCGCCGACGCGGCGACCCGTCAGGACAGCCGGATCAGTCCGTAGTCATATGCGTGGCGGCGGTAGACCACCGACGGCCGCTCGGTCTGCTTGTCGTAGAACAAGAAGAAGTCATGTCCGACGAGTTCCATCTCGTAGAGCGCGTCGTCGACCGACATCGGGGTGGCCTGGTGCTCTTTGGTGCGCACCACCCTCCCCGGCTGGTGATCATCGTCGCCGGTGTCGTGCTGGTGCGCCTCCGCGGACGCGTCGTTTCCGAAGGCCTTCGCCGGCGGTGGGGCCACCGCGGTGGCCTCGGCCAGCGAGACGGGGGTCTTTTCGCCGTAATGGACCTTGCGGCGATCCTTGCCGCGGCGCAGCCGGCTCTCCAGCCGAACCACCGCGGACTCGAGCGCGGCATAGAAGCTGTCGGCGCAGGCCTCGCCGCGGACTACCGGCCCACGGCCCCGCGCGGTGATCTCCACGCGCTGACAGGACTTACGTTGGCGACGGTTGCGTTCATGCTTGAGTTCGACGTCGAAGAGATAGATGGTCTTGTCGAAGCGTTCCGCGCGGGCGAGTTTCTGCGAGACGTACACGCGGAAGTGATCGGGAATCTCGACGTTGCGGCCTTTGAAGACGACCTCGGCGGTGGCTGTCGGTTCATCGGCGTCGATAGCTACCGGCGGTTCGTCCAGGAGCTGAGTGGAATCCACGGTGAGTCTTGACATACGTGACAACTCATTTCTCTTTTCACGTCGCACGCGCCTGCGTGCCTGATTTCTTCAGAGTGCGTCGACGGGGTGGGAGCGGTTTTGGAAGAGCCACCGCCGCAGGCAGCCCGCCGGTGCAAGGTGTCGAATGCTCACCCCCTCCGCACTTGGCGTCTCAACCTGGGAAATCGCGACCCGTGAGTCGGAACCAGTGAGTCCCGAAGAGTTGTTGAACGTTGTCCTCGACGTTAGCTCGTGTTCGCCCTGCCGTGCCACCGAATTGATGAACCCGTAGCGAGTTCTTCACGTCTTCTTGGCAATTTCACTGGTTGCGACGATATGCGCCGATTCAGGCGACGGCGATCGCCAGCACCGCGGTCACCCGCACCCCGGCGGCGGACAGCATCCGGACCGACTCGCGCGCAGTCGTGCCGGTGGTGACGATGTCGTCGACGAGCAGGACCTCGGTGCGCGGCCGCCGGCCTCGCAGCAGCACCCGGTCCGCGATGTTGCGCTCGCGCTCGGCGGTCCCGAGGCCCACCGAGTCACGAGTGAGCGCCCGCATGCGCAACGCCGCAACGACGGTGACGTCCGGATGTCGGGCGATCGCGGCCGTGGCCAAACGGGTGACGGGATCGCCGCCGCGCCGGCGTGCCGCCCAACGCCGGGTCGGCGCGGGCACGATCGTCAACGGGGTCTCGACGATCCCCCAGGCCAGCAGCCGGTGTACGCCGACCGCAAGCGCTTGGGCAAGCGGCGCGACGAGGTCGCCGCGACCGTGCTCCTTCATCGCGAGAATCGCCTGGCGACGGGCGCCGGCGTAGCGGCCGAGCGCGAACACCGGCGCTTGGGGGTCGACGCGCGGACTGATCAGGTGCGGTTCGTCGGGCTTGACGACGAGTTCCATGGCGCACGCGTCGCACCAGCGGGTCGACGGTGTCCCGCAGCCGCCGCATTCCAACGGCAGGATCAAATCAAGCACGGCACCAGTGTCGCCGGAGGGGGTGACACTCAGCGCCGCACCGCTGCGGTTACCCCGGCAGCACCGGCGCGGCGCCACCGACCATCAAGCCCGGTACGTCCGACCAGGTCTGCTGGCTTTCCGGAGCAGACGCCGAATACTGCAGCACCCCTTGGGGAGCCGCAACGTAGACGGTCGACGGGTTGGCCGCGATCGCGGTCAGCGGAATCTGCAAACCGTGGGCCGGCGCGTCGGAGTTCACTCCGTCGAGGTTCACGTACGAGACGGGATGCGCGACGTCGTTGCGAGTCACCACCATGTCGTCGCCGGTTCGCCAGTACAGGGACACCACCGAGTTGCCCAGCCCGAAACCCAACCGCCGCGGGTAAGTCAGCGCATACTGCCCGGCCTGCGTCTGCTCGACACCGGCGAGAATGACCTCGCCGCCGATCACCATCGCGGCACGCGTGCCGTCCCGGGACAGTTGCAGGTCGGTGATCGGCCCCGGGAATTTGCTCGCCAACGCCCCGGAATCCACCGGGATGCGCGCGGGCTGCCCGGACGCCGGTTCCTGAATGGCCCGCAGCACGTTATTGCCGTCCACCACCACCCAGACCGCGTCGTCCAGCGACCAGCTGGGACGCGACAAGCTGTGCCCGTCGGCGGATTGGACCGCCTCGCCGCCCAGATCGCCGATCCAGAGTGACTCCGCCATGTCCGGGGCGCCGCGGTGCAGGGTCACGACGGACGCCACCTGCCGGCCGCTGCGGGACAGCGCGGCCAGCGTCTGGTCGCCCATCCGGCCGAAAGCGCCGGGCACCGTGGCGGCCCGCTGTCCGTCCAGGCCGACCAGCGATCCATTGATCAGGGCGTGCATCCCCGCGCCGGCGCCGTCGGCCACGCCGGGGTCGGTGGCCGCGACGTCGGAGGTGGTCCACCCTTCGGCGAACCTGTCATCCAGCGGTGCCCCGTCGGCGTTGATCACGTACGGACCCCGGATGTCGGCGCGGGCCAGCGTCCAAATGATCTGTGCGGCAAGCAATTGCCTACTGTGCGGATCGGTGGTCGAGAGCTTCTGCAAATCGATGCGCGCGCCGCCGTAACCGCGCCCGATGCCGTTCTTGCCGCCGTCGGCCCGGGTCACCGGCCCGCGCAGCCGCAGCGGCGGGGCGAGCAAGTTGCGGACCGTGTGCGCCATCTCGGGCCGCGGCCCGGCCAGCAGCTTGGACATGAGTTCAGTGGCCAGCTGATCGTGATCGGCGACCGCGACGTAGCGCGGGTCGGGGACCACCGTCTTGCCGGTCGGGTCGGCGAAGTACAGCGTGTTGCGCTTGTAGGTCGCCTGAAACTGCTGCCAGTCCAGGAAAACCCCGTTGGGCAGCTTGTCGATGCGCCAGCCGCCGGATGTCTTGACCAACTCGATCTGACCCGGGTCCGGCAGCACGCCCTCGGCTGTTTCGAACACCCCGACGTCGGACAGCGAGCCCAGGATGTCTGCCCGCATCGTCGCCGAAACCCGTTCGGCGCCACGGGTTTCGACGAACACCACGTGGTCGATCAGCAGTGCGCTACCGGCATCGTCCCAGGCGTTGGATGCCGACTGGGTGAGGAACTGCCGTGCCGCCAGATGCCGGTTGGCCGGATCGGCTGTGGCCTTGAGGAATTCGCGCAGCAATACATCGGGATCCATGCCCGGTGTCGGCTTGGGCAGATTCGACGGCGCGGGTCGTTCCACGGTGCCGATGGCCTGCGGCGCCGACGAACTGGGTACGCCCGCACAGCCGGCGAGCAGCACCGCCAACAGCCCGAGGAGCAGGCGCCGCATTACCCGCTCCTGTCGGCGTGCTCGTGTTGGCGCGAACGTTCGTTGCCGGGTTGTTGGTCGGCCGCGCCCTGAGGTGGCTGCTGTGGGATCGGTTTCATCGGCAACGGGCTGGTAGTGACCTTGTGGCCACGCGTCATGGGCAGCGTGAGTCGGAAGCAGGCGCCCTGACCCGGCTCGCCCCATGCCTCCAGCCGGCCCTGGTGCAGTCGCGCATCCTCGACGCTGATCGCCAGCCCCAGCCCGGTCCCGCCGGAACGACGCACCCGCGACGGGTCGGACCGCCAGAACCTGCTGAACACCAGCTTCTCCTCGCCGGGCCGCAACCCCACCCCGTAGTCGCGGACCGTGACGGCGACCGTATCTTCGTCGACTCCCATCCGTATCTGCACCGGCTTGTGCTCGGCGTGGTCGATGGCGTTGGCGATCAAGTTGCGCAGGATGCGTTCCACCCGGCGCGGGTCGACCTCGGCGATCACCTCCTCGGCGGGCGTGTCCACCTGCAGCTCGATGCCGGCGTCCTCGGCCAGGTGTCCCACGTCGCCCAGCGCGCTCTGCACGGTGGTGCGCAGGTCGACCGCCTCGACGGACAGCTCGGCCACACCGGCGTCGTGCCGGGAGATCTCCAGCAGGTCGCTGAGCAGCGACTCGAAGCGGTCGAGCTCGTTGACCATCAGCTCGGTCGACCGGCGCAGCGTCGGGTCCAGGTCGTCGCTGTGGTCGTAGATCAAGTCGGCGGCCATCCGCACGGTGGTCAGCGGGGTGCGAAGTTCGTGGCTGACATCGGAGGTGAACCGGCGCTGCAGGTTGCCGAACTCCTCGAGCTGAGTGAT
This sequence comes from Mycobacterium sp. IDUB_19, assembly GCF_055419445.1. Lineage (NCBI taxonomy): Bacteria > Bacillati > Actinomycetota > Actinomycetes > Mycobacteriales > Mycobacteriaceae > Mycobacterium > Mycobacterium sp. IDUB_19. Next base: position 24,753 of record NZ_JBVAXR010000038.1, on the reverse strand, counting down.
CTGCCGGGACAGACTTTCCGCCATGTCGTTGAACGACACCGCCAGCCGCGCCATGTCGTCTTCGCCGCGCACCGGCATGCGTTCGGACAGATGCCCCTCGGAGAAACGTTCGGCGATCCGCGACGCAGACCGCACCGGCACCACCACCTGGCGCGATACCAGCAGCGCGATTCCGGCCAGCAGCACCAGCAGCACCGCGCCACCGGTAATCATCGTGCCGCGGACCAGCGTGATCGTGGCCTGCTCGCTGGTGAGCGGGAAGATCAGGTAAAGCTCCAGGTTCGCCACCTGCGACGACGCCGGTGTGCCGACGATCAGCGCCGGCCCGGAAAAGCCTTCGGTGTGCACCGTGGCGTATTGATAGGCCGCCTGCCCCGCCTTGACGAAGCCACGCAACGAGGCAGGCACTTGATCGACCGGTCCGGCCGCGGTCGCGGCGCGCGGGCCGTCGCCCGGCACCATCAGCACCACGTCAAACGCGCCGGCAAGACCGGGACCGGAGGCCGGATCAGTTTTCGACGTCAACGTGTTGCGGGCCAGTTGCAGGCTGCTGTCCAGCGAGCGCGACTCCTCGCCGTTGACGATCCCGCCGACGGTGGTGCGCGCCCGTTCGATCTGCTCGATGCCCGCCTTGACCTTGACGTCAAGAACGCGGTTGGTGACCTGGCTGGTCAGCACGAAGCCGAGCGCCAAGATCACCGCCAAGGACAGACCCAGAGTCAACGCCACGACTCGCAGCTGCAGCGAACGGCGCCAGGCAATGCCGACGGCTCGACTCAACGCACTCATGCCTCGAGTCATGGGGCCGGTGCGCCCCCAGCGGTGACCGTGAATGCGTCGCCGCGAACCCCAGATCAATGGCGGCGCTCCGTATCGTGACGCTCGCCGGCTGTGCCTACGCGCCGCTTCTCCTCATCGCTGCGCTCTGCATCGTCGCCGGCGCGGATCACGGAGGTCCGGCCTTGTAACCCACTCCTCGAACGGTCAACACCACAGTCGGGTTCTCAGGGTCTTTCTCGACCTTGGCCCGCAGACGCTGGACGTGCACGTTCACCAAGCGGGTGTCCGCTGGGTGACGATATCCCCACACCTGTTCGAGCAGCACATCACGAGTAAACACCTGGCGCGGTTTGCGTGCCAGCGCTACCAGCAGGTCGAACTCGAGTGGCGTCAGGGAGATCTGCTCGCCGTTCCGAGTGACCTTGTGTGCCGGCACGTCGATCTCGACGTCGGCGATGGAGAGCATCTCGGCGGGCTCGTCGTCGTTGCGCCGCAGCCGCGCCCGCACCCGGGCGACCAGCTCCTTGGGCTTGAACGGCTTCATGATGTAGTCGTCGGCACCCGACTCCAAGCCCAGCACCACATCCACGGTGTCGGTCTTGGCCGTCAACATCACAATCGGAACGCCGGAATCGGCGCGTAGTACCCGGCACACGTCGATGCCGTTCATGCCGGGCAACATCAGGTCCAGCAGCACCAGGTCGGGCCGCAGCTCGCGCACCGCGGTCAGAGCCTGCGTGCCATCACCGATGACCGCAGTGTCGAAACCCTCCCCACGAAGAACGATGGTCAGCATCTCCGCAAGCGAAGCGTCGTCATCGACGACCAAAATCCTTTGCCTCATGGAGTCCATGGTGTCACCAGATCGGGACAAAACTCGGGCGCCACACGGGCGTTTCTCATTGGATAGGGCCAAATCGTGACAAATTTGTGCTATCCGGCGATCAAATCGGCGGCTAAGCGGCTCGGATCGACGTCTGCATCGACCACCAGCCATCGCCCTGCCCAGCCCGCTTCGGCCAGTCCGGCGTACACCGCGCCGGTGCGCCGCTGCAGTTCGTCGTCGCGTTCGTAGCTGTCTCGCGCCCGGCCGGGATCACTCTGCGCGCGGCTGCGCGCCCGGTGCCCGGCGAGTTCCGTGGACACCGCGAGCAGCACCTGCCAGTCGGGCGTAGGAAGCGCCAATCGCTCATACTCCAGGTGCCGCACCCAGGCCACCGCCTCCCCATCGGCGTCCTGACGCAGGCGCGCCGCGCTGTAGGCGGCGTTGGAGGCGACGTAGCGATCGAGTATCAGCACGTCATGGGCATGGGTCAGCGCGTCGATCTCTTCGATCGCGCCGGCGCGGTCCAGCGCGAAGAGCGTCGCCATCGCATACACCGACGATGCGAGGTCTCCGTGCTCGCCGTGCAGCGCCTCGGCCGCGATGTCGGCGGTCACCGACTGCCCGTACCGCGGGAAGGCCAGCGTCGCCACCGATTTCCCGTCGGCCTCGAACGCGGCCTGCAGCCTTTCGGTCAGCGTCCGCTTGCCGGAACCGTCGACGCCCTCGATCGCGATCAGCACGGCGCGAAAGCGTCGATCAGTAGCGGTAGTGGTCCGGCTTGTACGGGCCCTCGACGTCGATCCCGAGGTATTCGGCCTGCTCCTTGGTCAGCTTGGTGAGCGTGCCGCCGAGCGCCTCGACGTGAATCCGGGCCACCTTCTCGTCCAGGTGCTTGGGCAGCCGGTACACCTCGTTGTCGTACTCGTCGTTCTTGGTCCACAGCTCGATCTGGGCGATCGTCTGGTTGGCGAAGCTGTTGCTCATCACGAACGACGGGTGCCCGGTGGCGTTACCCAGGTTCAGCAGCCGGCCTTCGGACAGCACGATGATCGACTTGCCGGAATCCCCGAAGGTCCACAGGTCGACCTGCGGCTTGATGTTGAGCTTCGTCGCCCCGGAGCGCTCCAGCGCCGCCATGTCGATCTCGTTGTCGAAGTGGCCGATGTTGCCGAGGATCGCGTGGTCCTTCATCGCCTTCATGTGGTCCAGCGAAATGATGTCCTTGTTGCCGGTCGAGGTGACGACGATGTCCGCGTCGCCGATGGCCTGCTCGACCGTCACGACGTCGAAGCCCTCCATCAGCGCCTGCAGCGCGTTGATCGGGTCGATCTCGGTGACGACGACGCGGGCCCCCTGGCCCTTCACCGCCTCCGCGCAGCCCTTGCCGACGTCACCGTAGCCGCAGATCAGAACCTTCTTGCCGCCGATCAGCGCGTCGGTGCCGCGGTTGATGCCGTCGATCAGCGAGTGCCGGGTGCCGTACTTGTTGTCGAACTTGGACTTGGTCACCGAGTCGTTGACGTTGATCGCCGGGAAGGCCAGGTCGCCGGCCGCGGCGAACTGGTAGAGCCGCAGCACCCCGGTGGTGGTCTCCTCGGTCACGCCCTTGACGGCCTCGGAGATCTTCGTCCACTTGGTCTTGTCCGACTCGAAGCGGCTCCGCAGCACGCTCAGGAAGACTTTCCATTCGGCGGAGTCGTCGTCCTCGGCGGGCGGCACCACGCCGGCCTTCTCATATTGCGCGCCGCGCAGCACCATCATGGTGGCGTCACCACCGTCGTCCAGGATCATGTTGGCCGGCTCGCCCTCCCAGGTGAGCATCTGCTCGGCGCACCACCAGTACTCCTCGAGCGATTCGCCCTTCCAGGCGAACACCGGAACACCCTTGGGCTCCTCCGCCGTGCCGTGCGGGCCGACGACGACCGCCGCTGCCGCGTGGTCCTGGGTCGAGAAGATGTTGCACGACGCCCAGCGCACCTCGGCGCCCAGCGAGGTCAGCGTCTCGATCAGCACCGCGGTCTGCACGGTCATGTGCAGCGAGCCCGAGATCCGGGCGCCCTTCAGTGGTTGCACGTCGGCGTACTCGCGGCGCAACGACATCAGGCCGGGCATCTCGTATTCGGCCAGGTCGAGCTCTTTGCGGCCGAATTCCGCGAGCGACAGATCGGCGATCTTGAAGTCGATGCCGTTACGAACGTCGGGCGTCAGGGTCATGGCGTGTCTGTTCCTTCTGCGGCTCATGGGGGCTCAAGGTAGGAGCGGACCAGGTGGCTTTAGTTAGCATGGGTACGCTCGTCCGCCACTGTAGCCCGTGACCTTTGGGGCCCTGGGCCCTGGCCAGGTCAGGACGCGTTGACGACGCCGTGACGCTCTGCAAAAGGCGTCATCAACCGCGCGAGATCGCGTGCGACGTCGTGATCGGCCTCGGGTGGCATCGATACGTAACTCAACGCCAGCCGCACGATGGCGCGCGCCAGCACGCCGGCGTCCTCGTCGCTGGTGGCCACCCACGTGCTGATCAATGCCGAGCTCAGCCGGGACGAAGCGCGGGTGATGATGGGCGCACTGTCGGTGGTGATGAGCTGCAGCAGATCGGGCTTGGCGACACCGCTCAGCAGCGAGATCACCAGCGGGTCCGACGCCGACTCGGCGAAAAACGACCGGAAGCCCGCCAGGAAGGCTTCGAAGAAGTTGCCGACGTTGGCGTCCAATGCGGCGTGGATGGCGTCCACCAGGCGATCGGCCAGACGCAGGGCGTACCCCTGCGCCAAACCCTGCCGTGAACCGAACTCGTTGTAGATGGTCTGGCGGCTGATGCCGGCCGCCTTGGCCACGTCGGACAACGTGATGGCGGACCAATCCCGGGTCAGCAGCTCCTCGCGCATCGCGTCCAGCACCGAGTCGCGCAGCAGAACCCGCGACGCCTCGGCGTAGGGAATCCGCTCCACAGGCGCGACAATAGCGCTTGGAGCGCTCACGAACGCGCTACCTCTACCATCTCGAAGTCGGATTTCGCCGCGCCGCAGTCCGGGCAGCTCCAGTCGTCGGGGATGTCGTCCCAGCGGGTACCGGGCTCGATGCCGTCTTCGGGCCAGCCCTTGGCCTCGTCGTACTCGAACCCGCACTGCACGCAGATGAACAGCTTGTAGTCGGTCACCGGTTCACTCCTATGGTTTCGAAATCGACCTTCTCGCGCACCGCACAATCGGGGCAGCACCAGTCTTCGGGGATGTCGCTGAAGGGCGTGCCCGCGGGAAAGCCTTCCCGCGGAGCGCCTTTCGCCTCGTCGTAGGTGTAGTCGCAGCCGGGGCAGCGGTAGGCGGTCATGGCTGGGCCATTTCGGGGGCCCCGTACTTCGCCAGCAGCTTCTCGCGGAGCCGCGGCTGCAGATTGACCTTGGTGATGTCGCCGTCGTAGTGCGACAACACCCGGTGGTCCATCACCTTGCGCCACACCGGCGGGAAGTAGGTCAACGCGATCATCGACGCGTACCCACTGGGCAGGTTGGGTGAGCCCTCCATGCTGCGCAGCGTCTGGTAGCGCCGGGTGGGGTTGGCGTGGTGATCGCTGTGCCGCTGCAGGTGGTACAGGAACAGGTTGGTGACGATGTGGTCGGAGTTCCAGCTGTGCACCGGGGCGCAACGCTCGTAGCGGCCGTTGGAGTTGCGCTGCCGCAGCAGGCCGTAGTGCTCGAGGTAGTTGACGGTTTCCAGCAGCGAGAAGCCGAAGACCGCCTGGATGATCAGGAAAGGGATCACGCCCACGCCGAAGGCCGCGATCAGCGCGCCGAACAGCACCACCGAGATGGCCCAGGCGTTGAGCACGTCGTTGGACGGATACGTCCTGGGGTCCCACGGGCTCTTGCCGAGCCGGCGGATCCGCTGCGCCTCGAGATGAACCGATGAGCGCAGGCTGCCGAACACGCTGCGGGGCAGGAACTCCCAGAAGGTCTCGCCGAAGCGGGCCGACGCCGGGTCCTCGGGGGTGGAGACGCGCACGTGGTGACCGCGGTTGTGCTCGATGTAGAAGTGACCGTAGGCGGTCTGCGCCAGGGTGATCTTGGACAGCCAGCGCTCCAGCGAGTCCTTCTTGTGCCCCATCTCGTGCGCGGTGTTGATGCCGACGCCGCCGAGCACACCGACCGAGAGCGCGACGCCGATCTTGCCGACCCAGCCCAGGCCGCCGTCAAAACCCAGCCAGTGCAGGTCCGAAGCGGTGAACAGGTAGGCGCCCAGCACCACGCTGAGGTACTGGAACGGGATGTAGATGTAGGTGCAGTAGCGGTAGTACTTGTCGTTCTCCAGCCGCTCCATCACCTCGTCGGGCGGGTTCTGTCCGTCGGGTCCGAAACGCAGATCCAGGATCGGCAGCAGGATGTAGAGCAGGATCGGGCCGATCCACAGCGGCGCCTGGGCAGCGCCGTGCCAGCCGTACTGGTTCAGTCCCCAGACGATCGGCAGCATCACGAACAACGCCGTCGGCGGGATCAGGCCCATCAGCCACAGGTGACGCTTCTTGTCGCGCCATTCGGTTACCCCGGGCTCCTGGACCACCTGGATCTGTGCGGTCATATGCCAAACCTCCTTGTGAGTCATACCACGCTGGAAGTTGACAATACTGCCATATGCGTCTTGTGTCTAGACACAGAGTGCTATTTTGTAAAGGAATGACTACGCCGGCTGATCGGCCTGCCGACGGCCCTGCATCGAGTGGCGGTATCCGTAACCGAGATAGATCGCGGTTCCCACCACCAGCCACACCCCGAACCGCACCCAGGTCAGCGCGGTGAGGTTCACCATCAGCCAGACACACGCACAGATCGAGGCGATCGGAAGCACCGGCACCCATGGCGCGCGGAATCCGCGCTCCAGATCCGGCCGGGTCCGGCGCAGCACGATGACTCCGGCGGACACCAGGACGAACGCGAACAGCGTTCCGACGTTGACCATCTCCTCGAGCTTGCTGATCGGGAACACCGAAGCGGTCGCCGCGATCACCAGCGCGACGAGCACGGTGATCCGCACCGGCGTCCCGCGTGAACTGGTCTTGGCCAACTGGCGCGGCAACAATCCGTCGCGCGCCATCGCGAACAGGACCCGGCACTGGCCGAGCACCAACACCATCACCACGGTCGTCAACCCGGCCAGTGCCCCGATGGCGATGATCTTGCTCGCCCAATGGATCCCGTTCGCGGTGAACGCGGTGGCCAGGTTCGCCGGCTTACCACCCGGCATGGTCTTGAGCTGGGTGTAGGAAACCATGCCGGACAACACGACGGAGACCGCGATGTAAAGGACGGTGACGACCGCCAGCGATGTCAGGATCCCCCGCGGCACGTCGCGCTGGGGTCGCTTGGTCTCCTCGGCCATCGTCGCGACGATGTCGAACCCGATGAACGCGAAGAACACGATCGAGGCACCGGCCAGCACGCCGTACCACCCGTAATGGCTGCTGTGCGCCCCGGTCAGCAGCGACAGCACCGACTGATTGATGCCGCTGACCTCGTGCCCCGCTTCCGGCTTGGGGATGAACGGCGAGTAGTTGGAGCCTTTGATGTAGAAGATGCCGACCACCACGACGAAGATCACCACCGACACCTTGATGGCGGTGATCACCGCGGAAATCCTCGACGACACTTTGGTGCCCACGGCGACCAGCGTCGCCACCACCGCGACGATCAGCAGCGCGCCCCAGTCGAAGTTGATGGAGCCCAAGTTGACAGTGCCACCGGCGAATCCGAACACCGTCCCCAGGTAACTCGACCAGCCTTTGGACACCACGGCGGCACCGATCGCCAATTCCAGCAACAGGTTCCAGCCGATGATCCAGGCCAGGAACTCACCGAAAGTGGCGTAGGAGAAGGTGTACGCGCTGCCCGCGACCGGCAGTGTCGAGGCGAATTCGGCGTAGCACAGCGCCGCCAGCGCACAGGTGACCGCGGCGATCGTGAACGATATCCAGATCGCCGGGCCGGTGATATCGCCGGCGGTCGAAGCGGTGACCGTGAAGATGCCGGCGCCGATCACCACCGCGACGCCGAAAACCATCAGGTCCCACCAGGTGAGCTCCTTACGCAGCTTGGTGTCTGGCTCATCGGTGTCGTCGATCGACTGTTCGACCGACTTGGTGCGCCATCGGTTGGCCATCTGCCGCCCTCTCATGAGCCGTCGGGAAGTCGTTGGACCGCACAGTACTGGGTACCCTCCCGGCATGTCGGATGGCGGAGACAACATGCGGGGTCACGCGGTAGTGATCGGCGCCAGCATCGCGGGCTTGTCTGCCGCGAAGGTGCTGTCGGATTGGTATTCCCAGGTCAGCGTCTATGAGCGCGACGAATTGCCGAGCACCCCGGCAAACCGCGCGACGATCCCGCAGGATCGGCATTTGCACATGCTGATGGCCCGCGGGGCGGCGGAATTCGACACCCTGTTCCCCGGCCTGCTGAAGGACATGGTGGCCGCCGGTGTGCCCATGCTGGAAAACCGGCCGGACTGCATCCACTTGGGTGCCGCGGGCCATGTGCTTGGGACGGCCCACACACTGCGTGACGAGTTCACCGCTTACGTGCCCAGCCGACCGCATCTGGAGTGGCAGCTGCGCAGCCGTGTCCAGGACATCGACAATGTCGCGATCGTGCGGCGCTCTGTGGCACAACCGCGGTTCGACCGCGGGCGCAACCGAGTGAACGGCGTGCTGCTGGACCCCGTCGACGGCGAGGAGCCGGAGTTCGTGAGCGCCGACCTCGTTGTCGACGCGGCTGGTCGCGGCACCCGGCTACCGGTGTGGTTGACGCAGTGGGGGTATCAGCGCCCCGTCGAGGAAACGATGGACATCGGCATCAACTACGCCAGCCACCAGTTCCGCATCCCGGACGGGTTGATTGCGGAGAAGGTGGTCGTGGCCGGCGCCTCCCACGACCAGTCGCTGGGGCTCGGCATGCTGTGCTACGAGGACGGCACCTGGGTACTGACCACATTCGGCGTGGCCCACGCCAAACCGCCGACAACGTTCCCCGAGATGCTTGCGCTGGCCGACAAGCTGCTCCCGAAGCATTTCACCGATGCCCTGACGCAGGCCGAACCCGTTGGCGCGCCGGCATTTCACGCTTTCCCGGCCAGCAGGTGGCGCCGCTACGACAAGCTGGACCGCTTCCCGGCCGGGATCATCCCGTTCGGCGACGCCGTCGCGAGCTTCAATCCCACCTTCGGGCAGGGCATGACGATGACGTCGCTACAGGCTGGTCACCTGCGGCGGGCATTGCGATCCGTGAACGGGGACCTGGCCGGCGAACTCAGTCGGGCGACCGCCAAGACCACCTATCCGGTGTGGACGATGAACGCCATCGGCGACGTCGCCTTTCACCATGCCGGCACCAGTGGACCGATCCCCTGGTGGTGGCGGCCGACGGGGGCGCTGTTCGACCAATTCCTCGGGGCCGCCGAAACCGAACCCGTTCTCGCCGAATGGTTTTTGCGCCGGTTCTCGCTGCTCGACAGCCTCTACATGGTTCCGCCGCCGCGGATCGTCGGCCGGACCATTGCCCACAACGTGCGGCTGTGGCTGCGCGGGCGCCGCGAGTCGCGGCAGGCCGCGAAAGCCGTCACAAACCTACGGTCGCCCTGAACAACTTGGCGGGCTCGTGTGCGACCAGCCCCACCGGGCCGTCGTCGGCCGCGACCCAGGCGGCCATCCCGCGCTTGAGCTCCAGCGACCCGGATTTCCCGTGCACCGTCGCCGAACCCTCTGCGCACAACAAGATCTGGGGGCCGTCATGGCTCGGCGACGCGTCGACCTCGTGGCCCAGATGCTCGCCCTCGAGGGTCAGCAGCGCGACCGCGAACTCGTCGGCCGGGGTGTCATAGATGAGCCCCAGCCCCTCGCGGTGCACATGCGGCCGCAGCTGCGCCTCGGCGGTGGGCGCGAAGTCCAGCACTCGCAGCAACTCGGGCACATCGACGTGCTTGGGGGTCAGTCCGCCGCGTAACACGTTGTCGGAGTTGGCCATAACCTCGATCGCGAAACCGCGCAGATAGGTATGCAGGTTGCCGGCCGGAATGAAGAGCGCCTCGCCCGCGGCCAGGCTGATCCGGTTGAGCAACAACGACGCCAGCACACCGGCGTCTCCGGGGTAGCGTTCGCCGAGTTCGAGCACCGTCTTGGCTTCGGCCGCGAATTCCGATGCTCCGGAGCTGACATACTGGATGGCACCGTCGATCACGGCGGACACCAGCACATCGATGTCGGGCTGAGGCGCGGTGATCCAGGTGGTGAACAGCGCACGCAGACCGTCGGCGTCGGACTGGTCGTTCAGCAACTCGATGTAGGGGTCCAGGTCGGTGACGGCCAACGCCTGCAGCAGCTCGATCGTTCGGGACGCCTGACGAAATCCGGCGAGCGCCTCGAACGAGTGCAACGCCACCAACAACTCGGGCTTGTGCGAGGTATCGCGGTAGTTGCGGACCGGCGAGGCCACCGGGATGCCCAATTTTTCCTCGCGCAGATAACCCTCGATGGCCTGTTCGGCACTCGGGTGCGCCTGCAGCGACAGTGGTTCGTCGGCGGCGAGCACCTTGACCAAGAACGGCAGCACGTCACCGAACCGCTCGCGGGACGCGGAGCCGAGCTGTCCTTCCGGATCGGCGGTCACCGCCTCCAGCAAGGAGAGCTCGCCCTTCTCGGTTTCCAGCCAGGCCGGGTCACCCGGATGCGCGCCGAACCAGAGCTCGGCCTCGGGGTGAGCCGCGGGCACCGGACGCCCGGTGAATTCGGCGATAGCGGTACGCGACCCCCACGCGTAGGTCCGTACGGCACCGCGAAGCACTTCCACTTGTCTATCTATCCCCGCACCAGTCGCAAATAAACGGCGGCCATCTCCAGCCGAACGGCCAATACTGCCAGTTGCTGCTCGGGGCGAATCGCGCCTCCCGGAGCCACTGCCCCGACCAAGCCGCCGGACCCACCCACACCGCCGGGCGCTTCGGGCACGTCGTGCGCCGCGATCACGTAGACCTCGTCGAGCCCGGCGACTCGAGCGGCCACCACCGTCCGGTCGCCGGCCAGCGTGAACGCCAGCACCCGCAGCCGCTCGGGCAGCGGCCCGTCGATCTCTTCGTCGTGAAAGAGGGCATCCACCGACAAAGGGCCATCGCCGAACTCGACGGGCTCGCGCAGCGCCACCGCCGCATCGGCCAGCCCGGTGGCGGCAACCACCTGGTGCGCAATCCGCAGCAACACCGCACTGCCGTGCCGGGCCAGCGCAAGCGTCGCGGGGCAGTCGCCGGCGAGTGCGACCGGGTGGTGGGACAGGCGCGCGGCAATTGTCTTGGCCGGGTTGGTGAACAGCTCGCGGGCGGCGCTGTTGCCCAGCGCTTCGGCGTCCAGCTCGTCGGCCAGCAACGGCAGATCGACGTTCAGCCGGGGGTCCACAGCGTGCAACGTGGCCAGGCCGGCGGCCAGATACCGGCACAATCCGAATTCGTCGGGAATCGACAGCCGCGGCGCCAGCACCGCGACGCGACCGGCCGTGGAGTCGCGCAGCGGACCCTCATACGGCGCGGCGACGACAACCCGGGCCCCGCGGCGCACCCCGGTCGCGGCGGCACCGACGAGGGCCGGATCGCCGGGGTCGTCGCCCGCGACGACCAGCACATCGAGCGGACCCACCCATGGCGGGACCTCGCTGACCAAGGCGATCGGCGCCGACGCCGCCCCGGCCAGCGTCGCGGCCAGCATGGTCCCCGCGGTCTCGGCGGTCCCGCGCCCGGCCACCCAGATCACGCTGCGTGGCCGGTCGCCGGTGCGCAGCGAGTTCAGTTCACCTTCGTCGGCCGCGGCGGCGATGGCGCGCACCTGCGCGCCCGCCGAGGAGGCGGACCGCAACAGGCCCTGCCGGTCCGCGGCGAGGAGGCCGTCGATGTCTTCGAGATCGATCGCCCGGGTTGCGTTCATGGCACGCTCTCGTTGTGCTGCACCTGGCCACTGATCTCGGCGCTGATCTGGGCAATCATCGCGTCGACGTCCTCGGTGCTGCGTCCCTCCGCGTTGAGCCGCAGCAACGGCTCGGTGTTGGAGGTGCGCAAGTTGAACCAGCTGCCGTCACCCAAATCCACCGTCACCCCGTCCAGGTGATCGATGGAGTGGATCCGGCTGCCGAATGACTTCAATACGGCGTCCACGCACTGCGCCGCGTCCGCCACCTTGAAATTGATCTCGCCGGAGGCCTCGTAGCGCTGGTAGTCCGCGGTCAGCTCCGACAACGGCCGGTCCTGCTCACCGAGCGCCGCCAGCACATACAGCGCGGCCAGCATGCCCGAGTCGGCGCACCAGAAGTCGCGGAAGTAATAGTGCGCCGAATGTTCACCGCCGAAAATCGCGCCGGTTTCGGCCATCAGCGTCTTGATATAGGAGTGTCCGACGCGCGAGCGCAGCGGCGTGCCGCCGCGCTCGGAGACCAGTTCGGGCACCGCGCGGGACGTGATCAGGTTGTGGATGACGGTGGCGCCTATTTCCCGGCCGAGTTCGCGGGCGGCCACCAGGCTCGTCACCGTCGACGGAGAGACCGCGACGCCACGCTCATCGACCACGAAGCACCGGTCGGCGTCGCCGTCGAAGGCCAGCCCGATATCGGCGCCGGTTTCGCGCACATAGAACTGCAGATCCAGCAGGTTGGCCGCGTCGAGCGGGTTGGCCTCGTGATTGGGAAACGAACCGTCGAGCTCGAAGTACAACGGCAACAAGGTGATCGAGTCGATCGCGCCGAGCACCGCCGGAGTCGTGTGACCGGCCATCCCGTTGCCGGCGTCCACCGCCACCCGCAACGGTCGCATTCCGGAGGTCGCGACCAGCGAACGCAGGAACTCGCCGTAGTCGGCAAGCACATCGCGATCGGTGATGGTCCCCGGCTGCCCGTCATAGGTCGCATAGCCCGGCTGGTCCGCGATGAGTTGGTCGCTGATCACTTTCAGCCCGGTGTCCGCGCCGACCGGTTTGGCACCGGCCCGGCATAGCTTGATCCCGTTGTAGGCGGCGGGGTTGTGACTGGCGGTGAACATCGCGCCGGGGCAATCCAGCGACCCCGAGGCGAAATACAGCTGATCGGTGGACGCCAACCCGATGCGCACCACGTCCAGGCCCTGGTTGGTCACACCGGTCGCGAAGGCAGCGGCCAGCGACGGCGAACTGTCGCGCATGTCGTATCCGATCGCCACTCGTTGCGCGCCCTCACCACGCATCAACGCGGCGAACGCGGCTCCGATGTCGGCGACCAGCGACTCGTCGATCTCTTCGCCGACCAGCCCACGGATGTCATAAGCCTTGATGACACGGTGGACAGTCGCGGCGGGCCGAGACATGCGGGGCCTCCTTGACGCCATGGATTGATCTGCCTCTTGGCGTCAGCCTATCGGCCCGCAGAAGTTACGGTTCCAAACGGTTTGGAACAAGCCCCGCGGCCCTAGTCGGACGGATCGGGCAACACCCGCAGATGTCCACGGCGGCGTCCGGAGCGTTTCTCGGACGGCGCGAGCAGACTGCTGCTGGGCGCGGTGGCCTGGACCCCGGCATGGTGCAGATGCTGGTCCGAAAAGCCGTTCAACGGCATGCCGGTTCCGCCCCCGTACGAGACCGCCGCCTCGCCCGGACTGCCTTCGCGCACGGCGTCGGCAAGGGCGACCAGGTCGTCTTCATCGGGATTGGTGGGCTCCGAATTGAGGGGCCCGGCGTGGCGCACGAGCTCCCATCCTCGGGGCGCCGTGATCCGGCCGGCGTGGCCGACGCACAAATCCCACGAATGCGGTTCGCGCGCGGTCGCGAGTGGTCCTACGACTGCCGTTGAGTCCGAGTAGACGAACGTCAAGGTCGCCACGGCGTAATGCGGGCACCCGGGCCGGCAGCAGCGACGGGGAACGTTCACGTCGGAAAGGCTATCGTGCGGAAACGCCGCCGAAGCGCCGGACACGCGCATCCGTTCGACGCACGATGTTCAACCGTTACCATCGGCGCGTGGGTGATTGGCGCAGTTTCCCGCGGAACGGGCGGCCGTCGGACCGAACGCCTGGGCACCGGGCAACTCGACGGGGGCGCGATATGCGCGGACCTTTGCTGCCGCCGACGGTGCCCGGATGGCGCAGCCGGGCCGAGCGATTCGACATGGCGGTGCTGGAAGCCTACGAACCCATCGAGCGGCGCTGGCAATCGCGAGTGGCCGAACTCGACGTGGCAGTCGACGAAATTCCCCGCATCGCTGCCAAGGATCCCGACAGCGTGCAGTGGCCCCCCGAGGTCGTCGCCGACGGACCGATCGCACTGGCCCGCTTGATCCCAGCCGGGGTGGACGTCCGAGGCAATTCGACACGCGCGCGAATTGTGTTGTTTCGCAAGCCCATCGAACGGCGCGCCAAAGACACCGTCGAACTTGGCGAATTACTGCACGAGATTCTGGTGGCTCAGGTGGCCATTTATCTCGACGTTGAACCCACGGTCATCGACCCGACGATCGAAGACGAATAACTGGACAGGGTTCTTCTCAGATGATGCCGCGCTTGAGGCGGCGGCGCTCACGCTCGGAGAGGCCACCCCAGATACCGAAGCGCTCGTCATGCGCCAGGGCGTACTCCAGGCATTCATGACGCACTTCGCAACCCAGGCAGATCTTCTTCGCCTCGCGGGTCGATCCGCCCTTCTCCGGGAAGAAAGCCTCGGGGTCGGTCTGCGCGCACAGCGCGCGGTCCTGCCACTGGTCCGGAGTGAGTTCGGGTTCCGGCAACGGCTCGGGCTCGAATGCGACTGGCGCATCGGGAACCACGGTCAAGTGCGGCCGGATGATCGGTGCCGACGAGGAGCTGATCGCGGCGTGCTCAGTGCTTGGCATGATGCCCCACAGGTGCTCGTAAGACATGCGTCGTACGCCTCCTCAGCTTCTTGTTTGAGAGAGTGGTTTGTTTCCCGCTGTTCTGATGTAACAGACAATTCGAACAAGTGATCGAATCTCGGTCTGCGACACCGGAACCGGCCGGCCAACCGGGAAATGACACTGATGTGATTAGACACGGGTTAATCTGCCGGGTCAAGCGTTTCGGCGCATTTCCATACCATCTCGTGATCAAATTCCGGCGTTTCTGTTATTTCGCCCCTTCGGCGTGTCCATCACAACCGCTCCCAACTGTTGGTTGTGGTCGTCGATTTCGGACCATCGCGGGCCGGTACTGTCGTGCGATGTGAAGGTCACCGTTCTGGTCGGCGGGGTCGGCGGCGCCCGGTTCCTGCTGGGTGTTCAACAGTTACTCGGGCTGGGTCGGTTCAGCACCGAGGGGCCACGCGACACTTCAGGCGAGGCCCACGAGCTGACTGCCGTCGTCAACATTGGCGACGATGCCTGGATCCATGGGGTCCGGGTTTGTCCGGATTTGGACACCTGCATGTATACCTTAGGTGGAGGCGTCGACCCCGATCGGGGATGGGGCCACCGCGACGAAACCTGGCACGCCAAAGAGGAATTGGCGCGTTACGGTATGCAGCCGGATTGGTTCCAACTGGGTGACCGCGATCTTGGCACGCATCTCGTACGCACCCAGATGCTGGGCGCCGGCTACCCGCTGTCGCAGATCACCACGGCCCTGTGCGACCGCTGGCAACCGGGCGCGCGGTTGGTGCCGGCCAGTGACGACCGTTGCGAAACACACGTAGTGATCACCGATCCCGCCGACGACAGCCGGCGCGCGATCCACTTCCAGGAATGGTGGGTGCGCTACCGGGCCAACGTGACCACCCACAGCTTCGCGTTCGTCGGCGCTGAAACGGCCAGCGCCACAACTGAAGCGGTGCAGGCCATCGGCGAGGCCGACATCATCTTGCTGGCGCCGTCCAATCCGGTGGTGAGCGTCGGCGCGATTCTGGCCGTCCCCGGCATTCGCGGCGCGCTGCGGGCGGCGTCCGCGCCGGTCGTCGGCTACTCGCCGATCATCGGTGGAAAGCCATTGCGCGGCATGGCGGATGCCTGCCTCGAGGTGATAGGGGTCGAGTCCACTGCCGAAGCGGTCGGTAGGTATTACGGGGCGCGCGCAACCACCGGGATATTGGATTGCTGGCTGGTGCACGAGAGCGACCACGCGGAAATCGAAGGCGTCGCGGTGCGCTCGGTGCCGCTGCTGATGAGCGACCCGAAGGCGACGGCCGAAATGGTGCGGGCCGGACTGGACGTTGCGGGCGTGGTGCCGTGACCCGCTCTCCGAAAGAGCATGGCACCGCCGCGGCGATCGAGATCCTGCCCGTCGCCGGGCTTCCCGAATTCCGCCCCGGCGACGATCTCGGTGCCGCGGTGGCCGCCGCCGCGCCATGGCTGCGAGACAACGATGTCGTGGTGGTCACCAGCAAAGTGGTGTCCAAATGCGAGGGTCGGCTGGTCACCGCACCCGAGGATCCCGAGGAGCGCGATGAGCTTCGGCGCAAGCTGGTCGACGACGAGGCGGTGCGGGTGCTGGCCCGCAAGGGCCGGACGCTGATCACCGAGAACCGGCTCGGGCTGGTCCAGGCCGCTGCCGGTGTCGACGGATCCAATGTCGGCCGAACCGAACTCGCGCTGCTGCCGGTCGACCCCGACGGCAGTGCCGCGGCGCTGCGGTCCGCACTGCGCGAGAAGCTCGGCGTCGCCGTCGCGGTGGTGATCACCGACACCATGGGCCGGGCCTGGCGCAATGGTCAGATCGACGCCGCGGTCGGTGCATCGGGTATGGCTGTGCTGCATGGCTATTCGGGTGCGGTCGACGAGCACGGCAACGAGTTGGTGGTCACCGAGATCGCGGTGGCCGACGAAGTGGCCGCGGCGGCCGATCTGGTCAAGGGCAAGCTGACCGCCATGCCGGTGGCCGTCGTGCGCGGGCTCACCGTCGTCGACGACGGCACCAGGGCACGGCAATTGCTGCGATCCGGTCCCGAGGATCTGTTCTGGCTCGGCACCGCCGAAGCCATCGATATGGGTCGCGCGCAGGCCCAGCTGTTGCGCAGATCGGTGCGCCGATTCAGCGACGAGCCGGTACCGCCGGATCTGATCGAGGCCGCCGTCGCCGAAGCCCTGACCGCACCGGCCCCGCATCACACCCGCCCGGTGCGGTTCGTGTGGCTGCGCACTGCGGCCACCCGGGCGCGACTGCTCGACCGCATGCAAGACAAGTGGCGTTCCGACCTGGCCGGTGACGGTAAGCCCGCCGACTCGATCGACCGACGGGTGGCGCGCGGCCAGATCCTCTACGACGCACCCGAGGTCGTCATCCCGATGTTGGTGCCCGAAGGGGCACACACCTATTCCGACGCCGAGCGCACCGCTGCCGAGCACACCATGTTCACCGTCGCCGTCGGCGCGGCCGTGCAGGCCCTATTGGTGGCGCTGGCCGTTCGCGGGGTGGGCAGCTGCTGGATCGGCTCGACGATCTTTGCCGCCGATTTGGTCCGCACCGAGCTCGAGCTGCCGGCCGATTGGGAGCCCTTGGGCGCCATCGCGATCGGTTACGCCGCGGAACCTGAAGGGTTGCGCGATCCCGCGAATCCCGGAGATCTCCTGATCGACAAGTGATACTGAGCCGGTGCAGACGTTCGCGGGCAAGGCGGCCGTATCGGCCGACAAGGTTCGCGGCGGCTACTACACACCGGCATCGGTTGCGCGATTTCTGGCCCGCTGGGTCCGCGAGGCCGGCCCCCGGATTGTCGAACCCTCCTGCGGCGACGGCCGAATCCTGCGTGAGCTGGCCGCGCTGAGCAACCAGGCCCACGGCGTGGAACTCGTCGACGGCGAGGCCGCGAAGTCGCGAGCGTTCGCTCCGGTCGACGCCGCGAACCTGTTCACCTGGCTGGCCGAAAACGAGTCCGCCGACCGCGACGGGGTCGCGGGCAACCCGCCCTACGTCCGATTCGGCAACTGGGCATCCGAACAACGGGAGCCGGCGCTCGACCTGATGCGGCGCGAGGGTCTGCGCCCCAGCAGGTTGACCAATGCCTGGGTCCCTTTCGTCGTCGCGAGCACCGTAATGGTGCGCGACGGCGGACGGGTGGGTTTGGTATTGCCCGCCGAATTACTGCAAGTCGGTTATGCCGCGCAATTACGCGAATTTCTGCTCACCCGCTACCGCGAAATCACTCTGGTCACATTTGCGCGTCTGGTGTTCGACGGCATCCTGCAGGAAGTCGTGCTGTTCTGCGGGGTGGTCGGTGCGGGCCCCGCCCGGATTCGCACGATCAATCTCACCGACGCCGACGCGCTCGAGGGAGCCGACCTCGATGTCGATTCCGCTCCCGCGCTGCTGCACGAGAAGGAGAAGTGGACCAAATACTTTTTGGACCCCGTCGCGATCGGACTGCTGCGCGCCCTCAAGGCATCCGACACGATGACGCGGCTCGGGTCCATCGCCGACGTCGACGTCGGCATCGTGACGGGTCGCAACAGCTTCTTCACCTTCACCGACGCGCAAGCCCGCGAGCTGGGGCTGCGGCCGCACTGCGTCCCGCTCGTCTCGCGCAGCAGCCAGCTGTGCGGCCTGGTCTACGACACCGATTGCCGGGCAAACGATGTCGCGGCCGGGCACCGGACCTGGCTGCTCGACGCCCCGGACCGCCCGGCCGATCCCGCCCTGGCCGCCCACATCGACGCCGGTGAGGCCGCCGGCGTGCACCGCGGCTACAAGTGCTCGATCCGGACGCCGTGGTGGCGCACTCCGTCGCTGTGGTACCCCGACCTGTTCCTGCTGCGCCAGATCCATCTGGCCCCACGGATGACCGTCAACGCCGCCGCGGCGACCAGCACCGACACCGTGCATCGGGTGCGGCTCATCGGCGACCCCGACGGCCGGGCTGACCCCACCGCGTTTGCCGCGGTGTTCCACAACAGCGCGACGTTCGCTTTCGCCGAGATCATGGGCCGTAGCTACGGTGGAGGGATCTTGGAACTGGAACCGCGGGAAGCCGAGCAGCTACCCATGCCCGCACCGGGGCACGCCGGCGCCGAACTCGCCGCAGATGTCGATCTCCTGTTGAAAGCCAACGAAATCGAGAAGGCACTCGACACCGTCGACCGTCATGTCCTGATCGACGGGCTGGGCTGGTCGCCGGATGTCGTCGCGCAGTGCCGAGCGGCGTGGCACACGCTGCGCGATCGCCGGACCCGGCGCGGATCCCGATGAGCATCCGCGACTCGGCGATCTCGATCCTCACCGACTGGCAGGCGCCCGACCCGGCGCAAGACTCGCTGCGCCACGCCGTGCTGGCTTTCGTGCACGGCCGCCCGGACGCGTGCCGCCGCGAGTGCGAAGCCGGCCACGTCACCGCGTCGGCGATCGTGCTCGACCACACCGGTACCCAGGTGCTGCTGACGCTGCATCGCCGGCTGCACCGCTGGGTGCAGCTCGGCGGGCACTGCGACGAAGACGACCCCGACATCGTGACCGCGGCGCTGCGCGAGGCCGTCGAAGAATCCGGTGTCGCCGATCTGCGCATCGCACCTGACCTGGCCGCCATTCACGTCCACCCGCTCACGTGCTCGCTGGGCGTCCCGACCCGCCACCTGGACCTGCAGTTCGTGGCGCAGGCGCCGGCGGGCGCGCAGATCGCGATCAGCAACGAATCCGAGGACTTGCGGTGGTGGCCGGCGGACGCGTTGCCGCCCGGCACCGATTACGCTCTCGCCCACCTGGTTTCGCGGGCACGCACGATGCATTGACCTAGCGGGTGCCCGGCCAGCCGGGCTTTCGACGCCGAGTGCGCGGCCAGCCGGGCGCTCGACGAAAGCCGCCTACACGTCGCTGGAGTAGCGGATCCCGCCGTCGGGAATGGAGACGCCGGGCCAGACCCGGGCGCCGCGCAGCAGCTCGCAGCGCGCACCGATATCGGCGCCGTCGCCGATCACACCGTCGCGGATCAGGGCCCGCGGGCCGATGCGGGCCCCGAAGCCGATGATCGAGCGCTCGATCACGCTGCCGGCCTCGATCTTGGCGCCATCGAAAATCACCGCGCCGTCCAGCCGCACCCCGGGACCGATCTCGGCGCCGCGCCCGACGACCGTGCCTCCGATCAGCACCGCACCGGGCGACACCGCCGCGCCTTCGTGTACCAGCTGCTCACCCCGATGGCCCCGCAGCGCCGGGGATGGGGCGATGCCGCGCACCAGGTCCGACGATCCGCGGACGAAGTCGTCCGGGGTGCCCATGTCGCGCCAATAGGTGGCGTCGACGTAGCCGCAGATCTTGACGTCGGGGTCCGACAGCAGCGACGGGAACACTTCTCGCTCGACCGACACCGGGCGGCCCCGCGGAATCCGGTCGATGATCCTGCGCTCGAAGACATAGGTGCCGGCATTGATCTGATCGGTGGGCGGATCCTCGGTCTTCTCCAGAAAGGCCATGACGCGGTTCTTCTCGTCGGTAGGCACGCAACCGAACGCGCGCGGATCGCCGACGCGCACCAGATGCAGCGTGACGTCGGCTTCGTTGGCGCGGTGCGACTCCACCAGCTGGCCGAGGTCAGCGCCGGAGAGCACGTCGCCGTTGAACACCATCACGGTGTCGTGACGCAGCTTGTCGGCGATGTTGGCGATGCCGCCGCCGGTCCCCAGCGGCTCCTCTTCAGTGACATAGTCGATATGTAGACCGAGCGCAGACCCGTCACCGAACTCCGCTTCGAAGACCCCTGCCTTATACGAGGTGCTCAGAATGACGTGCTCGATGCCCGCCGCGGCGACGCGCGACAACATATGAGTGAGGAACGGCACCCCGGCGGTCGGCAGCATCGGCTTGGGCGCCGACAGCGTCAGTGGCCGCAACCGAGTGCCCTTGCCGCCGACCAGAATCACCGCATCCACCGAGGGAATTGCCAATTCAGTGCCGCCCTTCTGCCAGCTTCTCGGAACGCTCCCGGCGCGAGCTGCGCACCATCAGAGCCGACCGCAGCGCCAGCGATGCCCGCAGCATCCAGCGCAGCGGAGCCAGCCACCAACCGGAGTGCCGGTCGGCCAGGAAGATGTAGGTACTCCGGTGGTGCGCCGCCAGGTGGCTTGCCGGATCGCGTCCGGTGGAGTGGCCCTTGTGGTGCAGCACTTCTGCCGACGGCACGTAGACGTTGAGCCAGCCGGCTTTGCCGAGCCGGTCGCCGAGGTCGACGTCCTCCATATACATGAAGTAGCGCTCGTCGAATCCGCCGATCTGACCGAACGCCGAGCGGCGCACCAGCAGGCACGACCCCGACAACCAGCCCACCGGCCGCTCACTGGGCTCGAGCCGCTCCTGGCGGTACGCCGCGGTCCAGGGATTGCGTTTCCAGAACGGCCCGAGCACCGCGTGCATGCCGCCGCGGATCAGGCTCGGCAGGTGGCGCGCCGACGGATACACCGATCCGTCCGGGTCGCGGATCAGCGGGCCCAGTGCGCCGGCCTGCGGCCAGCGGGTCGCCGCCTCCAGCAGCGCGTCGATGCTGTTCGGGCCCCACTGCACATCCGGGTTGGCCACCAGCACCCAGTCGTCGATCTCACCGCGGTCGCTGAGATGTTCGACCGCGCGATTGACCGCGGTTCCGTAGCCGAGGTTGGCGCCGATGTTGAACAACCGCACGTTCGGGTAGCGCTGGACGGCCGCCTGCGGGGTGCCGTCGGTGGAACCGTTGTCAGCCAGCAGGACGCTGACGGGGCGGTCGGTGGCCAGCGACAGCGAAGCCAGAAATCGTTCGAGGTGGTGGCCCGGCGAATAGGTCACCGTCACGACCGGCAGGACGTCAGTCACGCGTAGAGATTATCGGTCGTTCGGCTGGGACTGGACCGTCCGACGCGGCCAGCGCGGCCACAAGTGCAGGGCGCCACGGCCTTAGCGGCGTCATGCCCGCCGCCGCCGACTGCCGGCCGGACAGCGCGGAGTAGGTCGGCCGGGGCGCGGGGCGGGGAAATTCTTCGGTGCTCACCGGGTTCACCCGCTCGGGGTCGGCGCCGCACTCCTCGAAAACCGCACGGGCCAGCCCGAATCGGGAGACGACGCCCTCGTTGGCGGCGTGCAGGATCGGTCCGGGCACGCCGTCGTCGGCCACCTGCAGCAGTGCGCCGGCCAGGTCGGCGACGTAGGTCGGCGAGCCGGCCTGGTCGTCGACGACCTTGATCGGGCCGTCACCGGCCGCGAGCTTGCGCATGATCGCGACGAAGTCACTGCCGGTGCCGCCGGTGTAGACCCAGGCGGTCCGGACCACGACGGCCTCCGGTAGCGCCGCCAGCACGGCCACCTCGCCGGCCCGCTTGCTGCACGCATAGACGCCGCGTGGCGAGGTCTCGTCGCTGGGTTCATAGGGGCGGGGCTCGGCGCCACCGAAATCGCCGGCGAACACGAAGTCCGTCGAGACGTGAATCAACCGTGCGCCGGTCCGCGCGCAGGCCCGCGCAATGTGTTCCGGCGCTGCTTCATTGACCGCGTACGCCCTCGCTTCGTCGCTTTCGGCGCCGTCGACATTGGTGTACGCGGCACAATTGATAACGACATCGCCGCTAGTCACGATCGCCTCGGCGGCGGCCGGGTCGGTGATGTCCCACTGCGCGGACGTCAGCGCGAGGACATTGCGCCCCTGGTCAGCGGCCCGCGACGCCAGGCAACCGCCCAACTGCCCACCGGCTCCGGTGATGACGATCCTGCCCGACATGGTTCGAGTCTGGCATGTCTTTGGCGCGCCGCCGCTGGCTACCCGAGAAGCAGCTGTTTCGCAAGTAACCTAGTGTGATGCCTGTGCAACGTGTTGTTCGTGTTGTTGCCACTGTGCTAGCCGTCGCCATCGTCCTCGGGACCGGCGTGGCCTGGAACAACGTCCGGGCGTTCGAAGACGGCATCTTCCACATGTCCGCGCCATCGCTGGGCAAGGGTGGCGACGACGGCGCGATCGACATCCTGCTGGTCGGCCTGGACAGCCGCACGGATGCCCACGGCAACGCGTTGACACCCGAGGAACTGGCCACCCTCAAGGCCGGTGACGAGGAAGCCACCAACACCGACACCATCATCCTGGTCCGGATACCGAACAACGGGAAGTCGGCCACCGCGATCTCGATTCCGCGAGACTCCTACGTCATGGCCCCCGGCCTGGGCAAGACGAAGATCAACGGCGTCTACGGCCAGACCAGGGAGGCCAAGCGAGTCAACCTGGTCAAGGCCGGTGATTCGGCCGACGATGCCGCTACCCAGGGAACCGAGGCCGGCCGCGAGGCCTTGATCAAGACGGTCGCCGACCTCACCGGCGTCACCGTCGACCACTACGCCGAGATCGGGCTGCTCGGTTTCGCGTTGATCACCGATGCGCTCGGCGGCGTCAATGTGTGCCTCAAAGACGCGGTGTACGAACCGCTTTCGGGTGCCGACTTCCCGGCCGGGCCGCAAAAGCTCGACGGCTCGGAGGCGCTCAGCTTCGTGCGCCAGCGCCATGACCTGCCGCGCGGCGACCTCGACCGGGTGGTGCGCCAGCAAGTGGTGATGGCCTCGCTGGCTCACCGGGTGATCTCCGGCCAGACGCTGTCCAGCCCCACCACCATGAAGCGGCTGGAGGCGGCGGTGCAGCGCTCGGTGGTGCTGTCACAGGGCTGGGACGTCATGGATTTCGTCCAGCAGTTGCAGAAGCTGGCCGGCGGCAACGTCGCGTTCGCCACCATCCCGGTGCTCGACGGGGCCGGCTGGAGCGACGACGGCATGCAAAGCGTGGTCCGGGTGGACCCGCACCAGGTTCAGGACTGGGTCGCCGGCCTGCTGCACGACCAGGATCAGGGCAAGACCGAGCAACTCGCCTACACTCCCGCCAAGACCACCACCAGCGTGGTCAACGACACCGACATCAACGGATTGGCAGCCGCGGTATCAGACGTGTTGAGCTCCAAAGGATTTACCGCCGGCGCCGTCGGCAACAGCGACGGCACTCACGTGAAATCCAGCCAGGTACGCGCCAACAAGCCCGACGACCTGGGGGCGCAGGAAGTCTCCAAGGAACTGGGCGGATTGCCGGTCGTCGGAGATGCGTCGCTGGCGCCGGGAGCGGTCCGGGTAGTGCTGGCCAACGACTACACCGGACCGGGCTCGGGCCTGTCCGGTAACACCGTGGCGCCGGCGCGGGTGACCAACCAGTCGGCCACCGATCCGAATGTTCCTGCGCCCTCGCCGATCCTGACGGCCGGCAGCGACAAGCCGGAGTGCATCAACTGATCACTCTGTCCGGGGCGATCCTCGATCCGATGCTGCGGGCCGACCCGGTTGGTCCGCGCATCACCTACTACGACGACGCCACCGGCGAACGCATCGAATTGTCCGCGGTGACCCTGGCCAACTGGGCCGCCAAGACCGGCAACCTATTACGCGACGAGATGGGCGCCGGCCCGGGCAGCCGGGTGGCGATCTTGCTGCCGGCGCATTGGCAGACCGCCGCGGTCCTGTTCGGGGTGTGGTGGATCGGCGCCGAGGCCGTACTCGACGCGGCCGGACCGGCCGACCTCGCGCTGTGCACGGCCGAAAGGCTGGATGAGGCCGACTCGATCGTCGAGCCGGGTGGCGAGGTCGCGGTGTTGTCGATGGACCCGTTCGGCCGCCCTGCAAAACTGAGGGGATCTGACCTGCCGATCGGCGTCACCGATTACGCCACCGCGGTACGGGTGCACGGCGACCAGATAGTCCCCGAACGCCTCCCCGGCGCGGCGCTGGCCGGTCGCTCCGTCGACGAAATCCTGGCCGACTGTGAAAACTCCGCGACTGCACGGGGTTTGACGTCGAAAGATCGTGTGCTTTCCAGCGCCTCGTGGCCCGGCCCCACCGAGTTGGTCGACGGCCTGCTGGCGGTCATGGCCGTCGGCGCGTCACTGGTGCAGGTGGCGAACCCCGATCCGGCGGCGTTGCAGCGCCGAGTCGAGACCGAAAAGGTCACTCGCGTCCTCTGACTGGGGCATGTCATACACCTGCCGCGTCGTCGATTGGTTGCGAGTTCAGCATCCGTTTGAGCACCTTTCCGCCCGCGTTGCGGGGCAGTTCGTCGACGAACAGCACGTCGCGCGGAATCTTGAAGCGGGCCAACCGGTTTCGCACGTATTCTTTGACGTCGTGCTCGGTCAGCGACGCACCCGGGCGCAACACGATGTAGCTGCGTAGCCGCTGGCCGAACTCCTCGTCGGC
>NZ_JBVAXR010000037.1:0-47211 GCF_055419445.1 Mycobacterium sp. IDUB_19 | reverse complement strand
CAGCGGTGCGCAACGCAAGGCTCCGGAGCCCGATTCCGCCGCGGCGGCCGCGGCGGCCGCGGCGTCGGCGCGGGAGCAGCGGCAGGCGCGTCGGCGCCGGCATGCGGCGATGAACGACCATCACCGCGGCTACCGTTACGAATTCTTGGACTCCGATGATGAGGCCGGTCCGGTCGTTGACGAGCAAGTCAGGGCCGGCGCAACCGCGGCGTCTGAGCGGGGAGCGGGTGCTCTGGGTTTTGCCGGGACGATCCGCAAGGACGCCGTCGAGGCGGCGGGATTGGCCACGCTGGGCGGTGACGGGTTCGGGGGCGGTCCGTCGATGCCGATGATGCCGGGTACCTGGCGACCCGACGAGCAAGGGCCCGGCGGCGAGGAGCAGACGTGAGCCTTCCCGCAAACGGGGGCGATACCTGCGCTGCCGGGAACTTTTCCGGCCCGATGGCCGACTAGTACGTGCGTGCTCGCTGAGCCGCCCTATTCACGGCGGTCGTTAAGTCACCCGACTGGTAAGGAGTTGCTGCCATGGCCGCGCCGGATTGGCTGCCACCCCCTCGAGCGGGTGCCCAGGTCGGCGCCGAGCCGTCAGCCTCCCCGGGATGCCCACAGCCGGACACACCTACGTTTGATAATGAAAATCATTACCATTAAGCTTAGCCGCCAAGAAGGTGCGGCCAATGCCACAACTGGAGAGGTGGACCGGTGATTGCGCAGAATGCCGTGGTCAGCGGCCCTTTGGGAGCCGGCGGGCAGCGCGTAGGACGGGTCCGGGAACCTCGACAGTTAGCTTATGCAATGCTAACTTCAGCAAGTTAAGTTAGGGGAGACTATCTTCATGGAAAAACGCGGCCGTGGAACGCGGTGAGAGTGGTGTGCTCGCAGTCCAGCCGGGCACTTCTCGGTTGGACAGCAGAGTCGATGGCGACGTCGTCAGCCGATTTGCTACGTGTTGCCGGGCACTGGGCATCGCGGTCTACCAACGCCAGCGTCCTGCCGATCTGGCCGCCGCCCGCTCGGGTTTCACGGCGCTGACCCGCGTCGCCCATGACCAGTGCGACGCATGGACCGGGCTGGCCGCCGCCGGCGATGCGTCGTTCCGCGTTCTCGAGGCGGTTTCGCGTACCGCGGCCACCTCAGGCGTATTGCAGCGGCAGGTCGACCTGGACCCCGGCGCCTTGGGCTTCCGCTACGACAGCGGACTGTATCTACAGTTTCGCGCCAACAGCCCCGACGACTTTCATCTCGCCTATGCGGCCGCGCTGGCAACGGCCGGGCGGTTTGCCGACGCGGATGAGATCGTCAACGGGCTCAGCGAGCGCCGCCCGAGCTGGCGTGAGGCGCGGTGGGTCTCCGTCGTCATCAACTATCGCGCCGAGCGGTGGTCCGACGTCGTCAAGCTGCTGACCCCGATTGTCAACGACTCCGACCTCGACGAGGCCTATGCGCACGCGGCCAGGATCGCCCTGGGTACCGCGCTGGCCCGGCTGGGCATGTTCGCCCCCGCGCTGTCGTATCTCGAGGAGCCCGAAGGCCCGGTCACGGTGGCCGCCGTCGATGGGGCGCTGGCCAAGGCACTCGTCCTGCGCATGCACGTCGACGAAGAGTCGGCGAGCGAAGTCCTGCAGGACTTGTACGCGGCACACCCCGAGAACGAACAGGTCGAACAGGCCTTGTCCGACACCAGCTTTGGGATTGTGACCACCAATGCGGCCCGCATCGAGGCACGCAAAGATCCGTGGGATCCGGAGACCGAGCCCAGCGCGGAGGACTTCGTCGACCCCGCTGCCCACGAACGCAAGGCCGTGCTGCTGCACGAGGCCGAACGCCAGCTCACCGAGTTCATCGGACTGGAAGAGGTGAAAAACCAGGTATCGCGGCTCAAGAGTTCGGTGGCCATGGAACTGGTGCGTAAGCAGCGTGGGCTCCAGGTTGCGCAACGCGCCCACCACCTGGTGTTCGCCGGACCGCCCGGGACCGGTAAGACCACCATCGCGCGTGTGGTCGCCAAAATCTATTGCGGGCTGGGCTTGTTGAAGCGCGAGAACATCCGCGAGGTACACCGCGCCGACCTGATCGGTCAGCACATCGGCGAGACCGAGGCCAAGACCAATGCCATCATCGACAGCGCGCTGGACGGGGTGCTGTTCCTCGACGAGGCCTACGCCCTGGTGGCCACCGGCGCCAAGAACGACTTTGGGTTGGTCGCCATCGACACGCTGCTGGCCCGCATGGAAAACGACCGCGACCGGCTGGTGGTGATCATCGCCGGATACCGGGCGGACCTGGACAAGTTCCTGGACACCAACGAGGGTCTGCGGTCGCGGTTCACCCGCAACATCACCTTCCCGTCCTACAACTCGCACGAGCTGGTCGAGATCGCGCACACGATGGCCGAACAGCGCGACAGCATCTTCGAGCAATCCGCGCTCGACCACATGGATGCCCTGTTCGCGAAATTGGCGACATCCACGACACCAGACTCCAACGGAATCGAACGGCGCAGCCTCGACATTGCGGGTAACGGCCGCTTCGTCCGAAACATCGTCGAGCGCTCGGAGGAAGAGCGCGAATTCCGGTTGGACCATTCAGAACAGGCGGGAACCGGTGCGTTCACCGATGAGGAGCTGATGACGATCACCGACCGAGACGTCAGTAATTCGGTAGAGCCGCTGCTGCGCGGCCTCGGCCTCTCGGTGCCGTCATGACCAACCCGGAGCCTCAGGACGAACGACGCTCGTTTTCCTCACGGACCCCCGTCAACGACAATCCCGACAAGGTGGTCTACCGTCGCGGATTCGTCACCCGCCACCAAGTGACCGGCTGGCGCTTCGTGATGCGCCGCATCGCCTCCGGAATTGCCTTGCACGACACCAGGATGCTGGTCGACCCGCTGCGTACCCAGTCGCGCGCGGTGCTGATGGGCGCGCTCATTCTGGTCACCGGCCTGGCGGGTTGCTTCGTGTTTTCGATGATCCGGCCCAATGGTCAGGCGGGCAACAACGCGGTGCTCGCCGATCGGGAGACCTCCGCACTGTATGTGCGGGTCGGTGACGACCTGCACCCGGTGTTGAACCTGACCTCGGCGCGGCTGATCGTCGGCAAGCCGGTCAACCCCGCCACGGTGAAAAGCAGTGAGCTGGACCGGTTTCCGCGAGGGAACCTGATCGGCATACCGGGTGCGCCGGAGCGCATGGTGCAGAACGCATCGCATGACGCGAACTGGACGGTGTGCGATGCGGTCAATGCGGCTGCCCAGGGTTCGCACGCTGTGCACAGCACGGGTGTCACCGTGATCGCGGGTATGCCCGACAGCAGCGGCGCACGTGCCGCCACGATCGCGCCCGGCCAGGCGATCCTGGTCGAGTTCACCGGCGATAAGGGCACCAGCACCTGGCTGCTGTGGGATGGCAAACGCAGCCAGATCGACCTGGCCAACCACGCGGTCACCAACGCGTTGGGTCTGGGTGTCGACGTGCCCGCACCGCGACCGCTCGCTGCGGGGCTGTTCAATGCGATCCCCGAAGCGCCCGCGCTGGCGGCGCCGGGTATCCCGAACGCCGGCACCCCGGCGAACTACGCGGTCCCGGCACCGATCGGTGGCGTCGTGACGTCCTATGCCGTCGACCCGGGCAGCCTGCGGCACTACGCGGTGCTGCCCGATGGCCTGCAACCGATCTCGCCCGTGCTCGCCGCGATCCTGCGTAACACCAATTCCTATGGCCTGGAACAACCTCCGCGGCTCGGCGCCGACGAGGTGGCCAAGTTGCCGGTGTCGCGGATGCTGGACACCACGCGCTTTCCCGACCGCCAGGTCGCCCTGGTCGACGCGGCCAAAGATCCCGTCGCCTGTGCCTACTGGAGTAAGCCGGCCGGGGCCGCAAGCAGCTCGCTGAGCCTGCTGGCCGGTTCGGCGCTGCCGGTGCCCGACGCGGTTCGCACCGTGAACCTGATCGGTGCTGGGTCCCAGGGAATCGCCACCCGCGTCGCCCTGGCACCGGGCACCGGTTACTTCGCTCAGAGCGTCGGTGGTGGAGCGACTTCGCCCGGCACCGGGTCGCTGTTCTGGGTCTCCGACACCGGAGTCCGCTACGGCATCGACAACGAGGCCGAGAACGGTGCCGCCGGACGTGGCAAAACCGTTGAGGCCCTTGGTCTAACCCCACCCCCCGTTCCTATTCCCTGGTCGATACTGTCGCTGTTCGCGACGGGCCCGACGCTATCTCGCGCCGACGCGTTGCTCGCACACGACGGCTTGGCGCCCGATAGCAGGCCCGGACGTCCGGTGTCGGCCGAAGGAGGACCCCGATGAGCCGACTGATCTTCGAAGCTCGCCGGCGCCTGGCGCCGCCGAGCACCCGCCAGGGCACCATCACCATCGAGGCGCCCCCCGAGCTGCCGCGAGTGATTCCGCCGTCGTTCCTGCGCCGTGCGATGCCCTACGTGCTGGTGATCCTGATCGTCGGCATGATCGTCGCGCTGGTCGCCACCGGGATGCGGGTGATTTCCCCGCAGACGCTGTTCTTCCCGTTCGTATTGCTGCTGGCGGCAACCGCGCTCTATCGCGGCAACGACAACAAAATGCGCACCGAGGAGGTCGACGCCGAACGCGCCGACTACCTGCGCTACCTGTCGGTGGTTCGGGACAACATCCGCACCCAGGCCGCCCAGCAGCGTGCCGCTGCGCAGTGGTCCCATCCGGAGCCGTCAGCACTGGCAACGGTGCCCGGATCTCGCCGTCAGTGGGAACGTGACCCGCACGACCCCGACTTCCTGGTGCTGCGGGCCGGACGCCACCATGTTCCGCTGGCCACCGCGGTGCGGGTGCAAGACGCCGTGGACGAGATCGATCTGGAACCGGTGTCGCACAGCGCATTACGCAGCCTGCTCGACACTCAGCGCACGGTTCGTGACGTGCCCACCGGAATCGACTTGGCCAAAGTCTCGCGGATCACCGTCTTCGGCGAACCGGACGAGGTGCAAGGAGCGTTGCGTGCCTGGATCGCTCAGGCGGTGACCTGGCACGACCCGACGGTACTGGGGGTGGCCTTGGCCACCCGCGATCTGGAGAACCACGACTGGTCCTGGCTGAAGTGGTTGCCCCACATCGACATTCCCGGCGAGGTGGACGGTGTCGGGCCCGCCCGGTTCCTGTCCACCAACGCCGACGAGCTGATCGCACTGCTGGGGCCCGCGCTGGCCGACCGGCCGGCGTTCACCGGCGAGCCGGCCGACGCGTTGCGGCACCTGCTGATCATCGTCGACGATCCCGACTACGACGTGAACGCCTCGGCACTGGCGATCGGCCGGGCCGGGGTCACCGTCGTGCATCGCACCACCACACCGCCGAACCGCGAACAGTATTCGGATCCGGAAAAGCCGATTCTGCGCGTCAGCGGGGGGGACGGCGGGGGCAGCCGAGCCGGGGTCATCCAACGCTGGCAGACCGGCGGCTGGCAGCCCTACATCGACAACGCCGACGGGCTCGGCGCCGACGAGGCCGCCCACCTGGCGCGTCAGTTGTCCCGCTGGGATTCCAACCCCACCCACACCGGGCTGCGCTCGGCGGCAACCCGTGGCGCCAGCTTCACGACGCTGGTGGGTGTTCCCGACGCGTCGCAGCTGGATGTGGCGACGCTGTGGGCACCTCGTCGCCGCGACGACGAGTTGCGGGTACCGATCGGTGTCACCACGACCGGCGAGCCGCTGTACTTCGACCTCAAGGACGAAGCCGAGGGCGGCATGGGGCCGCACGGCCTGATGATCGGTATGACCGGTTCCGGGAAGTCGCAGACCCTGATGTCGATTCTGTTGTCGCTGTTGACAACTCATTCGGCCGATCGGCTGATCGTCATCTATGCGGACTTCAAGGGTGAGGCCGGCGCCGACAGCTTCCGGGACTTCCCGCAGGTCGTTGCGGTGATCTCGAACATGGCCGAGAAGAAGTCGCTGGCCGACCGGTTCGCCGACACGCTGCGCGGTGAGGTAGCCCGTCGCGAAACGCTGCTGCGTGAGGCCGGCCGCCGCGTTCAGGGCAGCGCGTTCAACTCGGTCGTCGAGTACGAGAACGCGATCGCCGCCGGGCACGATCTGCCGCCGATCCCGACGCTCTTCGTGGTCGCCGACGAGTTCACGCTGATGCTGGCGGACTACCCGGAGTACGCGGAACTGTTCGATTACGTGGCGCGCAAGGGCCGCTCGTTCCGCATCCACATCCTGTTCGCGTCCCAGACGCTGGACGTCGGGAAAATCAAGGACATCGACAAGAACACCTCGTACCGCATCGGGTTGAAGGTGGCCAGTGCCAGCGTTTCTCGCCAGATCATCGGCGTGGACGACGCCTACCACATCGAATCGGGCAAAGAGCACAAGGGCGTGGGCTTCCTGGTACCCGCACCCGGCGCGGCACCGATCAAGTTCCGCAGCACCTACGTCGACGGCATCTACGAGCCGCCGCAGGCCGCTAAAACCCTTGTGGTGCATTCTGTTCCGCAGCCGAGGTTGTTCACGGCCGGGCGGGTGGAGCCTGACCAGGGCACGGTCATCACCGGAGCGGACCACGAAGAGCTGGCCGGACCGCCGCGCAAGCTGATCGCGACCATCGGCGACCAACTCGCCCGCTACGGACCGCGGGCACCGCAGTTGTGGCTGCCGCCGCTGGACGAGCCGATCCCGTTGACCGCGGTGCTGGCTCGTGCCGGGCTGCCGGAACGGCAATGGCGCTGGCCGCTCGGTGAGATCGACAAGCCGTTCGAGATGCGCCGCGACCCGTTGGTGTTCGACGCCACGTCGGCTTCCGGCAACGTGGTGATCCACGGCGGCGCGAAGTCCGGCAAATCGTCTGCACTGCAGACGTTTATCCTGTCCGCGGCCAGCCTGCACTCGCCGGGTGATGTCAGCTTCTACTGCCTGGACTACGGCGGTGGGCAGCTGCGCGCACTGGAAGACCTGGCGCACGTCGGCAGTATCGCCTCGCCGCTGGAACCCGAGCGCATTCGCCGCACCTTCGGCGAGCTCGAGCAGCTGCTGATTTCCCGGCAGCAGCGAGAGGCGTTCCGCGACAAGCATGGTTCGACACACGACGATGGCTTCGGCGAGGTGTTCCTGGTCATCGACAATCTCTACGCCTTCGCCCGGGACAATACCGACCAGTTCAACACGCGTAACCCGTTGCTGGCCAAGGTGACTGAACTCGTCAACGTCGGTCTCGCGTACGGCATCCACGTGATCGTCACCACCCCGAGCTGGCTGGAGGTGCCGCTGGCGATGCGCGACGGCCTCGGGCTGCGTCTCGAGCTCAAGCTGCACGACGCGCGGGACAGCAACGTGCGGGTGGTCGGGGCGCTGCGCCGCCCGGCCGACGCCGTACCGGCCGACCAGCCGGGTCGCGGGTTGACGATGGCCGCCGAGCACTTCCTGTTCGCGGCTCCGGAGTTGGACGCGCAAACAAACCCAGTGGCCGCGATCAACGCCCGTCATCCCGGTATGGCCGCACCGCCGGTTCGGCTGTTGCCGACCAACCTGGCCCCCGACGCTCTCGGGCCGCTGTATCGGGGAGCGGAGCAAGTGGTCATCGGTCAGCGCGAAGAGGACCTGGCGCCGGTCGTGCTGGACTTCACCGACAACCCGTTGCTGATGGTGTTCGGCGACAGCAAGGCGGGCAAAACCACGCTGCTGCGCCACATCATCCGCACCATCCGCGAGCATTCCACCGCGGACCAGGTGGCTTTCACGGTGCTGGATCGGCGGCTGCATCTCGTCGAAGAGCCGCTGTTCGCCGACAACGAGTACACCGCCAACATCGACCGGATCATCCCGGCGATGCTCGGGTTGGCCAACATCATCGAGTCGCGGCGGCCGCCGGCGGGCTTGTCGGCGGCGGAGTTGGCCCGGTGGAGCTACCAGGGCCACACCCACTACCTGATCATCGACGACGTCGACCAGATCCCGGATACACCGGCGATGAGTGGTCCCTACATTGGGCAGCGGCCATGGACCAGCCTGATCCCGGAGCTCAGCCAGGCCGCAGATCTGGGGCTGCGGGTGATTGTCACGGCACGGGCCACGGGCTCGGGGCACGCGCTGATGACCAGCCCGTTGCTGCGCCGCTTCAACGATTTGCAGGCAACCACGTTGATGTTGGCGGGCAACCCGCAAGACAGCGGCAAGATCCGTGGCCAGCGATTTGGCCGGTTGCCTGCCGGACGGGCAATTCTGTTGGGAGACAGCGAAAGCCCGACGTACGTTCAGTTGGTCAACCCGTTGGTTGGCGAGTCTGTTGTAGGGGGAGCCGACGAAGGTTTCGCCCGCTGATGGTGGTTAGTGAAACAGCAACAGAAGGACCACAGAAGGAGGGGTTATGACGTTGCGAGTAGTTCCGGAAGGCCTGGCGGCCACAAGCGCGGCGGTCGAGGCGCTGACGGCGCGGCTGGCGAGCGCGCATGCGGCGGCCGCTCCGGCGATCACCGCAGTGGTGCCGCCCGCGGCGGATCCGGTGTCGTTGACGACGGCCGCCGGGTTCAGCGCTCAGGGCCAGCTGCACTCCACGGTGGCCGCCGAGGGCGTGGAGGAGCTGGGCCGCGCCGGTGTGGGCGTGGGCCAAGGCGGGGCAAGCTATCTCGTGGGTGACACCGCGGCGGCCGCAACCTACGGCGTGGGCGGAGCCTGACAATGACCGCGCCCATCTGGATGGCTTCTCCGCCGGAGGTGCATTCGGCGTTGCTGACGGCCGGACCGGGACCGGGGCCGCTGTTGGCGGCTGCCGGTGCGTGGACCTCGCTCAGCACCGAATATGCCGACGCGGCAGCCGAACTGAGTGGGCTACTGGGGGAAGTACAAGCGGGTGCGTGGGAAGGGCCCAGCGCCGAACAGTATGCGGCCGCACATGTGCCATATCTGGCGTGGCTGATGCAGTCCAGTGCCGGCAGCGCCGGTGTGGCCGCCCAGCATGAGGTCGCGGCGACGGCGTACACCGGCGCCCTGGCGGCAATGCCGACGCTGGGGGAGTTGGCCGCCAACCACACCATCCACGGGGTGCTGGTGGGGACGAATTTCTTTGGGATCAACACGATTCCGATTGCGGTCAACGAGGCCGACTACGCACGAATGTGGGTCCAGGCCGCCACCACGATGAGCACGTATCAGGTCGTCTCCGATGCGGCACTGGCGTCGGCGCCACAAACGGACCCGGCGCCCAACGTGCTGCGTCCCGGTGCCGAAACCAACAACTTCTCGACCCTGGCCGCGCCGAACGCCCAGAACTCCGGCAACTGGCTGGACAACCTGCTCAGGCAACTGCGACAGTTCTTCCAGAACCTGTCCGACCTGATCCAGCAGTTCATGCAGGCCTTGGGGCCGTTCCTGGTGGCCAACGGGCCACTGCTGTTCTTCATCGCCTACGAGGCGTTTTTCATTCCGTTCGGTACTACGTTCTGGACCGTTTTGTTGATCTCACCACTCCTGATCCCGCTGGTCATCGGGATTGGCGCCTACCTTTACCTGCAAAATCCCGATGATCTACCGGACGCGGTGGTGCCGGTGGTCCCACCCGCTCTCGCGTCTCAAGCTCCCTCGATGCCGCCGGTGGCGGCCATGGCCCCGACGGCGCCGGCGCCCAC
Source organism: Mycobacterium sp. IDUB_19 (assembly GCF_055419445.1). Taxonomy (NCBI): domain Bacteria; kingdom Bacillati; phylum Actinomycetota; class Actinomycetes; order Mycobacteriales; family Mycobacteriaceae; genus Mycobacterium; species Mycobacterium sp. IDUB_19. The sequence goes on along the minus strand of NZ_JBVAXR010000037.1, from coordinate 37,597 downwards.
GTCGGCCCCCGCGTCCGCGCCGGCCCCGGCTGCCACTGCCGCTCCCGCTCCGGCACCCGCCCCGGCCGCCGGAACGTTCGGCTACGTGGTGGCCGCCGGCGGCGATCCGGAAACCGGCTTCGGGCCGACGCTGGGTGGCCGAGGCGGGATCAAGGCACCGGCCGCGACCATCCCGGCCGCGGCAGCGGCGGTGCCGGGCCGGGCCACCGCGGCACGGCGGCGCAGGCGAGCCGCCATGCGCGACCACGGCGACGAGTTTCTGGATATGAACGTCGACGTCGACCCGGACTGGGGCGGCGCGGCCAATGAAGAGGAGCTACTGGCCGCCGCGATGGCTTCGGGAAGTGGAGCCGGACGGCTGGGGTTCGCCGGCACCGCACATAAAGACGCGGAGCTGCGGGCGTCGGGATTGGCCGATCTGGCCGGCGACGAATTCGGCAGCGGCCCGCGGATGCCGATGGTGCCGGGCACCTGGGATCACAATGGCGAAGGCCCGAGCGATCCCGATGAAGCGGGGGGAGGGGGCTCCGAAAGTTAGCAGGACAGTTAGCCACTCGTCAGCCAATGACCGTAATCGCAAGGGACGGAAGAGAAAGGAATCGTTATGAGTCTTCTGGATGCTCACATTCCGCAATTGGTGGCCTCGCAGTCGGCGTTCAGCGCCAAGGCGGCCGTGATGCGCAGCACGATCAGCCAGGCCGAGCAGGAAGCGATGTCGGCCCAGGCGTTCAACCAGGGTGAGGCCTCGGCGGCATTCCAGGCCGCACACGCCCGGTTCGTGGAGATGGCCGCGCGGGTCAACACCCTGCTGGATATCGCCCAGGCCAACCTCGGTGACGCGGCGAGCACCTATGTGGCCGCCGACGCCGCTGCCGCATCCGGCTACACCTCGTTCTGAGCCGACCACCCATAACCGCGAAAGGACTTGTGATGTCGCAGATTATGTACAACTACCCGGCGATGCTGAGCCACGCCGCCGACATGTCGGGTTACGCCGGCACGATGCAGGGGCTGGGTGCCGATATCGCCACCGAGCAGGCCGCACTGCAGAACGCTTGGCAGGGTGACACTGGTATGACCTACCAGGTTTGGCAGGCCCAGTGGAACCAGGCAATGGAGGCGTTGGTGCGCTCCTACCAGGCGATGGCCAGCACGCACGAGAACAACACCTTGGCCATGTATGCCCGCGACACGGCTGAAGCCGCCAAGTGGGGCGGCTAGTCCTCCCTCGATGAGTGTCGAGCCCAACGCCGTCGAGCTGACGGTCGAAAACGCGTGGTTCATCGCGGAAACCATTGGAGCAGGTAGCTTCCCGTGGGTTCTGGCGATCACGACGCCGTACCGCGATGCCGCGCAACGTGCCGCGTTCTGCCAGGGTCAGAAGGACGAGCTGACCCGGATGGGTCTGATGTCGCCAGACGGTGTCGTGAATCCGGCGGTCGCCGACTGGATCAAAGTGGTGTGTTTTCCTGACCAATGGCTTGATCTGCGCTACGTGGGCTCCGGCGCAGCCAGCGGTGCCGGCGAGCTGCTGCGCGGCGTCGTCGCGCGGCGCGCCGGTACCACCGGCAAGTCGTCTACGACCATCGTCGCGCTGCGCAGCGCGCAGCTGGTCACCTTTACCGCCATGAATATCGACGATGCCCGGGCGATGGTTCCGGTCCTCGGCGTCGGTCTGGGTCAGCGGCCGCCGGCCCAGTTCGCGGAGTTCAGCATGCCGGCGCGGGTCGGAGCCCGGGCCGATGAGCGGCTGCGCTCCGGCGCGCCGCTGACCGAAGTCCTTGATTACCTTGGTATTCCGGAATCGGCACGAACGGTGGTGGAGGCCGTTTTCACGGGTCCGCGTACGTACGTCGAGATCGTCGCCGGTTGCCATCGCGACGGGCAGCATGCCACCACCGAAGTCGGAATGAGCATCGTGGACACCACCGCGGGCCGGATCCTGGTCAGTCCGTCCCGTGCGTTCGACGGCGAATGGGTCTCGACCTTCGCACCCGGAACCCCGTTCGCGATCGCCGTCGCGATCGAGCACTTGACCGCCTGCCTGCCCGACGGCCACTGGTTCCAAAATCAGCGGCTGTCCCGAGATTTGTCCACCCAATACGCGTAACCACAACGAGATAGAGAGATAACACGATGTCCCAGGAACGGCCCCAGTCCAATTCGAGGGTCCGGTGACCTCCGGCGCCGTCATGCCGATCGTTCGCGTGGCTATCCTCGCGCACAGCAGGCTGACAGAAATTGCCCTGCCCGCCGAACTGCCGCTGCGCGAAATCCTGCCCGCGGTACAGCGATTGGTGGTCCCGACGGCCCAGAACGGCGATGGCGGCGATCCCGACGGTCCAGCGCGCGCCGGCGCGGTTGCCCAGCTGAGCCTGGCACCGATCGGGGGAGCGCCGTTCAGTCTGGACGCCAGCCTGGACACCGTCGGAGTCGTCGACGGGGATCTGCTTGCGCTGCAGCCGGTTCCGACCGGCCCCGCCGCGCCCGGCATCGTCGAGGACATCGCCGACGCCGCGATGATCTTCTCGACATCCCGGCGCAAGCCCTGGGGGATAGCGCAGATCCAGCGCGGTGCGCTGGCCGCGGCGATCCTGGTGGCCTTCCTGGGCACGGGCCTGGGCGTCGGCTACCGCGTGGCCACCGGTGCGCTGGCCGGACTGGTCGCGGTCAGCGTGATCGCGGCGGTGGCCGCGATCGCCGGTTTGTTCGTCACGCTGCGTTCCGAACGCACCGGGATGGCGCTGTCGGCGGCAGCGCTGGTTCCCATTGGCGCCGCCCTGGCGTTGGCGGTACCCGGAGGGTTCGGGGCGGCACAGCTGGTGCTGGCCGCTGCCGGCGTCACCGCGTGGTCGCTGATCGTCCTGATGGTGCCGAGCACTGAGCGCGAGCGGATCGTCGGCTTCTTCACCGCGACGGCGGTGGTCGGTGTCGGGGTGTTGTTGGCCGCCGGTGCCGAATTGCTCTGGCAGCTAACGATACTGACCATCGGTGCGGGCCTGATCGTGGCGGCTCTGTTGGTGACCATCGAAGCGGCTCAGCTTTCCGCACTGTGGGCGCGCTTCCCGCTGCCGGTCATTCCGGCACCCGGTGATCCGACTCCGTCGGCGCCGGTGCTTCGGGTGCTCGAGGACCTGCCTCGGCGGGTGCGCATCGGTGACGCTCATCAGAGCGGCTTCATCGCCGGCGCCGTGCTGCTCGGTGTCCTGGGATCGGTGGCGATCGCGTTGCGTCCCGAGTCGTTGAGCGGTTGGGGATGGTATGTGGTGGCGGCGATCGCGGCGACCTCGGTCCTGCGGGCCCGCGTGTGGGATTCGGCCGCGTGCAAGGCGTGGCTGCTGGCTCAACCGTTCCTGGTCGCCGGGGTCCTGCTGGTGTACTACGCCTCGACCGGACGTTTCCTCGCCGCACTGATCGCGGCGGCCGTGCTCGTCGTGCTGGTGGTGGCGTGGGCCGTAGTGGCCCTGAACCCGGGCATCGCCTCGCCGGAAACATATTCGCTGCCGTTGCGCCGGTTGTTGGGCTTTGTCGCGACCGGTCTGGATGCTTCGCTGATTCCCGTCATCGCCTACCTGGTCGGTCTGTTCGCCTGGGTGCTCAATCGATGATCCGAGCCGGATTCGCCTGTCTGAGCGCGGCGTTTGTCTTTTCGCAGGCCGTTATGCCGTGGGTCTGTCCACCGGCGTCCGCGATCAGCCAGCCGGTGGTCGACCCGGGCGTGCAGCCACCCAGCGGAGCGGCGGGCCCGGTGCAGCCGATGGAGCAGCGCGGGCCGTGCAGCGCCTCGGGCGTCATTGCCGGCAGTGATCCCGCAGCGGTGACACCCAGTCAGGCAATGCTGAATCTTCCTGCAGCATGGCAGTTTTCCCGCGGTGAGGGCCAGCTGGTGGCGGTGCTCGACACCGGCGTGCGGCCGGGGCCCCGGCTGCCCAATGTCGATGCCGGTGGCGATTTCGTCGAGACGACCGACGGCCTGACCGACTGCGACGGGCACGGCACGCTGGTCGCCGGAATCGTCGCCGGGCAGCCTTCCGCTGAGGACGGCTTCTCGGGCGTCGCACCCGCGGCACGCGTGTTGTCGATCCGGACGGGATCCGGCAAGTTCTCGCCGCGAACGCCGGGCGGCGATCCGATGGTGGCGCGGGTCTCCCTTGAAGTCGCGACGCTGGGCCGAGCGATTGTGCACGCTGCCGATCTCGGGGCCCGGGTGATCGACATCTCGGAGGTCACTTGCATGGCCGCCGATCGGCCCGTGGATCAGGCCGCGCTCGGTGCGGCGATCCGCTACGCGGCGGTGGACAAGGACGCGGTGATCGTGGCGGCCGCGGGCAACACCGGCTCGACCGGATCGGTCGGCGGCGGAATGTCGTGTGAGTCAAACCCGCTCACCGATCTCGGCCGTCCCGACGATGCGCGCAATTGGGCGGGCGTCACGTCGGTGTCCACCCCGTCGTGGTGGCAGCCGTACGTGCTGTCGGCGGCTTCCTTGACACCGGATGGGCAGCCGTCGAAATTCACCATGTCCGGGCCGTGGGTGGGCATCGCGGCCCCGGGCGAAAACATTGTGTCGGTGAGCAATCGCGACGGCGGCGGCTTGGCCAACGGGCTGCCCGACGAGCATCAGCAACTGAGCGCGCTCAGCGGCACCAGCTACGCGGCCGGCTACGTGTCCGGCGTCGCGGCGCTGGTGCGCAGCAAGTACCCCAACCTGTCCGCCGCCGAGGTGCTGCGCCGCATCACCGCGACCGCACACAACGGCGCCCGGGCGCCGTCCAACATCGTCGGCACCGGCAGCGTCGACGCACTGGCGGCCCTGACTTGGGAACTGCCCGCGCGCACCGGGCCGGCCGGAACGCCGGCGAAACCGGTCGCCATGCCTCCGGCACCGGCACCGAAAGACAACACCCCGCGGACCGTCGCGTTCGCCGGGACGGCCGCGCTGGCGTTGATCGTCGCGGCTGTGGGTGCCGCGGCAGCGATCGCCGCGCGCAGACGGAAGGAGACCACCTCGTGAGCTCGATCCCAATCCCGGGGAGCGCCCGAATCACCCTGGCTGCGCTGGCGATAGTGCCCGCGGCATTGGCCTACCCCTGGCACTCGACTCGCGACTACTGGCTGCTCGGCATCGCCGGCGCTGCCGTGATCGTGTTGTTCGGCTGGTGGCGTGGATTGCATTTCACCACGATCCTGGGGCGCCGGATTTCCATCATGGGCCGCCGATCCAACCCCACCAGCGAGCCCGACACTGGGTCACCGGTTGCCGCAAAGACAACCGCGTTGGTGCGGATCGGGCCGTCCACCGCCGACGGGGCGGTCTTCCCCCTGGAGCTGATCGCCGGCTATCTGGACCGTTACGGCATCCGTGCCGACAAGGTTCGTATCACGAGCCGTGACAACGCATCCGACACCTCGCGACGCGAGACGTGGATCGGTATCACGGTGTCGGCTGCCGACAACCTGCCGGCGCTGCAGGCGCGCTCGTCGCGCATCCCGTTGTACGAGACCGCTGAGGTCGCCGCGAGACGGCTCGCCGACCACCTACGCGAGATCGGCTGGGAGGCGAACACGGTCGCGGCCGACGACGTGCCGCGCTGGCTGACGGTCAACGCCCGAGAGTCGTGGCGCGCGGTGCAGCGCGGGAACTCGGATTATGTTGCGGCATATCAGATTCCCGTCGAATCGGCCCTGCCTGAGATGCTGGAGGCGATCCGGTCACAGTCCGCGCGCGAGACGTGCACCGCGCTGGAGATCGCCGCTTCGCGATCGGGAGGCCAGAACACGGTCGCGGCCGCGTGTGCCTTGCTCACCGACGGGCCACCGGAAGGTGGGCCGCCGGTGAACGGACTGACTCCGCAGCGCGGCAACCAAGGGCCGGCGCTGGCTGCGCTGGACCTGCTGTCCACGCAGCGTCTCGACGGCCACACCGACGCGCCCGCCGACTTGCTGGCGACCCTGGATTGGCCGACGCCGGTCGCCGGGGCACATCGGGCGGCGCGAACCGAGGCGGCTAGTCCAGCATAAAACCCTGCAGGAAGCTGGTCATCCGGCGCAGATAGTCCAGCTGACTCACGTGCAGCACATGACTGCCGGGAAACCAGTGCAGCGCACAGTGATCCCAGTGCTCCCAGAGCATGACGGCCTGTCCCGGAGGCGCCATCCGGTCGGCGAGGCCGGTGATGATCATCCGCCGGTCCTTGGAAAGCTGCGGCCGGTAGTTCAGCGGGCAGTGGTAGGCCAGCCCGGCGTTTAGCTCGTCGCGGTTGATACTGGACAACGCAAGTCCCAGGCCGACCAGCTTGTTGGCCGGGAACCACTGGTCGAACATCGTCGCCGGCGTGACGACCGGGCAGTTGGGAATGACGGCTGCTAGCCGGTCGTCGACCGAGGCCACCAACGCGGAGGTGTAGCCGCCCAGCGAAATGCCGGTCAGCGCAATGCGGTCCACTCCGGTGTGACGCAGATAGTCGACGATGGACCGAAAGTCGTGCACGGCCTGAGCCATCGATTCGGCAAAGCCGCTCAGCCCACCGGCGAAATAGCCGAAACCGCTGAACGGCGAGAACTTTTCGGCGCGCTGGCCGTGAAATGGCAACGTGTACAGCAAGACGTCGTAGCCGGACCGGTAGTACCACGGCAGCGAGAAGAAGCGGCCGTTCGCCAGATACGAGGACCCCATGAAGCCGTGGATGACGCACAGCGTGGGCCGCGGACCGTCGTCGTGGCGCCAATGCTGGGCGCGCACGATGTTGTTGGACCCCCAGGCATTCCAGCGCTGGCGCAGCGCGGGATTGATCGCCGTGAAGCTGCTGGGGAACGAAATGTTGTCGACGGTGCCGCGTGCGATCCATTTCGCGAGCGGACCCGCCGGCCGCGACGATACCCGCGGCAGTTCGGTGGGAGCCGGAAACGACTTCGCCGGGTCATGTTCGGTCGCCAGCTCGGCGTAGAAGTTCAGGTTGCTGCGCTCGCTGCCGGATTTGGTGTGGCGCAACGAAGTGGCGACAACGGCCGGCGCGGCCGTCGCGGCCAGCAGCGACGAGACCCAGGTGCGCAAGGCGACATCGCCGAGGGCCGACGCCGCGACCACCCTGCGTTCATGCGGTGACAGTGCCGAGAGCGGGGGCAACCCGTCGGCGCCGGGCGGCACATCGGCACCGGGAACGTCGGGAACTGGAATGGGCGGATCGATGGGATCAGTGTCGGGCGCCACGAGTGTCGATGCTATCCGGCCGGAATGGCGGATCCTGGGGGTTTGGCCGGTTTCGATGCAGATTCCGGGGCCACTCGGGCGATGCGGGGGCACCATACGGTAATACGGTTTGGTCTATATGGCCGACCAGCGGCGGTGTTGATCAGGAGGACCGACATGTGGGATCCAGACGTCTACCTGGCATTTGCAGACCATCGCAGCCGCCCGTTCTACGACTTGCTCTCCCGAGTGGGGGCCGAGCGGGCGCGCCGGGTGGTCGACCTGGGCTGTGGGCCCGGCAACTTGACGAAGTACCTCGAGAAGCGCTGGCCCGGATCGGCGATCGAGGCGATGGACACCTCGCCGGAGATGGTTGCCGCCGCCCGGGAACGCGGGATCGATGCCTCGGTCAGCGACTTGCGTGACTGGAAGCCGAAACCCGACACCGACGTGGTGGTCAGCAACGCCGCCCTGCATTGGGTTCCCGAGCACGCCGACCTGCTGGTCCGATGGGCCGGCCAACTGCCGGACCGATCGTGGATCGCGGTTCAGATGCCGGGTAACTTCGAAACTCCGTCGCATGCCGCGGTGCGGGCCGTGGCGCGTCGCGAACATCACGCAAAGACGCTGAAGGACATACCTTTCCGAGTCGGAGCGGTGGTCCAGCCGCCGGCACATTACGCCAATCTGTTGATGGATGCGGGCTGCCGGGTCGATGCCTGGGAGACGACGTACCTGCACCAGCTCAGCGGGGAGCACCCGGTGCTGGATTGGATCACCGGCACCGCACTGGTTCCGGTGCGTGAGCGGCTCGACGACGAGGGCTGGGAGAAGTTCCGCGAGGAGCTGATCCCGCTGCTGGACGACGCCTACCCGGCCCGGGCCGACGGCACGACGATCTTCCCTTTCCGGCGGGTGTTCATCGTCGCCGAGGTCGGCGGTGGCCGCCGCACCGACGGATAGGCGTCACTCTTCGACACCCCGGTCGGCCGCGATCGCCGATCGGCTGGTCGGCGTCGTGTGATGGATCTGTAGATACGTTTCGGTGTATCGCGTCGCGATGCGGCTCCCGGCGAAGTCCGACGGAATCACGTCGCCGGTGCGCTGGCGCCAATCATTAAGGCGGACAGCCAGATCGGCGGCAATCGCGTCCATACCCGAATCGCCATCGGTCAGCAGATTGGTGGTCTCGGTGGGATCGGTTCGCAGATCGTAGAGTTCGCGTTCCGGACGTGGCGCCTTGACGAACGGTGCGACCGCCAACCCCGACGGGCTCTCCTCGATGTCCCACGGTAGGTCCAATAGCGGGCGTGGCACGTAGTTCTCTATGTAGCTGTATTCCTTTGTGCGGATTGCCCGAATCGGATCGAACGAGTCGTGATAGGTCTTCATCGTGTACACCTGCTCACGCACCGGATCGGCCGGCGTCTCCGGCGCGAGCAGGACGTGGGCGTGCGAGACGCCCTCGACCTCGGCCGGCACGTCGAGGCGCAGCAGCTCCAGCAACGTCGGGACCAGATCGACACCGCTGAACAGCTCTTCGTAGACCCGGGGTTCGGGCGCCCGCCCGGTGGGTGGGCGCATCAGCAGGGCAACACCGGTCCCGGCGTCGTACAACGTGGATTTCGCGCGCGGGAAGGCCGGTCCGTGATCGGTGAAGAACACCACCCAGGTGCTGGCATCCAGGCCGGTTTCGATCAGCGTGTCCAAAATCCGGCCGACCGCGGCGTCGGCCGTGGTGATGGCGCCGTAGAAGTCGGCGAGATCGCCGCGCACCTCCGGGGTGTCGGGTAGGTAGTCGGGCAGATCGACGGCCGCGCTGTCGGCCGGCTCGTAGCGGTCCCGCGGGTAGGGACGGTGGGTTTCAAAGAATCCCGCCGTCAGCAGGAACGGTTGTTCACCGCACTGCGGGGCGTCGTTGCGCAGCCAATCCTGGACTTTCTCCACCACGTAGTCGCAGTACGAGTTCGACACGTCGAACTCGTCGAAGCCCAGTCGCTTCGGGTAGGAGGTCTCGTGCTGCATACCGAATAGTGCTGAGTACCAGCCTGATTCGGATAGTATCTGGGGGAGGGTCTGGACTCCGGCGCGGTATTCCCAGCCGTGATGGGCGAGGCCGACCAGCCCGTTGCTCTGCGGGTAGCGGCCGGTGAAGAACGACCCCCGCGACGGCGTGCACAGCGGCGCGGTGGCATGGGCCCGGGTGAACAGGATGGAATCGGTGGCGAGCTGGTCCAATCGCGGGCTGTCGACGTCCGGGTGACCGTAGGCGCCGAGATAGCGCCCGAGGTCGTGCCAGTGCACGATCAGTACGTTGTCGCCCGTCATTCGCCACGCCTCTCCACCGCTGGATGCGCCGGCGGCGACGATACCCCACTTATCGGGAGGGACCCATGGACACCTTGATCGCCGGCCTGGGGCTGCTGGAGTCGCCGCGTTGGCACGATGGCCGGTTGTGGATGGCGGACTGGACGGCGGGACTGATTCGCACCCTCGACCCGGCGGGGCGGGTCGAGGTCGTGCTCGAACATCAGTCCTTGCCAATGTGTTTCGACTTCCTGCCGGACGCGCGGGGGCTGGTGCTGACGTCGAGCTCGTCGCCGGCATTGCTTCGGCTGTCCGCGGACGGGACGTTGTCGCGGTATGCCGACCTGTCGGTGCTGTCACCGCACGGACCCAACGACATCGTGATCGACGGCCGCGGCAACACCTACGTCAACAACGTCAACTTCGACTTCGCCGCTGGTCCGCCCGCCGGTGACCCGGCTCCCGGATTCGTGGCGCTGGCCGGCGAGGGGAGCGCCCGGGTGGTCGCCGACGACCTGGCGTTTCCGAACGGGATGGCCGTCACCGCGGACAACGCCACGCTGATCGTGGCCGAGTCGTACCGGCACCGGCTGACCGCCTTCGACATCGGCGCCAACGGGTCGTTGTCGAACCGCCGGGTGTGGGCGGAGCTGGGGGATCACTCACCCGACGGCATCTGCCTGGATCGCGACGGCGCCGCCTGGTATGCCGACGTCGCCGATCGCTGCTGCGTGCGCGTCCGCGAGGGCGGAGCGGTGCTGGATCGGGTCCAACTCGATCGCGCGGCGTTCGCCTGCATGCTCGGCGGCAACGATCGCCGGACCCTGTTCGTGGTTGCCGCGCACTGGCCCGGCCCGCAGGACCTGATGAGTCACACCGACTGGGACGGCACCGTGCTGGCCGTTCCGGTGTCCGTCCCCGGCGCGGGCTGGCCGGGCCGCGGGTCCGGCGGCTGACCCCATTGGTTCTCGGAGACGAACTCCGACAGCGGTCGCGCGTGGGTCCACCCGTCGAGCTCCAGCGCCGGCCGATCCGGAAACTCGGGCACCGGGCCCACGCACAGGATCGCCACCGGCTCGGCGCCGGCGGGCATTCCCAGCAGTTCGGCCAGGGGTTGCGGATCGAACAGCGAGACCCAGCCGACCCCAAGGCCTTCGGCCCGGGCCGCCAGCCACAGGTTCTGGATCGCGCAGGACACCGACGCGAGATCCATCTGCGGCAGGGTGCGCCGGCCGAAGATGTGGACGTCGCGATTGTCGGCCAGCGCCACCACCAGAAGCTCGGCGCACTCGAGAATGCCCTCGACCTTCAGCCGCAGGAACTCCTCGCCTCGCGGTCCCAGGGCTTGCGCGGTGCGCGGGCGCTCTTCGTCGACGAGGGCGTGAATGCTGCGACGGACCGCGTCATCGGTGATCCGGATGAAACGCCACGGCTGCATCAGCCCGACGCTGGGCGCGGCGTGCGCGGCCTGTAACAAGCGGGCCAGCACCTCCTCGGGCACCGTGCTGCCGGGCAGGAAACGGCGCATGTCTCGCCGTTCGGCGATCACCCGGTAGACGACGCGACGGTCCGGTGGGCTGAACGCATGTTCGCTCACTGCACTGTCAGGGGACTCGCCAGAGGAGAATGGCATTAGCGTCAAATCTATCAACGGCAAGCAAAGGGAGCGTGCAGTGAAGTATTCCGACGTGCTCAACCAGCTGCCCATGGACCGCGGCGCCCCGCGGGTCTACGGCGAGCCCTATGAGACCGCCGACGGTGTCACCGTGATCCCGGTGGCAAGACCGCTCGGCGTCTTTGTCATCAGCGAGGGCAAGGCAACCTGGGTGCCCGCCGTCGACGCGAATCGCGTTGCACTGATCGGGGTGCTCACCGGTCTGCTCGCGGCGGTCATCGGCAGCCTGGCCGTGCTCCGTCAGCCGCCGTGGCCGCGGATGACTTTCACGGAGAATAGGTAACGCCGACCGCGCGGACGATGCAGTCCGGCGTCATGTCAAAAGTCAACGATCGCCGCGGCAGTCCGCTCAGCACGTCTGCCGGGATCTCGGCCTTGTAGACCAGCGAGAGCTCGCCGCTGAACTTCTCGTCAACCTGCGCGACGTCGACGTTGACCTCCAGCCCAGTCGACGAGATCTCGGCCGTGGCCGCGCCGGCCGGTGCCGCATCCCAGGGCACGTCGACGGTCACGCCGGCCAGCTTCGGCAGCATCGACAGCGTGGCGAGCACCCGTTGTCTGGTGAGCGCCACCGAGCCCGTGTAGTAGGCGACGCTGTGCGGCAACCGCACACCGGGGATGACGCCGCTGAACCGCCTGGTCACCGCGACGTAGTCGGCGAGATAGAGCAGGCCCTCCGCCTCGACCTGAGCATGCAGATCCTCGGGTAGCTTGCCGATGCCGAGCAACCTGCGGACAAAGACCGCCATGACGCCAGTATGACTCGGAACCGGGAGGGGTCCACCAATCCGCGTGGTGACCCTGGTATCGCTTAGGGATGACCCGCAGCCGGGCCGCCCTGGCCATCTCCCTCGCTGTAGTGGCCGCGGTGGTCTACGCGTTGCTGTGGGTCGGTTACTCCCGGAATTGGGGATGGCTGCATTGGATCGATTGGTCGTTGCTGAACGCCTCGCACGACGTCGCGGTCAAGCATCCGGCGTGGGTGCCATTCTGGGATGCCGTGTCGTTCGTGCTGGGTCCGCAGCCACTGCGGCTGCTGGCTGCGGCGGCTGCGGTGGTGGCGTTGGTGCGGCGCAACGTGCGCGCGGCGCTGCTGCTGGTGGCCTGCGGCCTGCTGAACGGGTATGTGTCGCTGGCGGCCAAGGGGCTGGCGAATCGTCCGCGACCGTCGACCATGCTGGCGCCCGTGCCCCAGACGTCGTTTCCGTCGGGGCACGCGTTCGAGACGATGGCCGGCTGGCTCGCCCTGCTGGCCTTCGTGTTGCCGTTGATGAGCTGGGCGGTCGGCCGCGTCGCGATCGCGGTGAGCGCAGTCTGCCTGGTCTTGGTCGGGATTTCCCGGGTCGCCTTGAACGTGCATTACCCGTCCGACGTGTTGGCCGGCTGGGCGCTGGCATATCTTTACGTGCTGGTGTGTCTGGCGGTGCTCCGGCCTAAGCCCGTGGCGCGCTGGGCTTTTCGTAGGTCACAGGGCCGTGACCCAACCGGGTCTAAAGCTTGACTTGACCCTGAGGTCGGTGTCGCCTGACGATGGAAGGTATGCGCCGACTGCTAGCTCCGCTGTGTGCTGTGGCGTGCTTCCTTTGGGTATCGCTGATGCTCGCGCCGATCGGAAGTGCCGCCCCGGCGGTCACCTCGGCCGGGACCCCGTGGTTCGCGAGCTCGGTTGGCAATGCCACACAAGTGGTTTCGGTCGTCAGCACCGGCGGCTCGAACGCGTCAATGGACATCTACCAACGCACCGCCGCCGGCTGGCAGGCGCTGCGCACCGGCGTCCCGACGCACGTCGGCTCGGCGGGCATGGCACCGCAGGCCAAGAGTGGCGTTCCGGCCACACCGATGGGCGTGTACAGCCTCGACTCCGCGTTCGGCACGGCGCCGAATCCCGGTACCGGGCTGCCCTATACCCAAGTCGCCGGCTCCAACTACTGGTGGAGCGGCGACGACCATAGCCCCACCTTCAACTCGATGCAGATGTGCCAGAAGGCGCAATGTCCGTTCAATACGGCCGACAGCGAGAACCTGCAGATCCCGCAGTACAAACACGCGGTCGTGATGGGCGTCAACAAGAACAAGACCCCGGGCGGCGGCGCCGCATTCTTCTTCCACACCACCGACGGCCAACCCACCGAGGGTTGCGTGGCGGTCGACGATGCTCAGCTGGTGTCGATCATGAAATGGCTGCGGCCCGGCGCAGTCATCGCGATCACCAACAAGTAACTTTCAGTCGGCGCTGTTGATGGCGCGACCGGGTTTGAGCGTGAAGTTCAAGCCCTCCAACGACATTGTGGCGTCGTAGGTTCGGTCGTAGCCGGTGCCGCTGATCTTCCAGCCGCCGTCGGTGCGCCGGTAGGTGTCGCGGTAGAACGCCGCACCGATCAGCATGAAATTGAATTCGGCGACCATGACCCTGTCCTGCAGATACCAACTGCCCGTTGCGGTATCGCCGTCGACGATGATCTCCGGATGGGTCACCCGGTGCTCGGTGATGACGTTCGGACCCAGCGACGTCCGCATGTACTCGACCAAGTCGGCGCGGTTGGTGAAGTGCAACTCGTTACCGATCGACGGCCCGTAGTCGGCCTTGATGTCCTCGGCCAGTGTGTCGGTGAAGTCGTCCCAGTGCTTGGTGTCCAGTGCGCGCAGATAGCGGTATTTGACTTGCTTGATGGCTTCGATGTCGGCCAGATCGTCGAGGGTCATCCCGTCATTGCAGCACACGGGTGACCATGTCGATCAGGGCCCGTCGTTCCACGCTCCAATCGATGGCCGTCCCGGTGACCATCTGGGCCAGTACCACACCTCGCAGCGTGGCCCAAATCACCTCGGCCACACCAGAATTCGTCGGATCTGTAGTGATCAGCCGGCCGAGTTGGGCGATCGCGGAGTTCATTTCGAGCAGGTGCCGCCGGGAGGACTGACCCAGGCTGCCGCGGGTGGCCCGCAGGATTTCGAAGGCGGCCAGCGACGTCGGACTGCTGTAGCAACTCCACGCGGTGTCGATGACGACCTCGATGCGCTGTTGCGGCGGTAGTTCGCTGACGTCGGCCGACGACAGGCTCTCGATCAGTCTGTCCACTCCGTCGTCGACGACGGCCATCAGCAGGCCGTTGCGATCCCCGAAGTGGTATTGGATGACGCCCCACGTGACGCCGGCGCGTTCGGCCACGTGCTTGGCGGTCGCGGCGGCGAAACCTTCCTCCTGGATGCAGCGGACCGTCTCGTCGATGATCTTCGCGCGGGTGTCGTCGCCACGCTTGCGCGGCGCGCTGGTGCGCCGGGTCGGACTGACCGAGCGCCCGGGCGTCTGGCCTGCAGCAATGGACATTGTTGACTTTATAACATAGTCGAGTCTATTTTTGTGGCGTGAGCAGCCCCTCGCGATACGCGCAATTGTCCCGTGAGCAGCTGGCCGTCCTGGTTCCCGAACTGCTGCTGATCGGGCAGCTGATCGACCGATCCGGAATGGCCTGGTGCATTTCCTCGTTCGGCCGCGACGAGATGGTGCAGATCGCCATCGAGGAATGGGCGGGCGCCAGCCCCATCTACACCAGGCGCATGCAGCAAGCGCTGAACTACGTGGGCACCGATGTGCCCACCATCTTCAAGGGCCTGCAGCTCGACATCGGCGCCCCACCGCAATTCATGGATTTCCGGTACACCGTCCACGACCGATGGAACGGCGAATTCCACCTCGACCACTGTGGCGCCCTGCTCGACGTGGAACCCATGGGCGAGCAGTACGTGTTCGGGATGTGCCACACCATCGAGGATCCGACGTTCGACGCCACCGCGGTGGCGACCAACGCCCGGGCCCAGGTCCGCCCCATCCACCGCCCGCCGCGAACGCCGTCGGATCGGCATCCGCACTGCGCGTGGACCGTTATCATCGACGAGTCCTACCCCGAAGCGCAGAGCATCCCGGCCCTGGACATCGTTAGCCAAACCCAGGCTGCGACATGGGAACTCGGCGCCATCGACCCCTCGGACGAGGGGCAGGCGGATTACTCGGGTCCGCTGCTCTCCGATTTCGACTTTGCCGCCTTCTCGCATTCGGCCCTGGTCCGGATGGCCGACGAGGTCTGCCTGCAGATGCACCTGCTCTATCTGTCGTTCGCGATCGCGGTACGGGCGCGTGCCGCCGACGAGGCCGAAGCCCTCGGCGTCTGCACCCGCGGCCTGATCGGTATCGCGGGCCTGGCCGCCGAACGCATTCACCACGCCCTCAAACTTCCGGGCGGAATCGAAGGGGTGCGCCGCGTCCTTGAGTTGCACCCGCTGTGCAACCCCGTGGGCTACGTTGCGGCAGAGCTGGAGTCGAACCGGCTACACGTCCGACCGTCGCCGGCGCACGACGACGCTTCCTGGATCTCGTTGTGCTCACCGGGATCCGTTCAGCCGCTGCAGGCGATCGCCACCGCGGTGGAACCGCACGTCGAAGTCCGAGTTAGCGGAACGGCCACCGACTGGACCGCGGAACTGGTCGAAACCGACACTCGCACCGAGGAACTGCCAGAGGTTTCGGTGGTCAGAGTCAGTGGCGGAGCGACATTCCAGTTCGAGCCGAGGCGTTCGCTGCCGCTCACCGTGGTCTGACGCGCAGCTTTTTGTCAAGGGGTTTGTGGTACCACTTCGGTGTCACAACCGCATCGAGCGGATACCAATGGCATTGCGAACCATCGGCTTTCCGCGTGTCCGCGGCTATCGTTAACGCTGGCCACCGACCCCTATAGACGAAAGTATTCGCTCTATGTACGACCCACTTGGGTTGTCGATCGGAACCACCAACCTGGTCGCAGCGCGTAGCGGAAACCCGCCGGTATCACGTCGTGCGGTATTGACGCTGTACCCGCACTGCGCGCCGAAAGTTGGTCTCCCCGAAGAGGACCCGAACCTCGCTGAGCCCGGCATGTTGATGACCGGGTTCGTCGACCGTGTCGGCGATTCGGTGGCATTGGTGTCCGGCGATGGCTCCGCTCATGATCCCGACCTGTTGATGGTCGAAGCGCTGGACGCGATGGTGCTGGCAGCCGGCGCGGACGCGGGTTCCTCGGAGATCTCGATCGCTGTTCCGTCGTACTGGAAACCCGTTACTACGCAGGCATTACGCAACGGATTACGAACACATCTGGGTTTCGTACGAAGCGGTATGGCACCGCGCCTGGTGTCGGATGCGATCGCGTCGTTGACGGCGGCGAACGCCGAACTGTGCCTTGCCGCAACCGGCGTCGTCGGATTGCTTGATTTCGGCGGGTCGGGCACGTCGGTGACGTTGGTAGACCTCGCGGGTGATTTCAAACCGCTCAGCGCCACAATGCGTTACACCGACTTCTCCGGTGACGAGATCGACCAGGCGCTGTTGCTCTGCGTGTTCGAGGAGCTGGGACACGGGAGCGGTATCGACCCGGCCAGCACCGCCGCGGTCGGACAAATCGTCCGGCTCAAGGAGCAGTGCCGTACCGCCAAAGAGCAGCTATCCACCGAACGGGCAACGGAATTCGCGGCTGAACTCGGCGGCCGCCGGGCCACCATGAAGTTCACCCGCGACGAGCTGGGTGACTTGATCCAGGACCGGCTCACCGGACTCATCTACGCGTTCGACGACATGCTGTGCCGGCACCGCAAGGGCTGGAGTGACCTTTCGGCGGTGGTGACCGTCGGCGGTGGCGCCAGCATTCCTCTTGTCAACGAACGCCTTTCGGTGCACAGCCGCCGACCTGTCGTGTCACCGTCGCAACCCGCATCCGCGGCCGCCGCCGGCGCTCTGCTGCTGGCCGTGCGCGGTGAAGAACTCGACCTGCGCACCCGCACGTCCGTCGGCTTGCTCGCCGCGTCGTCGGGCAGCGACATCATCGAACTGCCCGCCGGCGACCTGTTGGTGATCGACGAGGAAGCTCTCACCGATCGCGAGTTGGCCTGGTCGCAAACCGAATACCCCGGCGATATCCGGGTGCCTTACACACCCGAGGCCTTCGACGAAGAAAGCAACCCCGGCGGCTGGTCGATGCGCCTGAACGTGATCGACGCACCCCGGGAACGGGCGTGGCGGCGGGTGCGGCTGTCGCAGTTGGTCGTCGGGATGTTCGCGCTGGTGGCCATGACCGCGGTCGGTGGTGTGGCGTACACGTTGACGGGAATTGAAAACCGCCAGGCTCCTCCGGTGCCCTCGGTCGCCCCCATGCCGCTGCCACCGGTCAGCACGCTGATGCCCAGTCCTGCTCCGCCCACAGCGGTGCCGCCACCGCCGACCGCCGCGCCGGTTCCCAGCTCGGTGCCGCCCCCACCGGAGCCGCCTTCGTCGCCTCCGCCGCCACCGGTCGTGGTGACCACGCACCCGCCACCGGTTTACACCACACACCGTCCGCCGCCGCCACCCCAGACGACGACTGCGCCGCCGCCCACGACGGACATGACGACCCCGACCTCCGAGCCGCCACCGCCGCCGCCCACGACGACACCGACCACCACGACGACGGTGCCGATGACCACGCAGTGGATCCACGTTCCGCTGCTGCCGGTGCCGATCCCGATCCAGGTGCCGGCAAGTCAGGCGCCCGCAAACCCGGCTCCGCAGTATCCGGCCCAGCAATATCCCGGGGAGTATCCGGGCGGCGGGTATCCGGGTGGCGGATATCCCGGCGGCGGGTACTCGCAGAACCCGTTCCTGGGCCCCGGCTACTAGCGGGTGGCGTTCGGCTGGGAGCAAACTCCGTGGCGGATCGCCCCGCACTGGCGCACACTGGGACTAACGCTACGAGCTGCAAGGAGGCCGCGTGGGCGAGTACGGAGCGTTCGGATTTGATCCCGACGATTTCGATCGGGTGATCAGGGAGGGCAGCGAGGGGCTGCGCGACGTTTTCCAGCGGATCAGCAGGTTTGCGGCCGCTCCGGGTGCCGGGACGGGTTGGTCGGCATTCTTCGACGACCTGTCACGTCGGCCCCGTTCCGGGCCGGAAACCGCCGGCGAAGCCGGTGACGGCGTCTGGGCGATCTACACCGTGGACGCCACAGGTGGCGCGCAGGTCGAGCAGGTGTACGCCAACGAGCTCGATGCGTTGCGGGCTAACAAGAACAATGTCGATCCGAAGCGCAAGGTGCGCTTCCTGCCGTACGGCATTGCGGTCGGCGTGCTCGACGACGATTCGGACGAGCAAACTTAAGCCGACTGACGTACCTCAGCCCTGCGTGACGGTGTTGTCGACACCGGAGTTGGAGATCTTCGGCGCGCCCGAGTGAAACGTCACATGGTTGCTCATGCCGGACGCGTCGATCGTGTCGACTGCGTCGACGGTGACCGAGTTCTGCATGCCGGACACCGTCAGGCTCGCACAGTGGCCGGTGATCACGATCGTGTTGGTAATCCCGCTGACGGTGACCACGTTGTCGTTGCATGCGATCGTCTTGTTCTCGTTGATGCCGGACACGTTGAGTGGCGCGCCTTGCGGCGGCAGCGGCGATGTCGAGGGGCCGGAACTGGGTGTCGCACTGGTCGACGACCGCGGGCTGCGCGTCGTTGTTCGCGGCGTCGTCGTCACGGGCGTGGTGGTCACGCCCGAGGAGTTGATGATTGACCGGACACCGGAAAGTTGATGTGCGGCAAAGGCCGCGATGCCACCCGCGAGAGCCAGCACACCGATGACGATGATCGTGCCGAGGATCCACCACATCCGGTTGCCCGAGGGCGGTTTCGGCGCAGGCCCGCCGAAGGGACCGCCATAGCCGTACATCGGCGGTGGTGGCGGCGGTGGTATTGCGCCTGGTGGTGGCGGGTAGGCCTGAGCGCCCTGCGGCACATCGCCCAGTTCCGAAGCGCGCGCGGTGTCAGCCAGCGGGCGCTCCAGGTCCCGAATCCGCTTTTCCGGGTCGTCCTGCGATTCCATGGACAGATGCTCCCATTGGATGGCCGCTAATGGGTAGTTTCAGCAGCGTGCCCGACATGCCGAATCGCCAGATCCTCCTTCGTCGCCGCCCGACCGGGCTGGTTACGCCCGACGACACCGAGCTGATCACCCGGCCGGCACCGGAGCCCGCCGACGGTGAAGCACTGGTCCGGACCACCTACGTCGGGCTCGACGCCGCCGTGCGGACCTGGCTGAACGACCAGCCCGGCTACCTTCCGCCGGTGCAGCTCGGCGAGGTGATCCGGTCGGCCGGCATCGGCGAAGTCGTCGCGTCGCAGTGCGACGCCTACGCGGTCGGCGACGTGATCACCACGCTGACCGGTTTCCAGGAGTACGTGATCATCCGCGACGACCTGTTCAGCACGCCCATCCCGGGTGAGGAGGACCAGCTGGCGATCATGTCGGTCTACGGGCCGACCGGTGCCACCGCCTACTTCGGCATGACCGACATCGGTAAACCGAAAGAGGGGGAGACGGTGGTGGTCTCGGCGGCCGCGGGCGCCACCGGATCGGTCGCCGGGCAGATCGCCAAGATCGCCGGCGCCCGGGTGGTGGGCATCGCGGGCGGGCCGGAGAAATGCCGCGCGGTGGTTGAGGACTTCGGATTCGACGCGTGCATCG
Organism: Mycobacterium sp. IDUB_19; assembly: GCF_055419445.1. Classification (NCBI taxonomy): domain Bacteria; kingdom Bacillati; phylum Actinomycetota; class Actinomycetes; order Mycobacteriales; family Mycobacteriaceae; genus Mycobacterium; species Mycobacterium sp. IDUB_19. The sequence goes on along the minus strand of NZ_JBVAXR010000037.1, from coordinate 17,904 downwards.
ACTACAAGAACGACGATCTGCCGGCCGCGCTGAAGCAGCACTGCCCCAAGCGGGTCGACGTCTACTTCGACAACGTCGGCGGGCCGATCCTCAACGCGGTGCTCGGCCGGCTCGCCGCCAACGCCAGAGTCGTGCTCTGCGGCGTCATCTCCAGCTACCTGACCGGTGAGCACCCCGGGCCCGCCAACTACGTCAACCTGCTGTCGAAGACCGCGCTGATGCAGGGATTCAACGCGCTCGACCAATGGGGCCGCTTCGACGAAGCCTTTGCCTCACTGCGTCAATGGGAGGCCGAAGGCCGGCTCAAGCACCGCCAGACCATCTTTCAAGGCATCGAGTCGTGCGTCGACGCGCTCAACGGGCTCTTCACCGGCGCCAACATCGGCAAGACGTTGGTCAAGATCAGCGAGCCCGCGTCCACGTAAGAAGGTTGGCGGCGACTGTGTGACCCGGGCTTCGAGTGTGCGCCCACGGCGGCCTCACCCCGCGTGTCGCCGCCCTACACGCACACGCAACGCCGTGGGGGCACCCTCGCCGCGCGCTAGTCCTCGCCGAGAACGCGGTGCAGCGTCTTCTTGGCCTCGCGCAGGGCGTCCAGCACCTTGGTCCGGGTCTCGGCGAGCTTTTCCTTCTGCTCGTCGGTGCCCGTCCAGGTGATCGTGCGTGCCAGCCCGGCGATCTCGAACATTTCCCTGCGGATCTTGAACACGTCGCCGAACTTGGCCGCCCGCCCCAGGAAAGCATGCGCGGTTTCGCTGCTGACGCCGCGCCAGGCCAGCAGGTTCTTGCCCAGCTCGGTCAGGGTTGCCACGCCATTGTCGACGGTCACCACGCCGCGGCCGGCGAGCAGTCCGATGGCAAGCTCTGCTATGTCGTGCGGAGGGGTAAATGCTCCGCCGGTTGCGTCGGATACCCGTTGCACGATTTGCGCGGCATCAGCCGGCCCGTCGAGCAACAGCGCCGCGGTGACGAACGCCGCGCGCTTCAGCGGCGGGCGACCACCGGGACCGAATCCGGGGCCGCCCGGTCCGCCATGCCCCCAGCCGTGCTTACCCCAGCCACCGCCGAAACCACCTGGGCCGCCCTCGAAACCGCCCGGGCCGCCAAAGCCGAAGCCGCCTGGGCCACCGCCGAAGCCGCCTGCGCCGGGTCCACCGAAGCCGCCGAAAAATCCACCAGACATCTGAAGTTCCTTTCCGTACCTGATTATCAACTTCCTTGATACCACCGACAGTGGGGATGTCAACTAAATTGATGGTTGCCTGCAGTGCACCGGTCTGCGCATGCCAGCATGTGGGGCATGAGTCCTTCCCGCGATGAGCCTTTGGGGTTCCTGTTGTACCGAGTGATGGCATCGCTACGGCCCCAGGTGGCCGCGGAGCTCAAGCCGCTGGGGCTCGGCCTGCCGGAATTCGTGTGCATGCGAATCCTGGCCAAACACCCCGGCCTTACCAGTGCCGAGTTGGCCCGCGGTACCAACGTTTCTGCGCAGGCGGCCAACCAAGTGCTGCGCGCACTCGAGGACCGCGGCGCGCTGAGCCGTCCCGCTTCGGCTCCGGCCGGCCGGGCGATGCCGGCACGGCTGACGCGGCGCGGCAACGCCCTGCTGAAGCGCGCGGGCACCGCCGTCGAGGCGGCCGAACAGCGAATTCTGACGCGGCTGACCGCCGAGCAGCAAAGTCAGCTCAAAGAACTGCTTTATGCTGCGGGCGCCCCTTGAACCCAAAGCGGCCTACCCCGCGGAAATGCTGGTCGACTGGATGCGCGCCTTTCAATGTGCTGGGGGCAGGATGCGTACCATCGGCGCGCATGGTTGTATAACACCGTTTGCGAGAGTTGGCCGCGGGGGGAGCCGTGCCGAGTCGGACGCCCCGGCTTTAGCGATTGGTGGTAGGTGGATATGGATCGTCGCCGCATGTTGTTGACGAGCGGGCTCGGCATGCTGGCGGCGGCGGCGTCGATGCCGCTCCCGGAAGCCGCGGCGCACCCCGCACCGCCGGACGCGCCGGCCGCCGGCCCGGGTGGGCCCTACCTCTTCTCCGACGAGTTCGACGGACCCGCGGGCTCGGCTCCCGACCTGAGCAAGTGGACGATCCAGACTTGGCAGGACGACGTGTACCCGCCGGTCGCGGGGATCTACCGCGACGACCGCCAAAACGTGTTCCAGGACGGCCACTCCAACCTCGTCCTCTGCGCCACACACGATTTTCTGAGCAACACCTACTACAGCGGCAAGCTGCGCGGCAACTGGCGGGGCATGATCAACACCACCTGGGAAGCGAAGATCAAGCTGGATTGTCTGACCCCCGGCCTGTGGCCTTCGTTTTGGACGGTCAACGAGGACCCACTGCCCGACGGCGAGGTCGACATTTTCGAGTGGTACGGCAATGGCGAATGGGCCCCGGGGACCACGGTGCACGCGGCATCCAACGGGAAGACCTGGGAAGGCAAATCGATTCCCGGCCTGGTAGACGGTGCCTGGCACACCTGGCGAATGCGGTGGGATGAAAAGGGATTCGCATTCTCACGCGACGGCGCCGAGTACTTCAAGGTTCCGCCCAAGCCCATCCATGTCGCCGGCAACCCGCCGGAGGACATGCGGTGGCCGTTCAACAATCCCGGCTACTGGATGACGCCGATGTTCACGCTTGCCGTCGGTGGTGTCGGCGCCGGTGACCCCGCCGCGGGCGTTTTCCCGGCCAGCATGCTGATCGACTACATCCGCGTCTGGTGATCACCGCGTCGCTTTGAACACCTGAACAAGGTTGAACTGCCAGCGCTCGACGAGCCGGAAGCCCAGGTCGTGCGGGACCGCGAAGGCCGGTGTCGCTCCGTAGCGCGGCCCGGGCGGCAACGCCGAACCCTGCTCGTGGGCGGGCAGCGATTCGTCGGCCTGGGTGATGATCCAGACGACGTGGCAACCGCTGAGCGGTGTGGCGACGACTTCCGGGATGAGGTTGGTGTCGAAGACGTCCTTGCGGTCCGTTGCCCGTTGCCACAGGGTGAGGTCGATCAACTTCCGGTAGGCGTCGGGGCGCGCCGCCATCAACGGCCGCATCGGTGCGGGCATAAACGTCACTGTGTCGTTAATCAGTAGGCAATCGCCCGGCGCCGCCTTGGCGGTGATCAGATCGGCCACCTGGCTGTAGTCCATCCCGTACTTGGCGTACGGGCTACGTTGCACCCGAAGGTAAGTCGGGGCCGCAGCGACAGCGAATCCGGTGACGAGTGCCACCGCCACCCACGGTTTGGCCGCCAATGCGCCAATGCAGACGCCCAGGACCAGTGCCATCGCCGGCGCGGTGAAGCACAAGTAGCGCGGCGTGTAGATCGGATGAAGCATCGCCGACCACGCCACGATCAGGGCGGTCGGTATCAGCAGCCACGCAATCGCTAAGGTCAGCAATTGCCGTTCTGCCGCAACCAGTTTCACCGATGTCCAGCGCCACACGGCAATTGCTGCCGCGATCACCAGTGCCGACAACACCGCGAACGGCGGGCTTCGCTCGAAGTATTGCTGAACCGTCACGTCTTCGATTGTTCGGTGCCCGATCGGTGCGACCCAACTGATCTGATGCACCTGTCCCGCGGCCACGACCAAGAACGGCGCCACGGCACAACTCGCCAGAACGGACGTGACGACGAAGGAGGCGACGACCGTTCGCGTGCGCAGGAAGGCGCACACGAAGGCGAGGTGCACCAGCACCAGCAGCACCAGATATATATCGAACACGATCGAAACCACTTGGGCGACAACGTAAGCCACCCAGACCCAAGTGTTGTGACGACGGGTGGCGTAGACGAACAATACGGTCAGCCACACCGCGGCCATCATCGAGATCGCGTATGGGCGGGCTTCGATGCCTGCCCACGTCGACCTCGGCAACACCGCGCAGATAACCCCGGCGGCCACCGCCACGGTGCGAGAGGAGAACTGGTTGCCCAGCACCACCACTCCGGCCGCGGCGCCCCCGACGGCCAGACCGCTTGGCGCCCGAGACCAGAACTCGGTGGGTGGGACGATCTGGAACCAGCCATGCATCAGCAGGTAGTACAGGCCGTGGACGGCGTCGACGTCGCCGAGCATCTGCCACAGCTGGCCAAGCGAACGACTGTAGGCGGCCGAAATGGTCGCGGCCTCGTCGTACCAGAAAGAGGGACGGCCCGCGCCGGCAAGGCTTACCGCGGTGGCCAGTACTCCGACGATCAGCGGGTCCAGCACGCGACGCCCCGACACACCGTTATGGTGCCAGACGCAAACCCGGACTCGGCCGAGTGGCAAATGAACGGACTCGACCTAAGGTCCATTGTTCGAACGTATGATCGAACAATGGGGTCGCTCGCGTCGATCGGATACAACGGGCAGCCGGTCCGCAGCCCGTTTCGGGTGGTGCGTCCGCCGATCGCCGTGCTGATCGATCTGACGGTGCTTTTCCCGCGCGAGCCGCACCGCTCGGGCAGGTATCAGCCCAATGGCCTGCAGCTGCACAAGGTCGTCGAGGGGCGGCTGAGCTGCTGGGGCCTTTGCGAGCAGGGCGACTGGTGGGGGCTGGTGACCTATTCAATTGTGTACGGGTCCAAGCAAAGAGGCGTGACGCACTGGATACCGGCGTGGACGCTGCGCCGAAAGGGCTAGGACGGTTACAGCCGGCGGCCCTGTATATAGGTGCCGGCGATCGATGTTTCGCGCGTTCGCATCAGCAACCCGAACAGTGTCTGGTCCCGGGCCATGGCCGGGTCGTCGGAGCGCACGCCCTCGGTGATCACGGCCCGCAGCGCCGGCGTGCGGTTCGGGTCGACGACAACGAAGTCGGCCTCCTTGCCGACGTCGAAGTTGCCGAAGCGATCCTCCATGTCGAGCGCGCGGGCACCGCCGAGCGTGCCGATGAACAGCATCTCGGCCGGATGCATGGACGCGCTCGCATCGCCCGGCTCCCCGATGTGCACCTTGAAGGCCGCGGCGAGCACCTGCGGAATCGGCCACTCGTCCCCGCCGCCGAAATCCGTTCCGGCAGCGATGTTTACCCCGGAAGCAACCGTCCGGCGCCACGGCATGGTGCCGGATCCGAGGAACTGTTGCGAGACGGGACAGTGTGCGATGGACGTGCCGGTCTCCGACATCCGCCGCAACTCCACGTCTTGGCAGTGCACCGCGTGCGCCATGATGCTGCGCCGCCCGAGCATGCTCGGGCCGCCCGCTTTCGAGCCGGGCAGAAACTTGCCGTCATAGGTGTCCAGGTACGAGTCGACCTGATAGGTCTGCTTGGTCGTATCGACTTCTCCGGTGCCCGGGCGGTCGTTCTCGTTGAGGTGAGTGTGGAAGTACACGCCGCGATCTCTCACCGAGTCATACAGTTCGCCAAGTCTTTTCAGCGTCTCGCTTGTTACCGCGATGGCGAATCGCGGTACCAGCGCCACATGTAGCCGGGCGGTCTTCGCGTTGCCGGTGTCCGCCCCATGCCACTTGTTGATCTCTTCGCGGGCCAGCCGGATCGCGTCGTCTTCTGACGTCATCAACGGCTTGGCCGCCGGCGGCCCAACGGTCTGGATGCCGCGACCGCTGACGATCCGCAGGCCGCGACGCGCGGTTTCGGTGAACAACGCATCCTGCGCCTCGGGAAACGGCGAGCCGAAGACCATGGCGGCCGTCGTCCCGCTCGCGATGCGGCGATCGCAGAACTCGACCGCCGCCCGCTGTGCGAAGTTCCGGTCGGCGAAGCGGGCTTCCGAGGGATAGATGCAGTTGTTCAGCCATTCCAGCAGCTGCCCACCGTTGTACGAGTCGCCCGCAAAGGTTTGCGGGAAATGAACGTGGGCGTCGACGAACCCCGGCAGCAGAAACCCCGGCCGGTGATCTGTCACGGGTGTTGATCGGAACTTCAGAGGGACACCGGCGCGGTCACCGCAAAAGGCGATCCTGCCGTCGTCCCCGACTACTAGCGCACCTTCTGGGATGGACACCAATGCGTGGACGGCTTCGGATACCAGCGGAGAGCCGGCAAGGTGAAAAATGTGCCCAAGGTGGATCCGAGCCACGCGTTCTTCCCCTAGTGTCTTGCTCGAAGGTTGCGCTGCAATCACATACAACCACCTAGGCGTGTTCAGCGAAGCCCGGACAGCGAGCGCACCGCGTTCGGTGGCCCGGCGACGATGTCAACGAGAGGATTGCTGCCCGTGGCTGGAAGCTGGAGCTCGCTGTTACCCACACTCGTTCCGCTGGCGCTGGTCATCGCCGTCTCTCCGCTGTCGATCATCCCGGCTGTCCTCGTGCTGCACGCGCCACGGCCGCGGCCCGCCGGGCTGGCTTTCCTCGGCGGGTGGCTGTTCGGGCTGATGGCACAGACCGTGCTCTTCGTCGCGGGCTCCGGTGGGCTCGGCGATATGCACAAGTCGACACCGACATGGGCATCCTGGCTGAGGGTGGTACTCGGGTCCGCCCTGATCTTGTTCGGCATCTACCGGTGGGTGACCCGGCATAGTCACACCGAGTCGCCGGCCTGGATGCGTTCCTTTAGCACCATGCGCCCCAGGCGCGCGGCCATCACCGGGCTGGTGCTGACCGTGGTCCGCCTTGAGGTGCTCCTGATGAACTTGGCGGCGGGCTTGGCCATCGGCACCAGCGACCTCGACCATGTCGACAAACTCAGCGCCGGCATCGTCTTCGTCGCCGTGTCCGCGTCAACGGTCGCGATCCCCATCTTGGCCTACGTGGCCGCGGGTCACCGCCTCGACGATTTCCTGGAACGCGTCAGAGACTGGATGGAGAAGAACAATGCCGCACTGATGGCGGCAATCCTGGTCCTGATCGGTTTAATGGTGCTCCACAACGGAATTCGCGCTTTATAACCGGTGCACTGGCGGTTACAGGTAGCCGCCATCGGCCAGGCCGGCCTGCGCTTCGAGCCGGTTTGTCTTGCCAAACAGCCTGTCGCGGATCACTTCCCAAATGTAGGCGGTGATCATGCGCGAGTGGCCTTTGGCGGCCCACTGCTGGGAATGCAGCTCCTCGTGGTGCAGCACCCGGTCGAGCGCCAGATTGCTCTCCAGCGGCCGGCCCTTACGGTCGGTATACCACGCGTGCCCGGACTCGATGATTTGACGGAGCCGCCGGGCAGGCCCGGTGGAATCTTTGACGTCAACCGAGACGTTGACCATGAAGATGTCGCCCCACGCCGTGCCGCCCTGCTGGCTGAACAGCTGCTGGATCCGGTTGCCGCCGAGTCCCATCAGCATGCCGTTCGGGGTGGTGACGAGGCGCCCACCATTGCGGTACACGAACCCGACGTCCTGGTCGTAACTCCAGCTGTTCGCCTGCTGGCGATCGGCAATCCGCCGGACCTCATCGGCGGAGTATGGCGTCTCGGGGAAGTCGGTGGGCCGGCTCGTCGGGCCGCCATAACCGGTGCCCGCGTTGAGGATGTAGGTCAACAACGTCGCGCCGCGCGCCTCGTCGCCGGTGGTACCCGGTGGAATGAGAAAGAACGACTTGCCATCCGGGTCGTTGATCTCCGCCATCTTCTCGAGGACCCGAAAGCTGTCCGGCGTGACGCCGTGCTGACCGGCGATCGCGTTGGTGACTGCCCCCGCAACACCCAGACGTTCGGCGTTCGCCAGCCACCTCTGGTGATAGTCCACTGCCGCCCGCCTGGTCATAGTGCGTCAATTCTTATCAGTCGCAACGTTAGGGTGTAGCAAATGAGCAGGGGGCCTTGGCAGCGCGCGCGTGGAATCAAGCAGATCACCCGGGGTCTGGGCACCCTCGATCGCGAGTTGTTCGTCGCGGTGGCCGAAACCCCCACCCCGCTGCTCGACACAGTCATGCCTCCGCTGACCCGAGCGGCCGACCATTCCAAGCTGGGGTTCGTCATCGCCGGCGGACTGCTCGCAACGAGGAAGCCGGCCGCGCAGCGCGGTGCGACGCGTGGACTCGTGACGCTCGGTGTGACGAGCCTGTTCACCAACCAGATCGCCAAGCGAATTCGCCGGCGCCCCCGCCCCCTCTACGACCAGGTGCCGGTGGTCAGAAGGGCACGCCGTCGCCCGACGTCTAACTCGTTCCCATCGGGACACTCGGCCAGCGCGGCCGCGTTCGCCGTCGGTGTGGGCCTGGAGAATCCGCCGCTGGGCTTCGGGCTGGCCTTACTGGCCGGCCTGGTCGGATTGTCGCGAGTGGCAACCGGCGCGCACTACCCCGGTGATGTCATCGCGGGGTTCGGCATCGGCGCCGGGATCGCCGTGCTGGGCGGGCGGCTGGTCCCGCCGGTCGTCGAAACCGCTCTGCCACAATCGGAACCGCTGCGCATCGAGACGCCGGAAAGGCCCGATGGCTCGGGCGTGGTCCTGGTGATCAATCCGGCGTCGGGCAGCGGCACCGGCGCTCGCGTCGTCGACGAGGTTCGTGCCGAGTTGCCGAAGGCGGAGATCGTGGAACTCGGTCCTGACGATGACCCCGAGCAGGTGATGCGCAGCGCCGCGGCCCGGGCCGAGGTGCTCGCGGTAGGTGGCGGCGACGGCACGGTGTCCACCGCCGCGGCGGTCGCCGTCGATGCGGGGCTTCCGCTTGCGGTCTTTCCCGCCGGCACACTCAACCACTTCGCAAAGGACATCGGCTGCGACACCGTGGGCAAGACCGTGGATGCCATCCGTCGCGGCGTTGTGGCCCGCGTTGATCTGGTGTGCCTCAACGAAAGTCGGACTGTGATCAACACCGCCAGCATCGGCGCGTATCCGGCATTCGTGCAGCAGCGCGAAAAGCTGGAGAAGCGCATCGGCAAGCCAGTGGCCGGCTTCTACGCGATGCTGCACACACTGCGCAGCGATCAACCCGTCCGCATCCGCTATGACGACAAGACGCTGCTGACTTCGCTGTTCTTTCTTGGCAACTCGCTGTACCTGCCGACCGGGTTCGCCCCGTCTCGCCGCACCCGGATGGACGACGGCCTGATCGACGTGCGCATCCTCGAAACGGGTCGCCGGTTCGCCACCGCCCGGATCCTGACCGCGCTCGTTTTCGGACGGCTGCAGCGCAGCCCGCTCTACCACGAGCTCCAGGTGCCCGAATTCAGCTTCTCGGCCGTCGATGAGCCGACGGTCGTCGCCCATGACGGTGAGGTCGGCGACGAATACCGTGAGGCCAGCTTTACGGCGAAATACCGGATTCTGCCGGTGTTTCGCCCGCTTCGCTGAGGGTCGCTGCCGCGAATTGCGTTCTGCAGGCTAGCTTCCGGCTTCGATCCCCAGGTAGGCGTCGGCCCAGGCGCCGATGATCCGGCCTGCCCGATGAGCTTGGCCGCGGGCGGTGAGCAGGTGATCGGAGCCCTCGAGTGAGACGAAGCTGCGCGGGTGGTGGGCCATGCGGAAGATCTCGCTCGCGTTCTCGATGCCGACCGTGTTATCGGTGGGCGAGTGCAGGATCAACAGCGGCAGCCGCAAGCTTTTGATCTTGTCGTGCAGCGCAGCCGCACGGACATCCTCGACGAACGCCCGCTTGAGAATCAGCTTGCGTCCGCCAACCAGCCATTCGACGCTGCCCTCGGATAAGCAGCGGTCAACCACCGCGTCGTAATGCTTTTCGACGTGGCTGGGGTCAAACGGCGCAGCCACCGTGACGACCGACCGCACGCCCGGCGACCGCATCGCCGCGGCGATGACCGCGGCGCCACCCCAGGAGTGCCCGACCAGGATGTCGGCCGGCGTCCCGCGGTTGACCATGAACTCGCAGGCCGCGACGATGTCGTCGGTCTTGACGGTGAACGACCCGTCACCCCAGTTTCCGTCCGACCCACCGAGACCCAGCGCGTCGAAGCGCAGCATGCCGATACCGTCCGAGGCCAGCTGTTTGCAGATCCGCGCCGCGGCCGGACAGTCCTTGCCGAGGGTGAAGCCGTGCGCAAACACCCCCCACCCGCGCACTGCGGAGTCCGGGACCTCGATGATCCCGGCCAGGTTCGCGCCGGTGGAGCTTTGGAACGTGACACGTTCGCCCATAGTGGAGATCTAACTATGCGGCGCCGATGGCGCGCGTAATGTCTCGCTGTCGAACCGAGCGGGAGGTTGCCGTACAGATGAAGCTTCTCCAGGCATTGTGTTGGGTCTTGCTGGCCCTCACGCTGCTCGCCGTGGGGGTGATGGCGGTGCGGCCGTCGCTGGCTGCTCAAGCCGCAGCTGCCCAAGCCGGCTTGCTCATCCTGTTCGTCGTCGTCCATGCGTGGCTGGGCTACACCTTCCGCGGCATGGCCGCATTCGTCGTCATCGCCGGCGTTGTCTCTTTCACCATGGAAGCAATCAGCATCGCGACCGGGTTTCCGTTCGGCTCCTACACCCATCACATGCCCGGTGTGAAACCCCTCGGCGTCCCGCTCGCGGTCCTGACCGGCTGGATCATGTTCGGCTGGCTGGCCTGGGCGCTGGCTCGGGTGATCATGCGGCCGGTGGCCGCCGTGGCTGTCGGTGGCGCCGAACGCTTTACCACCCCCCTCGTGGGGACGTTCATTCTCGGCGGCTACGACCTTGTGTACGACCCCGTCGGGGCGACGGCACACAACTGGTACTCCTACGACCACCCGACCGGTGCGCTGGGTGTGCCACTGACCAATTACTTCGGCTGGCTTCTCACCGGCTGGTTGATCTTTCAACTCGTCGCGCTCGTCGAAACCAGATTCCCGGGGCGGCCCGTCACCGGAAGCCGCAGTTACTGGCTGCTGCCATGCCTGTTCTGGCTTTCCACCACCGCCCAGGTCTTCAACAGCCTGATCCATCCGACCGACGGCGTCGTGGTCCGGGGCGGCAAGACCATTGTGATCGCCGACGTATACGAATCATGTGCATCAGCAGCGCTATTCACCATCGTCCTGACGGGGATCATGGCGCTGGTGCGCCTGTACAGCCAACGGTTGCCGCGCTGAGTCGCCGTCCCTTTTGCGTTGGCGCGGCGCAGTATTCGCGCGACCGAGTTGTGATGCCGTCGTGACGTCACCATTTGGAAACGGCGCGGTGCGGCGCGCGTCGTGTTCTACATGTGCCACTAACAATGGGGGCGTCGTCGAGGGGCGACTTGGGTCGGCTATGTGGTTCTGCTGCGTGAATGAAGGAGTTGGACGTTGATGACGATCTTCGATCGATTCAACATCGGAGTTGTTGCTGGCGTTGGGTTGTGCGGTGCCGCCATAGCGTTGAGCCCGAACGCGGCAGCCGTCCCATATATGACAGGCGGCGGGGCATGCATGTACGGGCAGTCGGGCGAGGCTGCCGCTCCTGCTGCCGGTGGACCGGTGGGCGCCGGGGGAGCGGTGGCGGCGGGCGGACCCGCGGCGGCGGGCGGACCCGCGGCGGCATGCAGCGCTCCACTGACCGACATGGCCGGTGTTCCGCTGGTGGTGCCAGGTCCGGGGGTTGTTCCGATTCCGGCTGGCGCTCCGCTGATTGCGCTCGGGCCGCCGATCCCGGCCGGTCTTCCTCTGCCGTTGGGTGCTCCATTGCCGTTGGGTGCGCCTCCGGTGCCGATCGCTGCTCCGTTGCCGCTGGGGGCTCCGCTGGTTGCCCTGGGTGGGGTCGCGGATGCCATTCCGGTGGCCCCACTGATTGACATGTCTGGCGTGAAGGACGCGCCGACCGGTCCGGCGCCGGCCGGCGGGCCGGTGAACGGTCAGCCGGTTTCACCCGGTCCCTCGCCGGTGCACGGAGGCTGATTCCCGATCGAATTGAATGACCCGCTGGGTTACGCCCAGCGGGTCATTTTCGTTGTGGGGGATGAGGTCTCAACGTTTGCGACGTATGCGCATTCCCTTACCGAGTGTGAATCCACGGCGGGAAATCAGCGAAAATCCCACCCTCACTGCACACTCGACGCCGAGGCGCACCACCAGAGGCAATGCGCGACAACGGTATTACGACGAGGGAAGTTCGTTGGTGCTCTCGCGCACGACTACCGGGTCGCCGACGTTGACCGTGTTGTAGTACCACTCGGCGTCCTCGGGGCTCAGGCTGATGCAGCCGTGGCTGACATTCTCCAGGCCGAGTGAATTGACCGCCCACGGAGCTGAGTGCACGAAAAGGCCGTGGTTGCTGATACGAACGGCATAGTCCACCGTGAGGTTGTAGCCGTCGGGGGCATCGACGGGGATGCCGACGCTGCTCGAATCCATCTGTACAGAGCGCTCTTTGGACAGAACTGTGTACGAGCCGATCGGCGTCGGGTACTCGGGTCTACCCATCGAAGCAGGGAGCACGCCTTGTTCGCCGAAGTGCGGACGGTGGTGCGGCGCCGGTAGCGACGACGGCGGTGCTGACTCGACTCCGTCGATGCTCACGGTGAAGGTGTGCTCGGAGATGCTGGCAATACCGATGACCCGCGGGCCCGTCTTGATCTCCGTAGGCTGGCCTTCCACGGTGAGCGCTATCGTGCTGTGCGCCGGCCAGTAACGGTCCGGAACCCACTGCACCACTTTGTTGTCGAGCCATTGGTACTTGCCGGTCATCGCGGGCGTCGACGTGATCCCCAGGGCGTGTTCGGCCGCGTGCCGGTTGGTGACGGGCGCGCGGAAGGTCACCACCACGGGGTGCGCCACACCGACGGCCTGGCCGCGTGCCGGCAGCAGCGATGCGATCGGGTACGCGTAGGACTGGGTCGCCGACGCCAGGCTCACGTCGGTCGGCACCGGCAGACTTACCACGGCGGACCCCGCGACCACACTCGCGCCGATTCCGATGACAGCAACGGCACACCGAATATCCGCGCGCATGACCCCAATTCCCTTTAACTGACAGAGTTGCAATAGGAATGGTAAAGCTGCGCTGAGCTGGGGAAGCGCAAGGGCGCGTTAGTAATTGATCAAGTGTTGGTCACGATTTGGCCACAGCGGGCCGATATGTAAACGTGATGTCGGGACGCGGTCCTGACACATCAGCAGAGGAGAGCGAAGTGCCCGGTGGTTGGCTTCGAGGGGTCGGGCTGGCAGGTGCCACGGTGATGACCGCGATGGCGTTCGCGGGTGCTGCGCTTGCAGCGCCGCCTGCGGCACCGGGAATCCAGGTCAGTGATGGAATCACCAAGTGCACAACGGGTTTCGCGGCCCAAGGCGGCGACGGTAGCTACTACCTGTTCACCAGCGGGCATTGCAACCACGGCGCGCCGTTCACGTACGACGAGAACGTCCCGCTAGGCACAGTCACCGCCAGCGAGGAAGTGGGCGACCTACGAGACGCTGCGATCATCCGCCTTGACCCGGGCGTCGGCGCGCCGGTGGGTGATGTCGGCGGCCAGCCTGTCCGGGGCGTGTTGAGCGCTTCCCAGATCAAGGCGGGGATGCCGTTCTGCAAGGTCGGTGCGATTACCGGTGAGACCTGCGGCGCCATCAAGAGCATCGACGGCGAAGTCATCGAGGCCGGCATCTTCGCCCAGCCCGGTGACAGTGGCGGTCCCGGTTACGTGAAGAACGCGGACGGCACCGTGACCGCCGTCGGCATCGTGATGTCCACGTCGCTCGCGGGTGACCCCAACATCACCTACTTCGTCCTGGTGCAGCCGCTGCTGGGCAGATGGGGTGTGCGGATCGTCGGCTGACTACGGCGTCAGCCTGCTGTTGGTGCGCCTGCCGAGCCGTTAGCTCGCGCCCGCCGCGATCACCTCGTCCACCTCGAGGGCCCGGTCGGCCATCTCGGCGTGTGCCTTGTCCAGCGCGTCGGCCTGATCCTCATCGGCCTTCATTAGCGCCTCGATGTCAAAGCCGGCCATGTCGAGGACACCCATGTCCGAGAAGGCCTTCTGCACCTTGTCGCCCCACAACCCGATGTCCTTGACGATCGGCACGATGCGGCTGAACAGGTGCGAGCGAAACTGGATCATCAGCGGCGACGTGTCGACCCATTCGGCACATGCTTGGACGTCAAGGCCGAGGGTCTCGAAAACCTCCTCGCCGCGGAACCGGTCGCGCATCAGGTAGCAGGCGTCCACGACAAACTCTTCACGCTCGTCGCGCTCGGCTTCGCTCAACGCAGAGTAGTAGTCCTTCAACGAGATTCGGCCAAAGGCGACGTGCCGGGCCTCGTCCTGCATGACGTAGGCAAGCACCTGCTTGGCCAGCGAGTCCGGCTGCGCCATGTCACGCAGCACCCCGAACGCGGCGAGGGCGAGCCCTTCGATGAGGACCTGCATGCCGAGGTAGGGCATGTCCCAACGCGAGTCGCGCAGCGTGTCTTCCAGCAGGGACGTCAGGTGTTTGTTGATCGGGTAGACCAGGTCGACCTTCTCCTGCAGGAATCGCGAGAACGCCTCGACGTGACGGGCCTCGTCCATGGTCTGGGTGGCCGCGTAGAACTTCGCGTCCAAGTCCGGGACGACCTCGACGATCTTGGCCGCGCACACCATCGCCCCCTGCTCGCCGTGCAGGAACTGCGAGAGCTGCCAGGCCTGGAAGTGCTGGCGCATCTCGGCGCGCCGTGCGTCGTCTGCGGCGTTCCACATTGGGCTGTTGAACAGCGGATGGAATTCGTCGGGCAGTCCGATGGGATTCATCGGGTCGACGTCCTGTGCCCAGTCGATCCGCGACTGGGCATCCCACTGCTTGTCCTTGCCCTTTTGGTACAGGGAGAGGAGCCGGGCACGCCCCTCGTCGTACTCCCACGTGAAGCGCGCGTCACCGGCGCTGGGGACCTCCCATGAATACGGCACAGGCACGTCCGTGTACTTGTCTCTCGTGGTCATGAGTTGCCGCCTTTCCGCCCGGTGTGACCAGTGGTCATGTGATGGCTATCACAGTGCACCGCGTCGGGCGGCGCGTCAACCCTGGTTATTGATCGCGGCCCGCCCGACGAAAATCCGTCAGTGGATGCGCGCGCTGCCGCCGAGGCCGATCTCGAGCACGCTTCCGGTAATGACCCCGGGGTCGGTGACCAGATACAGCACGCCGCGACTGACGTCCTCGGGTTGCAGCCAGGGTTGAGGTATTGGGTTGGCTTTCATCATCCGGCGCACCAGATCGTCGGGGATGTCATCACTTCCAGCCGGTTGCACCATCGGTGTTTGCACGGTGGTAGGGCAGACGACGTTGATCGTGATGCCGTCCTTGGCGACCTCTAAGGCGGCCGATTTTGCGAGGCCGATGACACCCCACTTGGTGGCGTTGTATGCGGCCAGTTCGGGGATGCCCATGCGGCCGCCCATCGAGGAGGTCACGACGATCCTGCCGAACCGCTGCTGCCGCATCACCGGTATGGCGGCCCGCAGGGTGTGAAATGCGCCGGTCAGATTCGTGTCGATCAGCTGTTGCCAGACCACGTCGCTGACGTCTTCCAGTAGCCCGGTGCTGACGATTCCGGCGTTGGCCACCACGACGTCGAGGCTGCCCAGGTCGGCGACCGTCTGCCTGATGGCGGCGCCGACCGCGGCCGAATCGCGCACGTCCAGGGTGAGCGGTAAACAACGCCGGCCCAGCGCTTCAACCAGCTTCGTCGTCTCCCGTAGGTCGTCCTCGGTGCCCAGGGGGTAGGTCAGGTCCGTCATTGCATCGGGGGCATCGGCGGCCACGATGTCGGCTCCTTCGGCCGCTAACGCCAACGCGTGTGCGCGCCCCTGCCCTCGAGCCCCGCCGGTGATCAAGGCCACGCGTCCATCCAAAACACCCATGCGGGTAGACGCTACCTGCAGATAGTGGATGAGATGTTTGCGGGTCCGCTGTACGGTGCCATGAAATCGATTGCTGCGGAATATATTTCGTTGCGGCACTGGCGGACAAGGTCGAAGTTCGACAGTGGTGCGTCAAAACGTGTCAGAGCCTGCTACCTGTGGCTGCCACTCTCGCTGCCGCTAGAGCTGCTGCCGCTGCTGCTGCTGGAGCTGCCTCCGCTGCTCTCGCTGCCACTGGAGCTGCTGCCGCTGGTGGAGCTGCCTCCGCTGCTCTCGCTGCCGCTAGAGCTACCGCCACCGGTGGAGCTGCCACCACTGCTGACTTCGCCGCCACTGGAGCTGCTGCCGCTGGTGGAGCTGCCGCCAGCCGAAGGCGTGCCGCCGCTGGGGCTTTCACCACCGCCGGCTGTCCCGCCGCCCGAAGGCGCGCCCCCGCCGCCGCCCGAAGGCGCTCCGCCGCTCGGACTTTCACCACCGCCGGTTGGACCGCCGACAGTAGGCCCGCCGCCGCTGGGGGTTTGACCACCGCCGGTTGGCCCGCCGTTGTTGGGGGTTTGACCGCCACCGGTTGGCCCGCCGCCGGGAGCGCCGTGGCCGGGGTTGGGGCCGTCAACGGGTCCTCCGCCGTGTGGCCCACCGCCGCCGGGATTGCCGTGGACAGGACCCGGGCCGCCATCCGGCGCACCGCCGCCGGGATTGCTGTGGACAGGACCCGGGCCACTAGCCGGCCCACCGCCGCCGGAGTTAGGCGGCGGGCTTTGCCCCGGAGGAAGTCGGTGGGGTGGCGGCGAGATCGGTGGGGGGACGTGGATCGGCGGCGAAATCGGTGGAGGGACGTGGATCGGCGGCGGCGCCTCGACCACGGGCGGGCTTGCCGGCAGGTCGGGCAGCTGAACCGGCGGCACGGGAGCCGGTGCGATCGGCGGGACGAACACGGGAACGGGCACGGCCGGCGGCGGGGGAACGGGGGCCGCCGGGACTACAACGGGCGGTGCCGCGGGAACCGGAGCCGCCGGTGGCGGTGCGACTAGGGGTGGGCTCAACGGCGTCGGCGCCACCAGCTTCATAGCGGCCACTTGGGGTGCGGGTGCGAATACCTGCTGGACTGGGGCGATGATGCCCTGGATGGGGGCGGGCAACGAACCGACAGTCGTGCGGATGCCGAGCGACAGGGCGATCTCTAGGGCCAGCGCCGCGCTGAAGCCGGCTACTGCCACTGCAGTTCCGACCAGCAGGCCCGGCCTAGGACGGGCCTCGCCGTCACCTGGAGCGTCCATGACGACAGTGGGGGCATCGGCTTCATCGTCGACCACGGCGCTGTAGGCAAGGTCGTCTTCACCGAGCTCGGCGTGGGTGATGCTCAAGTACTCGGGCAGGGCAGACACGTCGACCGCACCGGTGCCGGGGTCTTGTGCGTAGGCCAGCGCAGCAGTCGACGACGTGAGCGCATTCGCGGACGCCAGGGCCGCGCCTCGGGCCAGTGCCGTCTCCGGTTCTTCCGGCACGTTCACGGTAAGCGACGTCGCCTCTTCTAAGCGCCGCCTGATCGGGGTGATGTCGACGCCGGAGCCGACCACAAACAGGCCGCCCGGCGGCGTTGGTAGCTCGTCAAGCCCGGCGACCAGCTCCACGAGCTCGGCGGTGACCATCTGCCCGGACGCTGTATCGAGCCGTTCTTCGTGGACATCGTCGATGGAACCGTCCGAGGTCTCGACAATAGCCAACGTCGCGGTGTCGGGCTCCACGAAAAGCACTGCAGTGCGCTCGTAACCCATTGCCCCGCCGACGAATTGGGTCAATGCGGTCGCGGCCAGAAACGCCGAGACCAGCATCACGTTCTCAATCTTGTGAGCCGCCAGCGCGTCGCGCATGGCTGCGGCTTCGAGCTGGTCGGTGCATGCCACCCCGATAGAGTCCAGTTCGAGTCCGGCGCCGGCGGCGTCTTCGCGGGTGCACATGATGGCGGCGATCACTCGATCAGAAGCGCTGACGGTGGGCGAGTCGTCGGCGGCAGTGATGGGTAACTCGGTCTCGTCTATCGTTGCGCCGTCGGCATTTTCGCCTTGCAGCAGGACCATTTGAACCGAGGTCGGCGCCATCGAGACTCCGAGCACGATGTCCATTACCCACGCCTCCCAACATCTCGGCAGCCGGCCACGGTCTGGACGTAATGAGCCACGCGGCTCGATGAACTGATCGTCACCGGGGAAGCTGTGTCAGGATCCTGCGGACGTTGTGTGGGCGTTATGAAGCCAAGGCGTCGGTAAGCCCGGGAACCGGGC
>NZ_JBVAXR010000036.1:0-48514 GCF_055419445.1 Mycobacterium sp. IDUB_19 | reverse complement strand
CACCCGCCCCGCGATCGCGGAACGGGTGGACTCAACCAGAACTACTGCGGCCTACACGTCGTAGTACAGCGCGAACTCGTACGGGTGCGGCCGGATCTGAACCGGCAGAATCTCGTTGTCACGTTTGAAGCTGATCCACGTCTCGATCAGGTCGGGCGTGAAAACGCCTCCCTCAGTGAGGTATTCGTGGTCCTCTTCCAGCCGGTCGATCACCGCGGACAGCTGAGTGGGTGCCTGCGGGATGTTGGCGGCCTCTTCCGGCGGCAGCTCGTAGAGGTCCTTGTCGACTGGCGACTGCGGTTCGATCTTGTTCTTGATGCCGTCCAGCCCGGCCATCAGCATGGCCGCGAACGCTAGATACGGGTTGCCCGACGAGTCCGGGCAGCGGAACTCCAGCCGCTTGGCCTTGGGGTTGCTGCCGGTGATCGGGATACGCACACACGCCGACCGGTTGCGCTGGCTGTAGACCAGGTTGATCGGGGCCTCGAAGCCGGGCACCAGCCGCTTGTAGGAGTTGGTCGTCGGGTTGGTGAAGGCCAGCAACGACGGCGCGTGGTGCAGCAGGCCGCCGATGTAGTGGCGCGCGGTGTCCGACAGACCGGCGTACCCGGTCTCGTCGTACATCAATGGGCTGCCGTCTTTCCACAACGACTGGTGGGTGTGCATGCCGGAGCCGTTGTCGCCGAACAGCGGCTTGGGCATGAACGTGACGGTCTTGCCGGCCTGCCAAGCGGTGTTCTTGACGATGTACTTGTACAGCTGCATGTCGTCGGCCGCGTGCAGCAGCGTGTTGAACTTGTAGTTGATCTCGGCCTGCCCGCCGGTGCCCACCTCGTGGTGGCCCTTCTCCAGGCTGAAGCCCGCTGTGATCAGGTTGGACAGCATCCTGCCGCGTAGGTCGACGTAGTGGTCGACCGGGGCAACCGGAAAGTACCCGCCCTTGGGGCGCACCTTGTACCCGCGGTTGGGGCTGCCGTCGTTCTCGGTCGGCTCGCCGGTGTTCCACCAGCCCGAGATCGCATCCACCTCGTAGAACGAGCCGTTGGTGCGCGAGTCGAAGCTCACCGAGTCGAAGATGTAGAACTCGGCCTCGGCACCGAAGTAGGCGGTGTCGGCCACGCCCGTGCTCTTCAGGTAGTTCTCGGCCTTGCGGGCGACGTTGCGCGGGTCGCGGGAGTACGCCTCGAGGGTGAACGGGTCGTGCACGAAGAAGTTGAGGTTCAGCGTTTTGGCTTCAGTGAACAGGTCTATCTGCGCGGTCGCAGGGTCGGGGAGGAGCAGCATGTCCGACTCGTGGATCGACTGGAATCCGCGAATCGACGAGCCGTCGAAGGCCAAACCGTCGTCGAAGACGCTCTGGTCGAAGAACGAAATCGGAATCGTGAAGTGCTGCATGATGCCGGGCAGGTCACAGAACCGAACGTCGACAAATTCGACGTTCTCGTCCTTGGCGAGCTTGAAGACGTCGTCGGGCGTCTTTTCCGTCACTGAAAGCTCCTTTGCTTGATAATCCGCGGCCTGACGCTATGGAGATGATGTTGCCCGCCCATCAACCCCGTGTTGCGCGGAGGTTACGTGACCACGCGTCCCACAAAGCAGAGCGGAGCACCGGCGGGTTCTATTGTGAGGCCCATGGATCGCAAAATCGTATCCGGTCCTCCGTGCGGACGCAGCAGACAGTACCGGCTTCCGGTCCCGGCGACCTCCATGGCTCCCGATCCGGCGAGAGGTCGATGATGCCGGAGTCGCGCCCGGCATACCCCGGCGAGACGCTCGGCCTGCCGCACAGCGGGCCGGGATCGCTGGCGTCGATGGGGCGCCGCCTGGCCGCACTTTCGATCGACTGGCTGATCGCCTACGGCCTGGCAGCACTGGCCATGGCGTTCGGCGTGTTCTCCGAGCGGATGTTGTCGACGGCGGTGTTGGTGATCTGGTTTTTGCTCGGCCTGGTTGCGGTGCGGCTGTTCGGATTCACGCCCGGTCAGCTGGCGCTCGGCCTTGGGGTGGTGGCGCTGGACGGACGCCTGGGCGTCGGCCGCGCGGCGGCGCGCGGGCTGCTGGTCGCCCTGGTGATCCCGGCGTTGTTCACCGACTGGGATGGGCGGGGCATCCAAGACCGGGTCACCAACACGGCCGTGGTGCGCCGCTGAATCCGACGGCGCCTACTTGCGGCGGACGGTGCGCTGCACGCCCTTCATCTTGCCGGCGTTGGGCAGCGGGCCCTTGGGCATGACGGCGGCACCGGCCCGCGACCCCAGCGCAGCCAGCCGCGACTCCAGGGTGTCCATCTGCTTGACGCTGATGTTGGCCGGAAGCCGGGTCAGATGACGCTCCAGCTTGCCCAGCGGAACCTCACCGTCGCCGTTGCCGACGATGACGTCGTAGATCGGCACGTCGCCGACCAGCCGCGCGGTGCGTTTCTTCTCTTGGGCCAGAAGCGGTTTGACCCGAGTGGTGGATCCCTCACCGACGAAGATG
Source organism: Mycobacterium sp. IDUB_19 (assembly GCF_055419445.1). NCBI lineage: Bacteria > Bacillati > Actinomycetota > Actinomycetes > Mycobacteriales > Mycobacteriaceae > Mycobacterium > Mycobacterium sp. IDUB_19. The sequence continues at coordinate 46,036 of NZ_JBVAXR010000036.1, read as the reverse complement.
ACGCCCGGGCGGCCGATCACCCGATGCACCGCGTCGAAGTGTCCGGTGGCCGCCACGCCCGGAGTGACCCGCCACTTGCCGCGCAGGTTGTCCAGCACCCAGGCCGCCGCACCGGTTTGCCCCTCGGCTTGGCGGTAGACGGATTTCTGGGCGCGGCGGCCGAAGATGATGAACGCCACCAGCAGGCCCAGCACCACGCCGAGCGGGATCAGGGTGATCATGGTGAACCCGCCGACCAGCACACCCACCGTCACCGAGACGGCCACGATCAGCACGAAGGCCCCGATCATGTAGGGGAGCAGGCGCTTGTCCTGTTTGCGCTGCATGTTGAACGCCTGCCACAGCTGGCCGCGGCGCTCCTTGGCCGCGGCCTTGCGGGCGGCGGTCGCCGCTGCCCGGGCGGCCTTGTTCTCGGCGGTACTGCGGGGTTTAGCCATAATCACTAAGAATACGTACGCGCCCGGTCGGCGACGGCCCCGAGTTACCCCACGGCGTCCGAGGCGCGGCCGCGCACGGCCTGCGCATACAGCCGGCCGGCGCGATACGACGAGCGCACCAGCGGCCCGGCCAGCACGCCCGCGAAACCCAGCCCCTCGGCATGCTGCGCGAACTCGTCGAACTCCTGCGGGTGCACCCAGCGCTCCACCGGGTGATGGCGCGCCGACGGACGCAGGTACTGGGTGATGGTGACGATGTCGCAACCGGCGTCGTGCAGGTCGGCCAGCGCGGTGCGCACCTCGTCCGGGGTCTCACCCAGTCCGAGAATCAGGTTGCTCTTGGTGACCAGACCGGCCTCGCGCGCCGCGGTGAGCACACCCACGCTGCGCGCGTAGGTGAAGGCCGGCCGGATCCGCTTGAAGATGCGTGGCACCGTTTCGAGGTTGTGCGCCAACACTTCCGGGCGCGACTCGAAGACTTCCGCAAGGCGCGCGGGCTCGCCGTTGAAGTCGGGGACCAACAGCTCGACACCGGTGGACGGGTTGAGCTCTTTGATCGCGCGCACGGTCTCGGCGTACAGCCACGCGCCGCCGTCGGGCAGGTCGTCGCGGGCGACGCCGGTGACGGTGGCGTAGCGCAACCCCATCGCCTGCACGCTCTCGGCGACCCGCCGGGGCTCGTCGCGGTCCAGCTCGGCGGGCTTACCGGTGTCGATCTGGCAGAAGTCGCAGCGGCGGGTGCACTGGTCGCCGCCGATCAGGAAGGTGGCTTCCCGGTCCTCCCAGCACTCGAAGATGTTGGGGCAGCCGGCCTCTTCGCAGACGGTGTGCAGACCCTCGCGCTTGACCAGGCTCTTGAGCTCGGTGTACTCCGGTCCCATCCGGGCCCGCGTCTTGATCCAGGGCGGCTTGCGCTCGATCGGGGTCTGAGCGTTGCGCACTTCCAGCCGCAGCAGTTTGCGGCCTTCGGGAGCGACAGTCACGTCGCCGATGCTACGCGGGCGGCGTCGTGTTCTCGCACCGGCAAGACGCCGTCGAGGGCATCGCACACCGCCTCGGCGACGGCCGCGCGGACCTCGTCGACGGTGATGATGCGCCCAAGTTCGGCGGACAACGACGTCACCCCGGCATCGGTGATACCGCAGGGCACGATGGAGGTGAACGCGGCCAACTCGCAGTCACAGTTCAGTGCGAACCCGTGCAGTGTCGTCGCTCGCGACACCCGGACTCCGATAGCGGCGACCTTGCGTGCGGGCCGGCCGGGCAGCCAAACGCCCGAGCGGCCGTCGACCCGGCCCGCGTCCAGGCCCAGATCGCAACACACCTTGATCAGCGATTCCTCAAGGCGCCGAACATAATTCACCACATCGAGGGGTTCACCCAGGCCGATGATCGGATAACCGACCAGCTGGCCCGGGCCGTGCCAGGTGATCTTGCCGCCACGGTCGGTGTCGACGACCGGGGTGCCGTCAACGGGTCGTTCGTGTGGCTCGGTGCGCCGTCCGGCGGTGTAGACCGCGGGATGCTCGAGCAGCAGCAGGGTGTCGCCGCCGCCGGCGACCCTGGCGTCGGCCAGGTCGCGCTGCAGCTGCCAGGCGGTGCGATAGTCGACCGTCCCGAGTTGACGGACCTCGATCGCCGCCCCGCTGGACCGGATGGAACCCATCACGCTGGCCAACGCTACGCGAACAGCTGCGGGTTCGCCGCGACGTACTGCTCGACGCTCAACGCGGGTTGGCCGGTGATCTGCTCGACGTCGTCGGTGGACCGGTCGTAGCGGCCCGCGCGGTGCAACTTCGCCATCGTCGCGAGGTGTTGCGCAACGTGTGCGGGCAGGCCGATGGGCTGAAGAACCTCGTGGACCCAGGTGTCTTGCGCGATGTCGGCGCCCGTGATCGGGCGATGTAAGGCGCGGGCGTACTCCGCGGCCAGCCCGTCGATGTCCAGGCTTGCCGGGCCGGTCAACTCGTAGACGGCGCCGATGCGACCCACCGGGTTCAGCAGCACCGCGGCGACCACGCGGGCGACGTCACTGGCCGCGATCGGCGAGGTCCGGCCGGTCCCGAACGGCAGCTCCAACACATCCCGTTCCCGCAACGACGGCGCGGCCAGCGAGGTGAAGATCGGATTGTCCAAAAAGGTTGTCGGCCGGATGTGCACCACCGGCACGCCCGACCAATTCATCACCCGCTCGGCGAGCCAGTGCAGGCGATGCTGACGAGACTCGTCGGTGCTCGTCAGCGTCATCTGCGACACCGTCATCTGCGACATGTTCACGATCACCTCGAGGCGACCCGATTCCAGCGCTGCCGCACACACCACCGCTGTCGCCTGCAGGTAGTCGGGCGAGACGCTCATCGAAAAGAACATCCGGTCGGCCCCGGCCATCGCGTCGACCACGTCGCGCGGCTCGGTCAGGTCGCCGACCACCACCTCGGCGCCCAACGCGCGCAGCGAGTCGGCTCTTTCGTCGTCGTGGTGCACCATGGCGCGCACCTGCTCACCGCGCGACCGCAACTCTTCGACCACCGAGCGACTCACGCCACCGATTCCCCCGCCCGCGCCGGTAATCAAGTACATGTCTAGTCCTGGTCTCGCCGGGCGGTGGCGTAGCCGAGCGCCTCGCCAATCGTGTTGTGGTGGAACTGGAAACCGGCGCGCTCCAGCGCGGACGGGATGGCGCGCTGACCGGTCAGCAGCCCCTCGTCGGCGAATTCTCCGAGCGCGGCCCGCACCGCGAAGGCCGGCAGCATCGTCGGGGTCGGACGATTGACCGCGCTGCCCAGGGCCGTGGTGAACTCGGCATTGGTGACGGGCGCGGGTCCGGTCATGTTCACCGGGCCGGACAGCGACGGGTGCGAGATCGCGAACAGCAAGGCCCGCACCTCGTCTTCCAGGCTGATCCACGACATGTACTGACGGCCGCTGCCCAGCCGGGCGCCCAGGCCCACCGAGAAAAGCGGTCGCATCCGGCGCAACGCGCCGCCGGCCGCGGCCATCACCAGGCCGGTGCGGGCCAGCACCACGCGGGCGCCGCCGTATTGGGCCGGCAGCGTCGCAGCTTCCCAGTCCTCGCAGAGCCGGGCGAGGAAACCCGTTCCCGCCCTGTCGTTTTCGTCGACCACGCGGTCTCTGGTGTTTCCGTAGTAACCCACCGCGCTGGCGTTGATCAGGGTTTCGACGCCGGCGTCGGCGACCGCGTTCGCCAGCACCTCCGTCGGAGTGATGCGGCTGTCGCGCAGGCGCTGCTTGAAGGCACCCGACCACCGGCGCTGACCGACGTTGACGCCGCACAGGTTGACGACGGCGTCGACGTCGGTCAGCGCCTCGGGGTCGAAATCGCCGCTTTCCGGATTCCAGTGCAGCTCATCGGAATTCGACGGAGTCCGGCGCACGATGCGCAGCACCCGATGGTCGGTGCCCCGTAGGGCCGCAGCCAAGGCGGAGCCGATCAAACCCGACGAACCCGCAATCGCGATGACGGGCCTGGTCAATTCGCTGAGCCTTTCTCAAAGCCCTAGGTCGGCCTCGAACGCTCCCTCTTCAAGCCGGTGCTTGATCGTGGTGAGGAATCGTCCGGCATCGGCCCCGTCGATCAGCCGATGGTCGTAGGTCAGCGGTAGGTAGCAAATCGAGCGCACCCCGATCGACTCGTTGCCGCTGTCGTCAACCACCACTCGCGGCCGCTTGACGATCGCGCCGGTGCCCAGCATGGCGGCCTGCGGCGGAACCAGGATCGGGGTGTCGAACAATGCGCCCTGGCTGCCGATGTTGGTGATGGTGAAGGTGCCGCCGGACAACTCGTCGGGCTTCAGGTTGCCCGACCGGGTGCGTTCGGCGATGTCGGCGATCGCGCGGGCCAACCCGGCCAGCGACAGGTCGCCGGCATTGTGGATCACGGGCGAGAGCAGGCCCTGCTCGGTGTCGACGGCGAAGCCGAGGTGCTCGGCGTCGTAGTAGGTGATCTCTTTCGAGTCCTCGTCGTAGCTGGCGTTGACGTTGGGGTGGATCTTCAGCGCGTCGATCACCGCCTTGGCGATGAACGGCAGGTAGGTCAGATTTACGCCCTCGCGCTCGGCGAACGCCGTCTTGGCCCGGGCCCGCAGCCCCACGATCTTGGTCATATCGACCTCGTGGGTCTGGGTGAGCTGCGCGGTGGCCTGCAGCGATTCGCGGGTCTTCTTGGCGGTGATCTGGCGGATCCGGTTGGCCTTCTGCGTGGTGCCGCGCAGGTGGGCCAGCGCGGGTTCCGGACTCGGCGCCGCCGCAGCCCTGGCCGCCGGGGCGGCGGGAGCCTGCGCGGCCGGAGCGGGCGTCTTGGCGGCGTCTTGCTTCTGTTGCGCGGCGGCCAGCACGTCCTGCTTGCGGATGCGGCCACCGACGCCCGTGCCCTTCACCTGGGCAAGGTCGATGCTGTTTTCGGTGGCGAGTTTGCGCACCAGCGGGGTCACGTACGGAGCGCCGTTACCCTGGGCCGCCGCCGGCTGGGCCGGTTCGGCCTTCGGAGCCGGTGCCTGGGCAGCCGGCGCGGGTTCGGCCTTGGGTTCCGGTGCGGGAGCGGGTTTGGCGGCAGGCGCCGGCGGGGCCTCGGCCTTGGGCTGGGGTGCCGGTTCGGGTTCCGGCTTCGGCGGGGGCGGCGGCGTGGCGGCGGCAGCGGAACCGGAGCCGATCCGGGCCAGCTCGCCGCCGACCGGCACGGTGGCGTCCTCGTCGGCGGTGATACTGACCAGGACTCCGGCCACCGGTGACGGAATCTCGGTGTCCACCTTGTCGGTGGACACCTCCACCAGCGCTTCGTCTACCTGAACCGAGTCGCCGACCTTCTTGAGCCAGCGAGTGACGGTGCCCTCGGCGACAGACTCGCCCAGCTCGGGCATCAGCACCGGGGTCGCGCTGCCGTTGCCGGAACTCGGCGGGGCAGCCTGCGCTGCGGGTTCGGGCTGACGCTCAGGCTCCGGTTGCGCCGCGGGCTCGGGCTCGGGTTCCGGCGGCGGCGGCGCGGATTCGGCCTCCGGTTGGCTTGGCGCCTGGGCGGGCGCTGCCGAGGCGCCGTCCGCGGCGGAGTCGCCGATGACGGCCAGCTCACCGCCGACCTCGACGGTGTCGTCCTCCTGGGCGACGATCTTCGTCAGCACACCCGCGGCGGGGGACGGGATTTCGGTGTCGACCTTGTCGGTCGACACTTCGACGAGCGGTTCGTCGAGTTCGACCGTGTCGCCTTCCTGCTTGAGCCAGCGGGTGACCGTCCCCTCGGTGACGCTCTCACCGAGTGCCGGCATCTGGACAGAGAAGGCCATCTCTTTTGACTCCTCGATTGCTCGTGGGTCGGCGCAGGTCGACATCTGACTTACCACACCGTGGTGTACTGCGTGTTGACGTCAAAACTATCCTGTCATTGCCTCTGCGTCGGCACACATCCAGGGCTGACCCGGCTTGCCACGGTGTGGCCGCTGTTAGTCAGAGCAAACCGCGGGGAGGCGGAGGTTCCATGCCGGCTACACAGGCACCCCAGAAGTTCGTTGATAGCGCGGACGGCGTCCGCATCGCGGTCTACGAAGAAGGCAACCCGGACGGTCCCACGATCGTGCTGGTACACGGCTTTCCCGATTCGCACGTGCTGTGGGACGGCGTCGTCCCGCTGCTGGCCGAGCGGTTCCGGATCATCCGCTACGACAACCGCGGTGTCGGCCTGTCGGGGACGCCCAAGGGAGTCTCGGAGTACACCATGGCTCACTTTGCCGACGATTTCGCCGCGGTGACAGGCGAACTGAGCCCCGGCCAGCCGGTGCATGTGCTGGCCCACGACTGGGGTTCGGTGGGTATCTGGGAGTACCTGAAACGGTCGGGGGCCGGCGACCGGGTCGCCTCGTTCACGTCGGTGTCCGGCCCGAGCCAGGAGCAACTGGTCGAGTACATCTTCAGCGGTCTGCGCCAACCGTGGCGCACGCGAAGGTTTGCCCGCTCGATCAGTCAGGCGTTGCGCCTGACCTACATGGTCCTGTTCTCGATCCCGGTGTTGGCGCCGCTGCTGATTCGGGCGGCGTTCTCGGTGCGGGCGGTGCGGCGCAACATCGTCGACAACATTCCCGATGAGCAGATCCACCACTCCGCGAACTTCGCCAGGGATGCGGCCAGCTCGGTAAAAACCTATCCCGCCAACTACTTTCGCTCGTTCTCCGGTCGCGGCCAGGCTATCCACGTCGTCGATGTGCCGGTGCAGCTGATCGTCAACACCCGCGACAAGTACGTCCGGCCGTACGGCTACGACGAGACCGCGCGGTGGGTGCCGCGGCTGTGGCGGCGCGACATCAGGGCCGGTCACTTTTCGCCGATGTCACACCCGCAGGTGATGGCGGCCGCGGTGCACGACTTCGCCGACCTGGCCGACGGCAAGGCGCCCAGTCGTGCGCTGCTGCGCGCGCAGATGGGCCGTCGCCGCGGGTCGTTCGGCGACACCCTGGTGTCGGTCACCGGTGCCGGCAGCGGAATCGGGCGCGAGACCGCGTACGCCTTCGCCCGCGAGGGCGCCGAGCTGGTGGTCAGCGACATCGACGAAGCCGCCGTCAAGGAGACCGCGGCCGAGATCACCTCACGCGGCGGCGTTGCGCACGCCTACGTGCTCGATGTGTCCGACACCGACGCGGTCGAGGCCTTCGCCGAGCGGGTCAGCACCGAACATGGCGTGCCCGACATCGTGGTCAACAACGCGGGCATCGGGCAGGCCGGCCAGTTCTTGGACACCCCTGCCGAACAGTTCGACCGGGTACTCGACGTCAATCTCGGCGGTGTGGTGAACGGCTGCCGGGCGTTCGGGCGACGTTTGGTCGAGCGCGGCACCGGCGGGCACATCGTCAACGTGTCGTCGATGGCCGCCTACGCCCCGCTGCAGTCGCTGAACGCCTACTGCACGTCCAAGGCGGCGACCTACATGTTCTCTGACTGCCTGCGCGCCGAACTCGACGCCGCCGACGTCGGGCTGACCACGATCTGCCCCGGCGTCATCGACACGAACATCATCAACACCACCCGGTTCGACGCGCCGGTGGGCAAGCAGGACGAGCAGGTCGACGGCCGGCGAGGTCAGCTGGGCAAGATGTTCGCGCTGCGCCGGTACGGGCCCGACAAGGTCGCCAACGCAATCTTGTCGGCGGTGCAGAAGAACAAGCCGATCCGACCGGTGGCGCCGGAAGCCTATGCGCTCTATGGCGTTTCGCGGGTGCTGCCGCAGGCGCTGCGCAGCACCGCGCGGTTCCGGGTGATCTAGACCGGCTCAGGCCGCGGGTGCACCTTCACGCCGCATCACCAGTGCACCGGCGATCCCGAGGATGCCGACGACCGTCAACGGGATGGTCCAGGTGCGACGGCTACCCAACGACGATTCGCATTGCGCCACATAGTCGGTGTGCGGCACGACTTGGTTGACGATCGGAATGCTCGCCACGCTCTTGTCATTGGCGTTGCGCGCCGCGGTGAGATCCGCGACGACCGCGTTCCCGCAGCCTATGGACGTGCCGCTGCCGTCCGACACCGATACCGGCACCAAGAGCCCGATCACACCGGCCAGTAGCAGCACCGCTGCCGCACCAAGGATCAACCGACGCACCGTCATGATTCGCCTCCCATCGACAATCGATCGGTGGGGAGGTTATCCGCGACGTGGGTGGTCTAAACCCGGGTGACCTCAGCCATTCACTAGCCCTTTTCGCAGATATCCTCGAGCACCGCGAACATCGTCCGGGTCGGTACGCCGGTGGAGCCCTTCGGCGAGTATCCCCACGGGCTGCCGGTGTTGTAGGCCGGGCCGGCCACGTCGATGTGCGCCCAGCCGACCCCTTCGGCGACGAACTCGCGCAGGAACACCCCGGCCACCAGCATGCCGGCGAAGCGTTGCCCGCTGATGTTGGAAAGGTCGGCCACTGTGGACTTCAGGTCGTCCTTGAGCTCGTCGGGCAGCGGCATCGGCCAGCCGTTCTCGCCGACCCGCTGCGAGATCGCGGCGACCCGATCGCGGAACTCGTCGCTGCCCATCACGCCGGGGATGCGGGCGCCCAGCGCCACCGTCTGCGCACCGGTCAGCGTGGACGTCTCGATGAGATAGTCCGGGTTGTCCTCGCACGCCCGCACGATGGCGTCGGCCAGGATGAGCCGGCCCTCGGCGTCGGTGTTCTGCACCTCGACCGTGATTCCGCCGTACTGCGTCAGCACGTCGCCGGGCCGCTGTGCCGTTCCCGAGGGCATGTTCTCTGCCATCGGCACGGTCGCGATCACGTCGATCGGCAGCCCGAGCTGCGCGGCCAGCGTGACGGTCGCGATCACCGCGGCGGCACCGCCCATGTCCGAGGTCATGTTGTGCATGGAGGCAGCCGGCTTGATCGAGATGCCGCCGGTGTCGAACGTGACGCCCTTGCCGACCAGCGCTACCTTCTTGGCTTGCTTGGGCTTCTTGGCCAGCTTCGACCCGCGGTGGATCAATCGCACCAGCCGCGGTGGCCGCGACGAGCCCTGCCCGACGCCGACAATCCCGCCGTAGCCACCTTTTTGCAGCGCCTTGTCATCGAGCACTTCCACTTCAAGGCCGACGGAGTCACCCAAAGCCTTTGCGCGCTGGGCGAATTCGGCGGGGAAGAGGTGGCTGGGCGGGGTGTTGACGAAGTCGCGGGCGGTGGCGACGGCGGTGGCGACGGCCGCGCCGTGCGCGCTCTGCTTCTTGGCTTCCTTGTCGGTGGCGAGCACGGTGATCTTGCTCAGCCCTTTGTCTTTGGGCGCGGTCTTGCCGCTGCGGAAGGCGGTGAACCGGTAGCTGCCCAGGATCAGCCCTTCGACCGCGGCGGCGGCGACGTCCTCGCCGGGCAACTCGCCCAGCGTGGTGATCACGGTTTCGGCTCCGCCCAGCGAGCGCGCGGCCACACCGGCGGCGCGCCGGATGGTGTCGGCGGGCCACTCGGATCGTGGCTTGCCCAGGCCGACCGTGAGCACGCTGGCCACCGGAAGCGCCGGTACCACGAGCCGATGTATCTGGTCACTGGCGCCGGTCGCCTCCAGCGCGATCAAGTCGGCCTCGATTTCGTCGATGGCGTCGCTGGACAGGAACGGCTCCGCCGACAAGACGACCGCGCCCGGCCGGTCTTGGGACTCATCGCTGTCACCGGTCGAGACGACCGGGACGAGCAAGACCGCAGAACCCACACCGCGTTTCGGCAGCGACGTGGCGACAGTGACGGAAGGAGCCTGGTATCCCGGTTCGGTACTCACGCGTCATCACCCTAGTCACCGGGGGTGGTCCTTAGCTCGGCAGCGTCCGCGCGTGTAGGTCGAAGGCGGTCACCGGCTCCTCAAACCCTTTGAGAGTCAACGGGCCATACGCGACCGCGGGCCAGTCGGGCAACTCGTCATGCAGCTCGGGTGTAGCCAGGATCTGTTCTGGCGTCGCTGCGGCCACGAGCCGGGCGGCCAGGTTGACCGGGTTGCCGAAGTAGTCGCCGTTGATGGCCACGACCGTGCCGTACGCCAGGCCGGCGCGGACCTGGAGTCCTTCCTCGCGCGCTTTGGGGTGCTCGACGAGATCAACCGCGGCCCGCACCAGCTGCCGGGGCGATGAGCTCACCCACATCACCTCGTCGCCGATGAACTTCACCACCCGGCCACCGTCGGCATGCACCACGTCGGAGACGGTGCCGGCGAACTCGTTGAGCAGATAGGACAACTGCGCCGGCGTCAGTGCCTGAGTCAACGCGGTGAAGCCGGACAGATCCGCGAAACCAACTCCGCACACCACCGACGCCGACGTGTCGCGAAGGACACCCTCGAAGTGCGTGCGGGCGCTGGTCAGGTGGTGGCGGTGCACGATGTCGATCAGCGCCCCGATCCGGGGGACGAACTCGGCGACCGAGCGGTACGCCTGCGCCGTGGCGAGCTCGTCACGGGTGTGGTTCATCTGGATGTCCGGCGTCCCGGCGCGGATCATCGTCGACTCGGCTTCAGCCAGCCGGGCCATGGCGGCGCCCAGTACCCGCAACAGACCCAATGCGCCGTCCTCGCCGACCACCACCTTGAGCGCGAGCCAGGTTGCCAGGGCGTCGACGTCGGCTTGGCTCAGCACGGGGACATCGGGACCGGCGACCGTGAGGCCGAGCAAAGCCCAGGCGCGCGCGACGTCCTGGGCTGTTATCCCAAGTTCGTCGGCCGCGGTCTGCAACGTGTAGATCGGCCGCCCCGACCACGACAGAACGTCGCCGGCCAGGCCGAACAGCCGGCCGCGGAGTTCGGCTTCCGCCATCTCCTCGACGGTGAACCCGAGATCGTCCAGATACTTGATCAGGTCGGCCCGTTCGCGCGGATCTGCGATTCCGGCCGCCTGAAGCGCTTCGAAATCCGAGGAATCGGACACCTACCCAAGTGTGCCACTAAAGCCGATAGTGGCGACCCCACTAAGGTGGGTCGTCGTGAGCGATGCGACGGAGCCGATCAAGGGACCGCTGGAAGATCGGCATCGCGAGTTGGGCGCCAATTTCGCCGAATTCGGCGGCTGGCTGATGCCGGTGTCCTATGCGGGCACCGTCAGCGAGCACAACGCGACCCGCAACGCCGTCGGTCTGTTCGACGTCAGCCACCTCGGAAAGGCGCTGATCCGCGGGCCGGGCGCCGCGCAGTTCGTCAACTCCGCGCTGACCAACGACCTGGGCCGGATCGCGCCGGGCAAGGCCCAATATACGTTGTGCTGCACCGAATCCGGTGGCGTCATCGACGACCTGATCGCCTACTACGTCGACGACGACGAGATCTTTCTGGTGCCCAATGCCGCCAACACCGCCGCGGTGGTCGAGGCGCTGCAGGCCGCCGCGCCCGCCGGCCTGACGATCACCAACGAGCACCGCTCCTACGCGGTGCTGGCGGTGCAGGGACCGCGATCGACGGATGTGCTCGGCGAGCTGGGGCTGCCGACCGAGATGGATTACATGGCCTACGCCGACGCCTCCTTCTCGGGCGTGCCGGTGCGGGTCTGCCGCACCGGGTACACCGGCGAGCACGGCTACGAACTGCTGCCGCCCTGGGATTCGGCGGCTGTGGTGTTCGACGCACTGGTGACGGCGGTGTCGAACGCGGGCGGCGAGCCGGCCGGCCTGGGGGCCCGCGACACCTTGCGTACCGAGATGGGTTACCCGCTGCACGGCCACGAGCTGTCACTCGACATCTCGCCACTGCAGGCCCGCTGCGGCTGGGCGATCGGCTGGAAGAAGGACGCGTTCTTCGGTCGCGACGCGCTGCTGGCTGAGAAGTCGGCGGGGCCGCGACGGCTGTTGCGGGGGCTGCGGATGCAAGGCCGTGGCGTGTTGCGGCCCGGGCTGACGGTGCTTGCCGAGGACAAGCCGGTCGGTGTCACCACGTCCGGGACGTTTTCGCCGACCTTGCAAGCCGGCATCGCGCTCGCGTTGATCGACACCGACGCGGGCGTGGACGACGGTCAGCAAATCACCGTCGACGTGCGCGGCCGCGCCGCAGAGTGCGAAGTGGTGCGCCCGCCGTTCGTCGAGCTGAAAACCCGCTAGCCACCGCACCTTCACGCGGGAAAAACCCGTTGGCACGCGCATATACAATCGGCGCATGACGAGCGGCCTTCTCGAGTTCACCGTTCAACGCGCGTCTAATCCCGCTAGTGGCGTAGAGCGTGACTCCATCCTGGCCGACCCCGGCTTTGGCAAATTCTTCACCGACCACATGGTCTCCGTCGACTACGACGAAGGCCAGGGCTGGCACAACGCGCAGGTCATTCCGTACGGCCCGATCCAGCTGGACCCCTCGGCGATCGTGCTGCACTACGCGCAAGAAGTGTTCGAGGGGCTCAAGGCATACCGCTGGGCCGACGGCTCGGTCGTGTCATTTCGCCCGGACGCCAACGCCACCCGGATGCGTTCGTCGGCCCGGCGGATCGCGATCCCCGAGCTGCCCGACGAGCTCTTCCTCGAATCCCTGCGCCAGCTCATCGCTGTCGACAACGCATGGGTGCCCCGGGCGGGCGGCGAAGAGGCGTTGTATCTGCGGCCGTTCATCTTCGCGACGGAGCCGGGACTGGGGGTACGGCCGGCCAAGCACTACCGGTACCTGCTGATCGGTTCACCGGCCGGCGCGTACTTCAAAAACGGCGTCAACCCCGTTGACGTCTACGTGTCAACGGATTACGTGCGAGCCTGCCCCGGCGGTACCGGCGCGGCCAAGTTCGGCGGCAACTACGCCGCGTCACTACTTGCTCAGGCCGAAGCCGCGGAAAACGGTTGCGACCAAGTGGTTTGGCTTGATGCCGTCGAGCGTCGCTTCGTCGAAGAGATGGGCGGCATGAACCTGTTCTTCGTGCTCGGCAGCGGCGGTACCTCGCGGCTGGTCACCCCGGAGCTGTCCGGGTCGCTGCTGCCCGGCATCACACGGGATTCGTTGCTGCAGTTGGCACTTGATGCCGGATTCACCGTCGAAGAGCGCAAGATCGATATCGACGAGTGGCAGAAGAAGGCCGCCGCGGGGGAGATCACCGAGGTATTCGCGTGTGGCACCGCCGCCGTGATCACGCCGGTCGCGCGGGTGAAGTACGCCGACAGCGAGTTCACCATCGCCGACGGCCAGCCGGGCGAAGTGACGATGGCGTTGCGCGACACGCTGACCGGCATTCAGCGCGGCACCTTCGCCGACACCCACGGCTGGATGTCCCGGCTGGGCTAAGGCCCACGTTAGAAGCGAACCAGCGCCGCGAGCGCCACGGCGCTGACGGTCGTGGTGAGTTCGATTGCGGCGCCCAGCACGTCGCCGCTGATGCCGCCGAAGCGGCGCACGCAGTGCGCCACCAGCACTGCGCCGCAGCACAGGGCCAGCGTCACCGCGGCCGGACCCTGCCACGGTCGCGGGCCGGCCAGCAGCGAAACCGCAAGCAGCACCACGACCCAGCCCGCCACCACCGGGACGGGCTGCGTGCCGGCGACTTGGACTCCCAGTGCGCTACCGTCGGCCGCCGGCACCGAACGGCGGCAGGCCAGCACGGCGGTCACCCGCCCGGCGGCGACCGCCACGATGATCGCGGCAAGCCCGTGGTGCCAGGTCGCACCGAGTGCGGCAAACGCCAATCCCTGCAACAGGATCACCAGCACGACGGCCGCGACACCAAACGGCCCGGTCGTCCCGTCGCGCATCACCGCCAGGGCGCGCGGCGGCGGGCCGTAGCAGCCCAGCCCGTCGGCCGTATCGGCGACGCCGTCGATGTGCAGTCCGCGGGTGGCGAGCAGAAGTGCTGCCACCGCAAGCAATCCCGGCAGCGGGCTGTACGCGCCGAAGGCCAGCGCGCCGCCCCAGGTGATGCCCGCGGCCAGCGTTCCCAAGGCCGCGCCGACTATCGGCAGCGCGGTCATGGTGCCGCGGCCCATCGCGGCGTCGCCGGAAGCCGGCATCGGCAACACCGTTCCAAATGCGAAAGCCGTTGCCAGCGAACGGATCACGGGGAAGGCTGAGCTTCGTCAGGCCGGTCGGATACGCCGGCCTCGGTGAACGTCGCCATCGACGACAGCGTGGCCACCGCGGCGCGCAGCACCGGCAGCGCGAGCGTCGCGCCGCTGCCCTCGCCCAGCCGCATGCGCAGGTCCAGAATCGGGTCCAGGTCGAGAGCGGTCAGGGCCAGCGTGTGGCCGGGTTCGGTGGAGCGATGACCCGCTTGCCACCATTGCCGCGCGCCCGGTGCCAGGCGTTCGGCGACCAGGGCGGCCGCCGTCACGGCCATGCCGTCGAGTAGCAGCGGGGTGCGCCGCACCGCGGCTTGTGCGCAAAAGCCGGCCATCGCGGCCAGATCCGCGCCGCCGCAACAGCGCAGCAATGCCACCGGGTCGGGCAACACCGGCCGTGTCCGGAATAGGGCGTCGCGGACCGCGGCCGTCTTGCGTGCCCAGCCGGCGTCGTCGATTCCGGACCCGAAGCCGACCACCGCGACCGGCTCGGCGTTGGTCAACGCCGCCACCAAAACCGCAGCCGCCGTAGTGTTTCCGATGCCCATATCGCCGGCGATGAGCAAGTCGGCGCCCGCGTCGACCTCTTCGTCGGCGATGCGTTGACCCGCCGCGATCGCGGTGGCGGTCTCCTCGTCGGTTAGCGCGTCCTGTACGGCGATGTCGCCGCTGGCGCGCCGCACCTTGTGGGCGCCGATCTGCTCGGACAGCGGCTCGGCGTCCACCGCCAAATCGGCGATCCGCACCGTCGCGTCCGCAATCGCGGCCAGTGTGTTGATCGCTGCCCCGCCGGCGTCGATGTTGGCGACCATCTGCGCCGTCACTTCCGGCGGGTACGCCGACACCCCGGAGCGGGCCACACCGTGGTCGCCGGCGAACACCACCACCCGGGCGCGCTCGAACTGCCGTGGCGGGCAATGGCCCTGGCAGGACGCTATCCAGATGGACAGCGCCTCGAGACGGCCCAGCGCCCCGCGTGGCTTGGTCAGGGTGTCCTGCCGTGCGGCCGCGGCCGCGGCGGCGGCCGCGTCAGGCGGCGAGATCGGCGGAAATTCCGTCATGTCCCGGACGATTTGATCGACACCGGCTGACCGGCCACCACCAACACCACCCGCTCGCAAAGTGTCGCGACTCGCTGGTTGAGCGAGCCGAGCTCGTCGGCAAAGCGGCGGCCGGATGCGGTGGCGGGCACCACGGTCAATCCGACCTCGGGGCTGACCAGCACCAGCGTGGATTCAAATGCGCCGACCGCCCCGATCATCTCTTCGACCGGAGCGGCCACCGATCCGTTCTCCCAGGCCTGGTGGCGATCCAGAGTGCCGGTCAGCCACGCGCCGAGGTCGTCGACGAGGGTCGGGGTATCCGGCGATTGCCGCAATTCGGTTGTGATGTCCTGGGTTTCGACCGTCGACCAGTGTGCGGGCCGACGGTCGCGATGTTTGGCGATGCGCCGTGCCCAGTCCGCGTCCGCCTGGTCGCTGAGACCGGGAGCCAGGTACCGGACCGGCTGGCCGGGTGGAAGTGACGTGGCGATGGCTTCCTCGGCCCACCGGGATTTGCCCGACCTGATCCCGCCGAGCACCAGGGTGCGCACTGGGGTCAGAAGGCTTTCCGGCGACGGCTAGTCGACACTGGCACCGCGCTCGATTTGGGGCCGGGGTGCCCGCATCCGGCGGATCTGGGAAGCCCGTCCAGCGGCGTAAAGGCCTAGCTTCCAACGGCTTTCGGTGTTACTCGGGAATTTCGCGTCGACCAGCCTGCTGACCTTGCGGCCCAGGATCACACCGTCGACGCCCATGATCGCGGTGATCACCAGCATCGCGGGAGAAATGTAGAGCTGCAGCTGCGGAACCGCGAACATGACGAACATCAGGGCCAGCGTCGAGGGCATGAACATGCCGAGCACGTTGCGTCGGGAATCGACGACGTCGCGCACGTAGCGGCGTATCGGCCCCTGGTCGCGGGGCAGCAGGTATGCCTCGTCGCCGGCCATCATGTGTTCCCGGCGATCCGTCATCCGGGCCCGGCCGGCGGTGCGTTCGGCCTTACGCTCCTCGCGGCTGAGTTTGGGGCCGGCCAGGGTTTTGCGGCGTGCCCGCGCCTCGGCGGCGGTCATGGGTGCCGGGGCGACGGGGCCCTTCTTCTTCGCGTTGCGTCGGGCTTGTTCGCGCTTGGGTGTGGGCCGGCCCTTGGGGTCGGTCCTTCGGGTCGCGCGAGTCTCTGCATCCGAGGCGGCATCGGACGCAGCCGGTGCCACCAGGTCCCCTTCCAGGAACTCCGCTTGGGTTTTCTTACGGCCCAACAACTTCACAACCGCCAGGTTACTTCGCGACCCGGCCAGTTCGGTGAACGACCCCGTCAGGCATCGCGATAGCTCTGCGCCCGCGCGATACTTGGACCTACCCTTAACGGTGATGAACGGCTACGGGTGATGGACGACGGCTCGATGGCCTCGGACGATGTGGCCACTGTTTCTCCGGGTCGTTTGCAGTTGCCGGCTATGCGGGTGCTGGTGGCCCCGGACTGCTACGGCGACAGTCTTTCGGCGGTAGAAGCTGCCGCCGCCATCGCGACCGGCTGGGGCCGCTCACGTCCGGGCGACCAGTTCATCGTGGCCCCGCAATCCGACGGCGGCCCGGGTTTTATCGACGTGCTGGCGAACCGGGTAGGGGAGAAGCGGCACATCGAGGTGATCGGGCCGCTGGACGAGACGGTGGACGCCCAGTGGGTGTGGGATCCGGACTCGGCGACCGCCTACCTGGAATGCGCGCAGGCCTGCGGCCTGGGACGGCTTGGCCGTCCCGCCGACCCGGAGACCTCGCTGACGGCGCACAGCAGGGGAGTCGGACAGCTCATCGCGGAAGCGCTGCGGGCCGGGTCGAAGCGGATCGTGGTGGGCCTGGGCGGCAGCGCGTGCACCGACGGCGGGCAGGGCATGATCGCGGAGCTCGGCGGCCTGGAAGTCGCTCGGCGGCAACTGGCCAATATCGAGCTCATCGCCGCCTCTGACACCGAATATCCCCTGGTGGGCCCTTGGGGTGCGGCCAGGGTGTTCGGGCCGCAGAAGGGCGCGGACACGGCCACCGTCGCGGCGCTTGAAGTCCGCCTCGAGGCGTGGGCGTTGCAACTTGAAGCGGTGGCAGGCCGCGACGTGAGCTCCGAGCCCGGGGCCGCCGCCGCCGGTGGGATCGGCGCGGGGCTGCTGGCGCTGGGCGGCCGCTGCGAGTCAGGCGCGGCGATCATCGCCGAGCACACCCATTTGGACGACGACCTCGAGACGGCAGACATGATCGTCACCGGCGAAGGCACGTTCGACGAGCAGTCCCTGCACGGGAAGGTGGTCGGTTCGCTCGCCGCGGCGGCCGGTCCGCTGGGAATTCCGGTGATTGTGCTGGCCGGGCAGGTCGGCCTGGAGAAAACCGCGGTGCGAACGGCGGGCATCATGTCCGCTCTGTCCATGGCCGAATACGCCGGCTCGGTGGGATTGGCGCTGGCCGACGCGGCAAATCAGCTGATGGGATTAGCGTCACAGGTGGCGGCGAGACTCGGGAATAGCGGTCCTGCGAGGTACCGTTGAGGCATTGGGTCCGACCCGAGTGGTTCGGGTGCCCGGGCACCTACCCAACAACAGGCATGTAGGAGACGTAATGACGGTGCAAAACGAGTCGACCGCCAAGACCCACGGCGCCATCCTCACCGAGGCCGCCGCGATCAAGGCGAAGTCCCTGCTCGACCAGGAGGGCCGCGACGACCTGGCGCTGCGTATCGCGGTCCAGCCCGGCGGGTGCGCGGGGCTCCGGTACAACCTGTTCTTCGACGACCGGACGTTGGACGGTGACCTGGTCGCCGACTTCGGCGGCGTGAAGCTGACGGTGGACAGGATGAGCGCGCCCTACATCGAAGGCGCGTCGATCGACTTCGTGGACACCATCGAGAAGCAGGGCTTCACGATCGACAACCCCAACGCCACCGGTTCTTGCGCTTGCGGGGATTCCTTCAACTGACCCTCAGCGGGTAGCACCCGGGGCTAGTACGAGCCCCCGGTACGCAGCACGTACGAGCACACCAAGATGTCGCCGCGCTGGAACAGCAGCTGCGCGACGCCCTGGACCTGCCCGCGCAGCGCGCCGCCGGTGGCCGGCGACACCTGCATCGTGAACAGCGCCTGAGCCTGGTAAGGCGACAAGTACACGATCTTGTCGATCGAAGTGAGCTGGACCTGCGAGAACTGCTTACGGAACGCGTCGCTGCTCAACTTGGCCAGCGCCAGGTCCGACCGCTTGTCACGCACGCCGTCGTAGAGGCCGCAGAGCGCGTTGCGGGAGATCTCGTCGGTGTTGCGATTCTCGAGCGCGTCCAAATACCCCTGAATCGCCGTTTTCGCCGATGCCTCGGAGAACGCGGCTCCGGTATTAGCCCCGTTGGTGCGAACGCCATAGACAATCGCCGCCGTGATCGCGGCCACCAATCCGATCGCCAACAGAACCCCGATGATCACCCGCCGCGGTGACCTCCGCTTCGGATAGCCCGGCGGCGCCGTCGGCCCGGGGTATGCGCCCGGCGGGGGTTCGTGCGCTGACCTGGGCGCGAAGGCCGTGTCGCCGGCCGGGGGGTCGTGCGGGAAGTCCACCGGTTCGGTATAGGGCACGGGTCCGTCGCCGCCGACAGTGTGGTTCGGCGTGTGCGGACCGCCCATAGTGGTTCTCCTACGGTGGTAGACACCGACCACGAGCGGGTACCGCCCGCGTATTCGGTCCCGGCGACTTGAGTGAGTTCCCTAGGCAGGCTAGCGCACACCCTTTCGGCGGCCGCGGACGCCGGCGGTGTCGGCCGCACGGTCGAAACGCGTGGGTAGGCTGGACGGGCTTACCGATGAAGGGTGGACATTTCGTGACGATCGTGGTGACTGGTTCGATTGCGACCGACAACCTGATGCGTTTTCCTGGCCGGTTTTCCGAGCATCTGCTGGCCGACCATCTGCAGAAGGTTTCGCTCAGCTTCCTGGTCGACGACCTGGTGATTCATCGCGGTGGCGTCGCGGGCAACATCGCCTTCGCCATCGGCGTGCTGGGCGGTGACGTCGCGCTGGTCGGCGCGGCCGGCGACGACTTCGGCGAATACCGCGAATGGCTGGAACGCCACGGGGTCAACTGCGAGAACGTGCTGATCTCCAAGACCGCGCACACGGCCCGGTTCACCTGCACCACCGACGAGGACATGGCCCAGATCGCGTCGTTCTACCCCGGCGCGATGTCGGAGGCCCGCAACATCAAGCTCGCCGACGTGGTCTCGTCCGCGGGCAAGCCGGATCTGGTGATCATCGGGGCCAACGACCCCGACGCCATGGTGGTGCACACCGAGGAGTGCCGGAAGCTCGGACTGGACTTCGCCGCCGACCCGTCCCAGCAGCTGCCCCGCCTGTCCGGGGAAGAGATCGACAAGCTGATCGACGGCGCGGCCTACCTGTTCACCAACGATTACGAGTGGGAGCTGCTGCTCAACAAGACCGGCTGGTCAGAGGCCGACGTGCTGCAGAAGGTCGGCCTGCGGGTGACCACGCTCGGCGCCAAGGGCGTCGACATCGTCGAACACGACGGCACCACCACGCACGTCGGCGTGGTGCCAGAGACCAGCCTCACCGATCCGACCGGCGTCGGCGACGCGTTCCGCGCCGGTTTCCTCACCGGGCGCAGCGCCGGGCTGAGCCTGGAGCGGGCGGCGCAGCTGGGTTCGCTGGTGGCGGTGCTGGTGCTGGAGTCGACCGGCACGCAGGAGTGGAAGTGGGACCACGACGTCGCCAAGACGCGCCTGGCCGATGCCTACGGCGACGAGGCCGCCGCCGAGATCGCCGCGGTGCTCGCCTGACTGCTTCACGCTTGGCGGCGTCGAGTGTGAGCCCACGGCCTCGAGTGTGAAGTGAGGGCGGGAATCCCCGCAATCCTGCGCCCGGGGTTCACACTCGAAGCCCTGGTTTTGCGCTAGAGCTGCACCGGATACACCGGCTCGCCGATCTGGGGCACCACGCTGTGCTCGACGAAGATCGCGTGCCAGAGCATGAAGATCAGCACCGTCCACAGCCGACGGCTGTGATCGCTGGTGCCGTTTCGGTGTTCGTCGAGCATCCGGCGCACCGCCGCGAGGTCGACCAGGTGACCGGCCTGCGAGGCGTCCACCGTCGCGTAGGCCCACTCCAGTAGCTCGCCCGCGCGCAACCAATGCCGGATGGGCACCGGGAAGCCGAGTTTGGGCCGGTGCAGCACATGCGCCGGGACGATGGGTTCCAGCGCGCGCCGCAGCGCGTACTTGGTGGTCGTCCGGGTGATCTTCGCCTCGACGGGTAACCGGGACGCGACGGCGAACACCTCCGGATCCAGGAACGGCACCCGAAGCTCCAGCGAGTTCGCCATCGTCATCTTGTCGGCCTTGACCAGAATGTCGCCGCGCAGCCAGGTGAACAGGTCGACATGCTGCATGCGGGCCACCGGGTCCCAGCCCGCCGATCCGGCATACACCGAGGCCGTCACGTCGGTGTGCGTCCACTCGTCGCGGAACCCGGGCAGTACGTCGCGCAGCTGCACATCCGAGAAGCTGCGGGCGTTGCCGTAGTAGCGCTCCTCGAGCGTCAGCGAACCGCGATGCAGCAAGCTCTTGCCCCGCATGCCGGCGGGCAGCGGTTTGCTCATCTTTCCCACCGAACGCCGCAGCGGCCCCGGCAGGTAGTCAAAGGGCTTCAGCGACAACGGTTCTCGATAGATCGTGTATCCGCCGAACAGCTCGTCGGCGCCCTCGCCGGAGAGCACCACCTTGACGTGCTTGCGGGCCTCGCGGGCGACGAAGAACAGCGGGACCAGTGCCGGGTCGGCGACTGGCTCGTCGAGGTACCAGACGATCTCAGGCAGGGCGGCGACGAATTCGCCCGCGCTTACCACCTTGGCGATGTGGCGCGCGCCGATCGCCTCGGCCGAGGCCACCGCGACGTCGATCTCGGAGAATCCCTCACGCTCGAAACCGGTGGTGAAGGTGATCAGCCGCGGGTTGTGCCGGATGGCCAGCGCCGCGATCGCGGTGGAGTCGATGCCGCCGGACAGGAACGACCCGACGGTGACGTCGGCACGCATGTGCTTGGCCACCGAGTCCTCGAGCACCGCGGTGATCTCGTCATAGCGGGCCTGCTCGGTGTCGCGGGTGATCGGCACGGCGGCGAACCGCGGCACGAAATACCGGGTGATCTGCGGCGCCACTCCGGGCCGGATCCGCGCGTAGCAGCCCGATTCCAGTCGGCGTACCCCGCGGTGCAGCGTCTCGGGTTCCGGCACGTACTGCAGGACGGTGTAATGCTGCACTGCGCGCTCGTCGATCGTGGTGTCGAACCCCACCAGGTCGACCAGGTCCAGCAGGCACTTCTTCTCGCTAGCCACCGCGGTGCCGCCGGTGCCGGTCGCCATGAACAGCGGCTTGATGCCGAAAGGGTCACGGGCGCAGAACAATTCGCGGTTGACGGTATCCCACAGCGCGAAGGCGAACATGCCGCGCAGCCGCGTCAACACCGCAGTGCCCCAGTGGTGGTAACCGGCGACGATGGCCTCGCCGTCACCGTCGGTGGCGAAGGCGGCGCCGTGCTGGGCAGTCAGCTCGCCGCGCAGCTCGAGGTAGTTGTAGATCTCGCCGTTGAAGACCAGCACGTAGCGGTCCGGCGCCTCGGGCGGCCCCCAGCGCAGCGGCTGATGCGAGTGCGCGAGGTCGATGATGGACAACCGGTTGAAACCGAACACGACCGACCCGTCGTCGCCCGGATCGGTCCAGGTGCCCGGCTCGTCGGGCCCGCGGTGGCGCATCTGATGCGACGCGCGGGCGATGGCGCTGTCGGCTCGGGCGGCATGTGCCGCGGCGGCGGCGTGATCGTCCCCGGCTGAGCCGGGGCCGGCCGCCCGGTCGTCCAGGCCGGCCGGGTCGGCGACAAAGGCCAGCAGTCCACACACGGCGCCCCAGTATGCCGCACTTCGGCGATGCTTGGGCGGACCGCACCGGGCCGGTCGTGACGACGCGGCCGCCGGGCCGGTCGGGGTTTGGTCGCCGGGCTGAGCGGCGTGGTCTACGCTGCGTAGTATTCGACGTTCGAGCAGGGAGGCGCCAACGTGACACCCGGCGGGCAGTTCCGTTCGCAGCGTTTGTCGCAGGGCATATTTCAGCGCCGTTCGTCAGATGCACCGCGGGGCCTTTCGCGTCGTCTTCGACCGCTGGCGCTGGCCGGGACGCTGGCCGTATTGGCGGTCACCCTGAGCGGATGCAGCTGGCAAACGGTACTTGGCATGGGCTGGCCCGAGGGCATCACGCCGCAGGCCCACGTCAACCGGGAGCTGTGGATCGGCGCGGTGATCGCATCGCTGGTCGTCGGGGTCATCGTGTGGGGCCTGATCTTCTGGTCGGCGGCTTTCCACCGGAAGAAGGCAACCGACACCGAACTGCCCCGGCAGTTCGGCTACAACATGCCGCTGGAGCTGGTGCTCACCGTGACGCCGTTCCTGATCATCTCGGTGCTGTTCTACTTCACCGTCGTGGTGCAGGAGAAGATGCTGCACCTGGACAAGAACCCCGAGGTTGTGATCGACGTCACGGCCTTCCAGTGGAACTGGAAGTTCGGCTATCAGCACGTCAACTTCAAGGACGGCACGCTGACCTACGACGGTGCCGACGAGGCCCGCAAGAAGGCGATGGTCTCCAAGCCGGAGGGCAAAGACGCGCGCGGCGAGGAGCGCGTCGGGCCGGTGCGCGGGATCAACACCGAGGACCGGACTTACCTGAACTTCGACAAGGTCGAAACCCTGGGAACCCCCGAGGAAATTCCGGTGCTGGTGCTGCCCGCCGGTAAGCGCATCGAATTCCAACTGAATTCCGCCGATGTCATCCACGCTTTCTGGGTGCCGGAATTCCTCTTCAAGCGCGACGTGATGGCTTGGCCGAAGCAAAACAACTCGGTCAATGTGTTCCAGGTGTCAGAGATCACCAAGACCGGGGCATTTGTCGGCCACTGCGCGGAGATGTGCGGCACGTATCACTCGATGATGAACTTCGAGGTTCGCGTGGTTGAGCCCAACGACTTCAAGGCCTACTTGCAGCAACGGATTGACGGAAAGACGAACGCCCAAGCGTTGCAGGCGATCGCCCAGTCCCCGGTGGCGGTGACCACCCATCCGTTCGACACCCGCCGCGGCCAGCTGGCGCAACCGGTAGGTTAGGACACGCAATGCATATCGAAGCGAGGCTGTTCGAATTCATCGCAGCGTTCTTCGTCGTCACCGCGGTGCTCTACGGGGTGCTGACGGCGTTGTTCGCTACCGGTGGTGAAGAGTGGGCGGGCACCACGGCGTTGGCGCTGACCGGCGGTTTGGCGTTGATCACGGCCACCTTCTTCCGGTTCGTGGCGCGTCGCCTCGATACTCGGCCCGAGGACTACGAGGGCGCTGAAATCAGCGACGGTGCAGGCGAATTGGGATTCTTCGCCCCGCACAGCTGGTGGCCGCTGCTGGTCGCGTTGTCGGGTTCGGTGGCCGCGGTCGGTATCGCGCTGTGGCTGCCATGGTTGATCTTCGCCGGCGTCGTGTTCATCCTTGCTTCGGCCGCCGGATTGGTCTTTGAGTACTACGTGGGCCCGGAGAAGCACTGATTTGCGTCTCAAAGGTAACAATCCGGGCATCAGTTGAGCCGTCGCCCGTTTGCCAAGACTTCTTTGCGCTACTCGGTTCGGTAGGGTTTGCGCAGGCACATGAGAATCTCCCCAGCACGAGCGACACGAGGTACCCCTGAAGCCCCGTGCGTAGGTGAGGCAGTTGGACAGGGCAGGCAGACATGAGCGGGCCGAAACCCCCGGGATCCGATCCTGACGAATCCGATTCCGCCAGTGAGCTCGGCCACGAACCGAATTCGAGCAGCGAGCCCGGCGATGAATTGGAAACGGTCGACGAGCACGACGGCGAATCACATTCCCATCACGAACTCGAACCCTTCGACGACAGCGGCGCAATAGCGGCGGCCGACCACACCGGCGAGACGGACGCTTATTCGCGCGCCTACTCCGCACCCGAGTCCGAGCATTTCCTCAGCGGCCCGTATGTGCCGGCCGATCTGGGGCTCTACGACTACGAGAACTACGAGACACCCGAGGACGACGACGATGACGACGGCACCCCACGCTGGCCGTGGGTGGTCGGCGTCGCGGCCATCGTGGCCGCGATCGCGCTCGTGGTTTCGGTGTCACTGCTGTTCGCGCGCACCGACACCAACAAACTCGCCAACCCGGGCACCAGCACGTCGTCCACGCCGCCGGTGCAGGACGAAATCACCACGACCAAGCCGCCGCCCACGACCGAACCGCCGCCACCGCCGCCCCCGACAGCTACGGAGACTCAGACTGTGACGGTGACGCCGCCGCCCCCGCCTCCACCGGCGCCACCCGCGCCGCCGCCCGCGCCACCGCCGGCCACCACGTCGGCGACCGCGGCCCCGCCCGCGCCGCCGCCGACGACGACCCCGGCCGGCCCACGGCAGGTCACCTATTCGGTGACCGGGACCAAAGCGCCGGGCGACATCATCTCGGTGACCTACGTCGACGCCTCCGGCCGGTCGCGTACGCAGCACAACGTGTACATCCCGTGGTCGATGACGGTCACACCGATCTCGCAGTCCGACGTCGGCTCCGTCCAGGCGTCCAGCCTTTTCCGGGTCAGCAGGCTCAATTGCTCGATCACCACCAGCGATGGAACGGTGCTGTCGTCGAACAACGCCGATCAACCGCAGACGAGCTGCTGATGGTCAGCAGATACTCCGCGTACCGGCGCGGGTCCGATACCGTGCCGCCGGACGTCATCGATCGGCTCCTGCTGGGCGTGTGCGCCGCGATCTGGCTGCTGTTGCTGGGCGTCAGCGTGGCTGCTGCCGTCGCGCTGGCCGATCTGGGCCGGGGCTTCCACAGCGCGGCCCGGAATACGCACAGCACGCCGTGGGTGTTGTACGCGGTCATCATCGTGTCCGCGTTGATCATCGCCGGGGCCGTCCCGGTGCTGCTGCGGGCACGCCGAATGACCAAGGCCGAGCCGCCGGTGGTTCGGTCGACGGCTCTGCAGGGACGCCCGCAGACCAGACGGCCCGCAACGCGCACCGTCGTCGACCGGGTGCGCCCGCAGCGAGGCCAGGCGGCCGGCTCGGCAGGGGACTGGTCCGGCGAGGCCGTGGACCGAATCTGGTTGCGCGGCACCGTCGTCTTGACCGGCGCGATGGGCATCGCGCTGATTGCCGTTGCCGCGGCGACCTATTCGATGGCCGTCGGGCACGACGGTCCGTCGTGGGTCGGTTACGGGCTGGCCGGGGTCTTCACCGCGGCGATGCCGGGCCTCGAGTGGTTTTTCGTTCGGCAGCTACACCGCGAGGTCGCCGCGAACTAGTCGATCGCGCTCGGCAGTATCAAGATGCTTTGGCGTACCTGCGGACCAACTCGTCCTCTTGGAACGTGCTGGTGTGCTGCAGGCCCCCGTCGTCACGGCAGAAGAATGTCCACTGCCCTGGACTTTTCTGGGGTGTGCCGATCATCTTGACGGTGTAACGCCGACCGGTGGGGAGCATCGTGCCGATGACGTCACCGACCCGAATCTGCGAGGGGGGAATCTCGGGTGCGTCGCCCCAGTTTTGTATCGCCATAAAAAATCACCCTCGCTTCTGTTGTCTCTACACTACGTGCAATTGCTGCGATCCGTGTCGGTCATCGATAGGTCAGGTCGGTAATCACCGACCCATGGCGTAGCGTCAAGCGTGAGTTGCTTTCGTTGTCAGCGGTCGTGCACGCAGCAGATGACATCTACTCCGCCGCCCTGCAGCCGTGAGGGCGGTGCCGACGGCGAAGGGAAGCCCGTGAACTGTGCAGCCCTGCCCATCGCGCGCCAGCGACATCTGCGATGACCCGTCCGTTGGGCGGTCGAGGCCGAACCAATCCCATCCGGCTATCGGTTGCTCGTGAGCTTGGCCGCGTCATCGACGGCGCGTGGTGGCCACGCGTAGACCGCATGACCAAGGAATTGCCTGATCTGGTCGCAATCCTGACTCCCATGCTGGGGAACATCACGTCCATCAACGTGAATTGGGAACCGCTACAACGACCACCCGACTTCAACTGGCCGGGGTGGGAACACAAACGCCAGCACGTGATGACCATCAGCGGCGGAGACAGTCAGATCAACCTGCTCATCATCCCGTACGCGACGTACAGCGCGCTCGCCCTGATGGTGCTGCGGTGCGCCGCCAACCTGCCTGTTGGTGACGCCGACCGCGAGAAGCCCGCTTTTGTGACCGCGGGCTCGATCCTGCGGGCCGCCGAACAGCAACGCGCGGCCGTCTAACCCTGGCCACGCCGACGGCTCGGGCCGCCGGCTAGGCGGTCCGAGAGCTAGTGCTCGCCGTTCGTGGATCCGTTGGTGCTGTCTTGGCGCTCGCGCAGCGCGGTCAGCGCGCGTTGCTCAGCGGCGTGGGCCGCCTCGCGCAGCGCCGTGTCTTCGGACACCGGGTCGGCGAACAGGAAACTGCCGGTACCCGGCGTACCGGCCGAGCCCAGCTTGTTCATCTTGTTGGGCACCGGCGCCCCCTGGTACTCCAGCGGTAGCGGGTGGCCGTGGTCGTCGACCGGGCCCAGCGGCTGGTGCAGCTCGATGTACGCGCCGTGCGGCAACCGCTTGATGATGCCGGTCTCGACGCCGTGCTCGAGCAGCGCGCGGTCGCTGCGCTGCAGACCAATGCACCACCGGTAGGTGATGAAGAAGACGAACGGCGGCAGGATGACCATGCCGATGCGCCCGATCCACGTCGTCGCGTTCAGCGAGATGTGGAACGTGAAGGCGATGATGTCGTTCATCGCGGCGAGCGTCAGCAGCATGTAGAACGCGATCGCCATCGCGCCGATCGAGGTGCGGACCGGGACATCCCGCGGGCGCTGCAGCAGGTTGTGGTGCGCATAGTCGCCGCTGAACCGCTTCTCCAGGAACGGGTAGATGATCAGCAGGATGAAGATCCCACCCATGATCAGCGCCACCCAGACCGGGGCGGGAATGGTGTGGTGCCAGAAGTAGAACTCCCACGGCGGCCAGATACGCGCCAGGCCTTCCGTCCACATCATGTAGAAGTCGGGCTGCGATCCGGCCGACACCTGAGATGGCTTGTAGGGGCCCAGGTTCCAGATCGGGTTGATCTGTAGCAGGCCGCCCATCAGGCCGAGCACGCCAACGATGGCGGCGAAGAAGGCGCCGGACTTGACCGCGAACACCGGCATCACGCGCACGCCGACGACGTTGTGCTCGGTGCGTCCCGGGCCGGGGAACTGGGTGTGCTTCTGGAACCACACCATGGCCAGGTGCAGGCCAATCAGCGCCAGGATGATGCCCGGAATCAGCAGGATGTGTAGGGCGTACATCCGGGGAATCAGGATGGTGCCGGGGAAGTCACCGCCGAATAGCGCCCAGTGCAGCCAGGTTCCCATCACCGGCATGCCCAGCGTGATCGACGACAGCGCGGCCCGCAGACCGATACCGGACAGCAGGTCGTCGGGCAGCGAGTAACCGAAGTAGCCCTCGAACATGGACAGGATCAGCAGCAGCGAGCCGATGACCCAGTTCGCCTCGCGCGGGCGCCGGAACGCGCCGGTGAAGAAGATGCGCGCCAGGTGCACCATGATCGACGCGGAGAACATCAACGCCGCCCAGTGGTGGACCTGCCGGACGAACAGGCCGCCGCGGATCTCGAAGGAGATGTCGAGCGCCGATTGGTAGGCCCGCGACATCTCGACGCCGCGCAGCGGCTGGTAGACGCCGTTGTAGGTGACGTCGACCATCGACGGGTCGAAGAACAGCGTCAGCCACACGCCGGTGAGCAGCAGCACGATGAAGCTGTACATCGCGATCTCACCGAGCAGGAACGACCAGTGCGTGGGGAAGACCTTGTTGAGCTGTCTGCGCACCGCCGCCGACGGGTGGTAGCGCGTGTCGACCATCTCGCCCTGATGGGCCAGCACATCACCGATCTTCGGGGGACTCAGTTTCGGACTCATGTTGTCGTCCTCTCCCAGAACGCAGGACCGACGGGCTCGATGAAGTCACCGTTGGCAACCAGATACCCGTTTGAGTCAATGGTGATCGGCAGTTGCGCCAACGCACGGGCGGCCGGGCCGAAGATCGGCTTGGCGAAATGCAATGCGTCGAACTGCGACTGGTGGCAGGGGCACAGGATTCGGTAGGACTGCTGCTCGTACAGCGATGACGGGCAGCCCAGGTGCGAGCAGACCTTGGTGTAGGCGAAGAACTCGCCGAAGTTGAAGCTTTCCTGGCCTTGCCGTTTGACCATCCGCGGCATGTCGGTGGGGCGGATACGGATGAGCATCACGGGATTACGGACACCCATCTTGATGGTGACCAGCTTCTCGTGCGACTCCACAGTGGTGCCGTCGCCGTCGGACTCCCGCCACGGGAACACGGTCTCCATGCCGCCGGCGTCCATGTCCTCGGGGCGCATCTTGACGAACGGCGCCCCGTTGGTTGCCCCGGTGGACCGCGCCAGATAGATCGTCTCGCCGTGGTAGCGCGGGGTCCAACCCGACGTCCACAGCTCCGCTTTCATGCCGTCGGCGGTGGGCACGACCGGCTTCCACGGGTTCTTGATCAGGCCGCCGGCAAACGCCACCAAGGTGCCGAGACCGAACGCGCCCATACCCAGACCGAACGATGCTCCGATCAGCTTCCGGCGTCCGATCGTCGACGTCTCGTAGGCGTCGGTCAGGTTGGCCACGACCGTCTTGCGGTCGAGGTCGCGGGACGCGCCGTCGTGGCGGTCCTGAATCGAAATCTCTTCCGGGATAAACCGTTTCTGATACAGGATCGCGCCGATAGCGATCGACAGGACGGACATCCCGAAGGTCAGGCCGTACAGCGGGGTGGTCAGCGAATAGAGGAAGTTTCCTGCCTCTTCGTTCGACTTGTACTCCCACGGCCAGAACAGGAAAATCAGCAGCAGCGCCAGCCCGAAACCGCCGCCCAGCAAAAGCCATAGGGCAACGCCGCGTTCGGCGCGCTTCTCGGCCTTGGTGCCCTCGATCGGCCAGCGAGGCTCCTTGAAGACGGTCTCGACGCCGTCGATCTTGCCGCCCAGGTCGAGCAGTTCTTTGTTGGACATCGCGGCCAGTGCGGCCTGGTCCGGCTCTGGGCCTTTACCGGCTTCGCTCATGCTCGCGCCCCAATCCACAGTGCCAGCGCAATGGCGGCCACCATCCCGATGATCCATGCCGCCATACCCTCGGGCGCGGGTCCGAAGCCGCCGAGGCCATAGCCACCCTGAGAACGCTCCTCGGTGACGCCCTTGACGTAGCCGATGATGTCCTTCTTGGCTTCGAAGGACAGCTGCCGGTCGGAGAACTTCGGCATGTTCTGCGGGCCGGTCATCATCGCGGCGAGGATCTGCTGCTCGTTGGCCTCGCCCAGGTCAGGCGCGAACTTGCCGGACGAGAGCGCTCCGCCCTTACCGGTGAAGTTGTGGCACGAGGCGCAGTTCAGCCGGAACAGGTCGCCGCCGCGGCCGAGGTCGTTGCCGCGCAGCGACTGCATCGCGATGCTGCCGTCGGGGTTGCGCACGACGGCGGGGCCACCTCCATTGGCCTGAACGTATGCGCCCAGCGCGTCGATCTGGCCCTCGTCGAAGATCGGCTGCTTACGCGGCGCCTGCGCTTCGCCGCGCATGGCCGGCATCCGGCCGCTTGACACCTGGAAGTAGACGGCCGCCTCGCCGACGCCGATCAGGCTGGGCCCGTGGTCGGGCACACCCTGCAGGTTGGCGCCGTGGCAGGACACGCAGGAGGTGTCGAACAGCTGCTTGCCGGTGCGCAGCAGCGCCGAGGACGACTCGTCGGCGACGGCCACCTGGGGAGTGGGGGTCAGCACGGCGGCCAGGCCGCCGGAGATGGTCAGCGCGATCATCAGCAGCAGGCCGCCCGACAGGCGGCGGCGAAGGCGCCGCCGCGACCGGCTGCTCTGCTCTTTGCGGGGCTGACTCTGCGGCCTGCGGCCGCGGGATCGGGTGAATCCCAGTTTCTTCAACCGAGCACTCCTGTTCGTCTAGCGCCGGCTCAACGGATGAAATAGATCACGGTGAACAGCGCGATCCACACGATGTCGACGAAATGCCAGTAGTAGGAGACGACGATGCTGGCCGTCGCCTGCGCAGGCGTGAACTTGCTCATCCCGGTGCGCGCCAGCAGGAATATGAAGGCGATCAGTCCGCCGGTGACGTGTAGGCCGTGGAAACCGGTGGCCAGATAGAACACGCTGCCGTAGGCGCTGCCGTGGATGGTCGTCCCGTGGGTGGCGAGGTGGAAGTACTCGTAGGCCTGCCCGAGGACGAAGAACAGTCCCATCAGGAAGGTGATCACGTACCAGCGGCGCAGGCCGAAGACGTCGCCGCGCTCGGCGGCGAACACGCCCATCTGGCAGGTGAACGACGACGCGATCAACACCAATGTCACCGGCACGGCTTGGTACAGATTCAGCTCGGTGGGCGGCGGCGGCCAGTTCCCGCCCGCCTGCGCCCGCGCGGTGAAATAGAACGCGAACAGGCCAGCAAAGAACATCAGCTCGCTGGACAGCCACACTATGGTGCCGACACTGACCATGTTGGGCCGATTCAGCGAATGAACTCGCGACGTGATCGCAGTCCCCGAGGTCCCTACAGCACTCGTCACATCCGCAAGTATGACGCTTTGTAGTTGTTGAACACTACCCGGGGCGGAAATTCGCCTCCGCGCGTCGTTTTCGGAGACTTACCCCGGGCTTTGCCGACGCCTTTCCGAAGGCCCGGAATCCAAGGTTGGGCCGCGGTTGGTCCTCGTGGGACCATCGGCGCGTGGCTCTGTCATCTGAGGCTCCTTCGCCCCGGGCGTTTTCCGCGATGTCCCCGGGCGCAAAAGGCGGGGCTACGCCGACGTGGCCGCGGCTGTTGGGCCGTTTGACCGACGGGCAGAACCTGACGCGGGGGCAGGCCGCGTGGGCGATGGACCAGATCATGACCGGCAACGCGCGCCCGGCCCAGATCGCCGCGTTCGCGGTCGCGATGAAGATGAAGGTGCCCACCGCGGCCGAGGTCAGTGAGCTCGCCGAGGTGATGCTGAGCCACGCGCTCCCGATCCCCGGCGACGCGATCGGCGACGACGCCGTCGACATCGTCGGTACCGGCGGCGACGGCGTCAACACCGTCAACCTGTCCACAATGGCCGCGATCGTGGTCGCCGCCGCGGGGGTGCCCGTGGTCAAACACGGCAACCGCGCCGCTTCCTCGCTGTCCGGCGGCGCCGACACGCTCGAAGCCCTCGGGGTGCGCATCGACCTGGGCCCCGACCAGGTCGCGCGCAGTCTCGCCGAAGTCGGGATCGGGTTCTGCTTCGCGCCGGTGTTCCATCCGTCCTACCGGCACGCGTCCGCGGTACGCCGCGAGATCGGGATACCGACGGTCTTCAATCTGCTTGGGCCGCTTACCAACCCGGCTCGACCGCGGGCCGGGTTGATCGGCTGCGCATTCGCCAACCTCGCCGAGGTGATGGCCGGCGTGTTCGCCGCGCGGCGGGCCAGCGTGCTCGTCGTGCACGGCGACGACGGCCTGGACGAATTGACCACGACCACCACGAGCACGATCTGGCGGGTGCAGGCGGGCACGGTCGACAAGCTGACTTTCGATCCTGCGGGATTCGGGTTCGCCCGCGCCGAGCTCGACGAGCTGGTGGGCGGTGACGCGCAGGCCAACGCCGAGGAGGCGCGAGCCGTGCTGGGCGGTGCCAAGGGCGCGGTCCGCGACGCCGTCGTGCTCAACGCGGCCGGAGCGATCGTCGCGCATGCGGGCCTATCCAGTCGCGCTGAATGGTTGCCGGCGTGGGAGGACGGGCTGGCGCGCGCCGGCGCGGCCATCGACTCCGGGGCCGCCGAACAGCTGCTCGCGCGTTGGGTGCGGTTCGGCCAGCAGGTCTGAGTCGGGGCCGTGCGCCGGATCCTGTGTGCAGGCCAGCCGCGCCGAGCGCGCCGCGGTGGCCCACCCCGCCCAGGCGCCGGCGGATCGCAGCGGTGAAGCCCAGCCGACGTCGTCGGCGACCCGCACGATGCGCACTCCCGGGGCCAGCAGCCAACGCGCGATCAGGGCGGTCTCTTCGACCAGCGCACCGCCCAACGGGGCATCGGCCGTCAGAATAGCTTGTGCGCCAGCGTGAATCGCGTCGATGACCGGCATCGGCGGCACCCCACGCCTGGCGTTGCCGGCTGCGGCCAGCTGGCCATAGCGGATGACGGCGAGGTGATAGCCCCCACCGCCGTCAGGAGCGGCGGCGATCAGCTCGGGCAGGGCTGCCAGCGCCCGCAGCCGCTGGCCGCGCCACAGCATCTCGACGGCGGTGGCGGTGCGGTCGCGCAGCCGCGCCGCACTCTCGTAGTGGCGATGCTCGGCCAGCGCCGTGACCTGACCAACGGCCGCGTCCAGCGCGCTGTCGTCCGCGCCGTCGATCAGGGCCGCGGCCCGCTGTGTCGCCGCCGCGTACTGCACCGCGGTCACGTCGCGGGCGGCGGGACAGGGCGACACTTCGACCTCGGGGCAGGCCGGTCCGTGCCGGGCCGAACGGCCGAGTCGCGTTGTGCACGTTCGGATTCCGGTGAAACGTGCCAGCAGCCTCGCGGTGTCGGCGGCGTCGGTGCGCGACCGAAACGGCCCGATGGCACGGTCGTGTCGCGGGGCCCGCACCACCGACAGCCGGGGGAATGCCTCGTCGCTCAGCGCCACCCACCACCAGCGCTGCGGGAACCTCGACCGGCGGTTGTACGGCGGGGCGTGCGCGGCCAGCATCCGCAGCTCGCGCACCCCGGCCTCCAGCGCGTGGGCGCACTCGACGTGGTCGACCGCGCCGGCCAGCGTGACCATCTCCTTCATCCGGCCGCGGGGGTCGGCGCCGGTGAAGTACTGGCTCACCCGGCGGCGCAGGTCGACGGCGGTGCCGACGTAGAGCACCTCGCCCGAGGGCCCGCGGAACAGGTAGACCCCTGGCCGGTGCGGCAGCCCGTCAGCGAGCACGCGCTTGCGCCGCTGGGTCGGTGTCACGTCGGGCAGATACGAACGAAGTTCGGTATAGGTGTGCACGCCCTGATTGCCGACCCGCTCGATAAGCGCATGCAGCACTTCGACGGTGGCGCGGGCGTCGTCGAGGGCGCGGTGGGTGGGTTGGGCGGCGACGGCGAACAGCCGCGCCAGGGCCGCCAGCCGCACGCTGGGGGCTTCCTCGCGGCTCAGCACGCGACGCGCCAGACGGACCGTGCACAGCACTTGTGGCCGGGGCCAACGAATTTCGCAGTGCTGCGCGGCGGCCCGCAGAAACCCGATGTCGAACCCCGCGTTGTGGGCGACGAGCACCGCGTCGCCGGCGAATTCCAGAAACATCGGCAGCACCGCGTCGATGGTCGGGGCGTCACACACCATGGCCGTGGTGATGCCGGTCAGCGAAACGATCTGGGGCGGGATGCTGCGCTGCGGGTCCACCAGGGTGCCGAATTCGCCGACCACGACGCCGCCGCGGACCTTGACCGCCCCGATCTCGGTGATCGCGTCGGCACGTGCCCCGTCGCTGCCGCGGGCGCGTCCGCCGGTCGTCTCCAGGTCCACCACGACGAAGGTGATCTCGCGCAACAGGGTTTCTTCGAGTGGCGTCCAGCTCGATTCCGTGCTGGATCCCAGGTCGGCGAAACTCAGTTGAGTCCCACCAGTCACACCCATGGGCGTGACGTTAAGCATCGGGACCGACACCGGCGACGTTCCCACGCCGGTCGCGCTCGCCAAAAGATGTCGGTGCCCGCGGTTAGCGTTCGGGTCAGTACGACCAAGCCGGACGAGAGGACCCATTCCGATGACCCACAGCAGCGGGCCCGACAGCAAAGGCGGCGCGGCGTCAGGACCGGGTGCGCCGGTGGTGATCGACTGCGACGATTGCGCGGCGC
Organism: Mycobacterium sp. IDUB_19; assembly: GCF_055419445.1. Classification (NCBI taxonomy): domain Bacteria; kingdom Bacillati; phylum Actinomycetota; class Actinomycetes; order Mycobacteriales; family Mycobacteriaceae; genus Mycobacterium; species Mycobacterium sp. IDUB_19. The sequence goes on along the minus strand of NZ_JBVAXR010000036.1, from coordinate 12,085 downwards.
GCGGCCCGGGATGCCGGGACTGCGTAATCAACGTGCTACTCGGGGTACCGGACACCTTGTTGCAGGACGAACGTGCCGCACTCGAAGTGCTTGCGGAGGTCGGATTGGCGCCGCGGTTGCGTTTGGTGCCCATTCACCGCAATCGAGGGTCTAGTGTCGCCTAATGGCCCCGAGTGTCAAAACGCCTGGACCGCCTGAGTTATCCGTCTTCTTCACATAGTTATGACAGAAATCTTGCCATTTTCTTAACGATCTTGTTTGGACAAACGCCGATATCGTTTCGTAACCTGTTTGAGACCTAAACCCAGATCGACCTCGAACGTCGACGGCAGTTTAAGGAAGCAATACTTTGAGTTTCGGCTCCGCGCATTCGATCTCGCGTGTCATCACGCGGTCAGTCGTCGGAACACTGGCAGGCCTCACGGTCTTATCGGGTGTTTGTGCCGCCAACGTGATCGCCGATCCGGCCGACGACGCATTGGCAAAGCTCACTGAGCTATCCCGGCAGGCCGAGCAGACCACCGAGGCCATGCACAGCGCGCAGCTCGACCTCAATGAGAAGCTCGCCGCGCAGCAGGCCGCCGACAAGAAGCACGCGGACGACCAGGCCGCGGTGGACGGGGCCAGGGCTCGCCTGGCCACGTTCCAGACCGCGGTCAACAAGCTCGCCGCCGCGACCTACATGGGTGGCCGCGTAGACGGCATGGAGGCCATGCTGACCGCGGAATCGCCGCAGGGCCTGATCGACAAGATGGCCGTCCAGCGTGTGATGGCGACCCAAATGTCCACGCAGATGTCGAGTTTCCGGGTTGCCGGCGCGCAGGCCGCCAAGGCTGAGCAAGCTTCGGCCAAGTCCGCCGCCGACGCCAAGAGCGCGGCCGAGCAGGCCGCCGCGGTGCGGGCCAGCCTGCAGTCCAAGCAGAGCCAGCTGCAGGTTCAGATCGCGGTCGTGAAGTCGCAGTACGTGTCCCTGTCGCCACAGCAGCGCACCGCGCTCGCCGACCCCGGGCAGGTTCCGGCGGCCGCTCCGGCGCCCGGTGCGCCCGCACCGGACGCGTTGCCGCCCGGCGCCCCGCCGGTGCCTGGTGCGCCAGCGCCGGGTGAGGCTCCGCCGCCGGGTGGAATGCCCGGACTGCCCGGAATGCCTGAAATGCTTCCCGGTGGTGGCGGTGGCCCCGGCGGTGACCGCGCCAACGTCGTCCAGGCGGCGTTGACCCAGGTCGGATCGCCTTACGTGTGGGGCGGTGCGGCCCCCGGCGGGTTTGACTGCTCCGGATTGGTGATGTGGGCTTTCCAGCAGGCCGGTATCGCGTTGCCGCACTCCAGCCAGGCGCTCGCTCATGGCGGCCAGCCGATTGCGCTGTCGGATCTGCAGCCCGGTGACGTGCTGACCTTCTATTCCGATGCGTCGCACGCCGGCATCTACGTCGGTGACGGCATGATGATCCACTCGTCCACCTACGGCGTGCCGGTGCGGGTGGTTCCGATGAACTCCTCCGGCCCGATTTACGACGCCCGCCGTTACTGATCGTTCCCGGCCAGGGCAATTCCGTCGGCAGCGCCGGTGGCTCCCGATTCTTTTGGCCTGGGTGTTTGTTGTCGAGTTCGTTGCGGCAGCGGCCGTGCCGTTCGACGCGCGCAATGGCCGGATCGAAGGCGCACAGCTGGTCGCGCCCGCTCATCGCCACCCGAGCGGTGCGCGAGCGCCCCTGGTCGTCGGCGACCGCGAGATCCGATTGCTCAGCCTCGGCGGCCCGGCCGCCGAGGCTCTGCTGACCCGGGTCGCGTCGAACATGGGCGCCGCCGTCGACAAGGTGGATGCCTTCTGGGGGGTCGGCTGGTCGCGCGATATCTCGGTGGTGGCCACCGGCTCCGACGACCAGTTTCGTGCCGCCGCCGGCGGCGGCACGCCAGAACAGTGGGCGGACATCGCGGCGGTGACCGTCGCCGATCAGATTGATCCCGCCCATCGGGTGGTGGTCGGTCAGCGGATCGTGTTCGCCCCGGGCGCGGTGGCCATGAGCGATTCGGCATTTCGAATTGTGTTGACTCATGAGCTTTTTCATTACGCATCGCGCGCCGACACCGCACTCGACGCGCCGCGGTGGCTGGCCGAAGGCGTCGCCGATTTCGTGGCCCGCCCCAATGCCCCGGTGCCGGCCGAGGACCGCTCGCAGAACCCGTCGCTGCCGGCGGACTTCGAGCTGGATACCCCGGGGCCGCAGCGCTCGCTGGGCTACGACCGGGCCTGGTGGTTCGCCCGCTTCGTCGCCGACACCTTCGGAACGCCCAAGCTGCGCGCCTACTATCTCGCCGTCTGCGGCGTAGCCCACGCCGAGCCGTTTGCCGCCGCCCGCGACGTACTCGGCATAGACGCGGCGGCCCTGCTCGCGCGCTGGCAGCAATGGATGGTCGGCTAGCCTGACGCAGGTGAGCCGGGTCCTGCTGGTAACCAACGACTTTCCGCCGCGGCGCGGCGGCATTCAGTCCTACTTGGGCGAGTTCGTCGGTCGGCTGGTGGACGCCGGATCGCATTCGATGCTGGTGTACGCGCCGCAGTGGAAGGGCGCCGACGTGTTCGACGCCGACGCGGTCGGCTATCGGGTGGTGCGCCATCCGGGCACGCTGATGTTGCCCGGGCCGACGGTCGACACAAGGATGCGGCGGCTGATCGGCGACCACGGCATCGACACCGTGTGGTTCGGCGCGGCCGCACCGCTGGCGCTGCTGGCGGCGCGTGCCCGGCAGGCCGGGGCGAGTCGGGTGCTGGCCAGCACGCACGGTCACGAGGTGGGCTGGTCGATGCTTCCGGTGGCGCGTTCGGTGCTGCGACGCATCGGCAACGACACCGACGTCGTCACCTTCGTCAGCCGCTACACGCGGTCCCGGTTCGCGACGGCGTTCGGGCCGGCGGCGTCGTTGGAGTACCTGCCGTCGGGGGTCGACACCGATCGGTTCCGGCCCGACCCGGCCGGCCGCGAGGAGCTGCGGAAGCGTTACGGGCTGGGGGAGCGGCCCACCGTCGTGTGCCTATCCCGGCTGGTGCCGCGCAAGGGCCAGGACATGCTGATCAAGGCGTTGCCGTCGATCCGGCAGCGCGTCGACGGCGCCGCCCTGGTGATCGTCGGCAGCGGTCCCTACCTCGACACGCTGCGCAAGCTCGCGCAGGACTGCGGCGTGGCCGACCACGTGACGTTCACCGGCGGGGTTCCGTCGGATGAGCTGCCCGCCCACTACGCGCTGGCCGACGTGTTCGCGATGCCGTGCCGCACCCGCGGTGCGGGTATGGACGTCGAGGGCTTGGGCATCGTCTTCCTGGAAGCCTCGGCGGCCGGGGTGCCGGTGGTCGCCGGTGAGTCGGGCGGAGCTCCGGAAGCCGTGCAGCACAACAAGACTGGGCTCGTCGTCGACGGAAACTCGGTGCAAGAGGTCGGCGATGCCGTCGCCGAGTTGCTGGGCGATCGCGACCGGGCGGCCGCGATGGGCACGGCCGGACGCGAGTGGGTGACCTCGCAGTGGCGCTGGGACATCCTGGCCGCCCGCCTGGCCGACCTGCTGCGGGGCCAGCCCTCGTCGGCCACGCCGGCCTGACTCGGGCCGCTACTCCTTCTCGTAGAGCGCCTCGATATCGGAGGCGAACTTCTCGGCGACCACGTTGCGCTTGACCTTCAACGTCGGGGTGAGCTCGCCGGTGTCCTCGGTGAAGTCGACCGGCAGAATGCGGAACTTGCGGATCGACTCGGCGTGCGAAACCGCCATGTTGGCCTGCTTGACCGCGGCGTCGACTTCGGCGACCAGATCCGGGTCGGTGGCCAGCTCGCCCACCGACGCGCCGGATGGCTTGCTGTTGCGTTGCTTCCAGCCGTCGAAGGCCTCCGGGTCGATCGTGATCAGGGCGCCGATAAACGGTTTCGCATCGCCGACCACCAACGCCTGGCTGATCAGCGGGTGCGCCCGCAGTTGGTCTTCCAGCACGGCGGGGGCGACGTTCTTACCGCCGGCGGTGACGATGATCTCCTTTTTGCGGCCGGTGATCTTCAGGAAGCCGTCTTCGTCGAGCGCGCCGAGATCGCCGGTCTTGAACCACCCGTCGGCGAACGCCTCCTGGGTGGCCTGCTCGTTGCGCCAGTAGCCGCTGAACACCACGCCCCCGCGCACCAACAGCTCTCCGTCGTCGGCGATGCGCATGCTGTTGCCCGGCAACAACGTTCCGACCGTCCCGATCTTGACCTTGCCGACCTGGTTGACCGTGATGGCCGAGCTGGTCTCGGTCAGGCCGTAACCCTCGTGAATGGTCAGGCCCACGCCGCGGTAGAAGTGGCCGAGCCGTGCGCCCAGCGGTGCGCCGCCGGACACCGACGCGTGGCAGTCGCCGCCCAGCGCCGCGCGCAGCTTGTGATAGACCAGCCGGTCGAACAACGCATGCTTGGCGCGCAGCAGCAGCCCGGGTCCGCCGCGGTCGTAGGCCTCGCTCCAATCCACCGCGGTCTGCACGGCCCTCGCGAAGATCCGCCCCTTGCCGTCGTTGGCGGCGTTCTGCTCGGCGGTGTTGTAAACCTTCTCGAACACCCGCGGCACCGACACCACGACCGTCGGCTTGAACACCGCGAACATCGGCAGCAGGTTTTTGATGTCGCTGGTGAAGCCGACGGTCACCCTGTTGGCGAAGGCCGAGAGCGTGAGCGCGCGGGCCAGCACGTGCGCCAGTGGCAGAAAGATCAGCAGCCGCTGTCCCTCGTGCAACAACGTCGGGAGGCACTCCTTGGCTCCCCGCATCTCGTAGAGCAGGTTGGCATGCGTGAGTTGGCACCCCTTGGGACGTCCGGTGGTGCCTGACGTGTAGATCAGCGTCGCGGGGTTTTCCGGGCGCAGTGCCGAAAGCCGGGCGGTCAGCTCTTCCGGGTCGACCGACGCGCCGGCCTCGACGAGCTGGTCGAGTGCCTTGGGGCCCGAACCGTCGATATGCAGCACCCGGCGCAGGGCCGGAAGTTCGCCGGTGAGCTCGGTGACCATCGCGGCGTGCGCGTCGGTCTCGGCGAATGCCACGACGGCTTCCGAGTTCTGCAGAACCCAGCGCACCTGCTCCGCCGACGAGGTCTCGTAGATCGGGACGGTGACAGCGCCGACGGACAGGATGGCCAGGTCGAGGATGGCCCACTCGTAGCGGGTGGCCGAAAAAATGGACACCCGGTCGCCGCCCTGCACACCCAGCGAGATCAGGCCCAATGCCGCGGCACGAATCTGCTCGGCGGCCTCGGCACAGGTGACGTCGGTCCACACCCCGTCGACCTGACGTTGATAGATGACAAAGCTGGGGTCGTCGCGCTCGTGCTCGAAGACCATGGCCGCAATGTTGTCGTGCTCGCCGACGGAAAAGCGGGCAGGAACGCTGTACTCACGCACTCTGTTGACCTCGATTGACCTAGTGACCGTTGGCCGGCTTGCTGTGATCCAGACTAATCGCGGGATTCGCGCAGCCCGGAGGCAGTCGGTCGGGCAGCTTCGCCATTGCCGCGAGCTGGGTCCGGGTTCGGCGTGCCCTCGGCGGCGTGCGGCGGATATTGATGTGTGAAGCTGACACGATGCACAGCATCCAGATCGCGGACCAGACGTACGTCGCCGCCGACGGCGCGCGGGTCGGCGGCGCGGTCTCCGACCAATCGAACTGGCAACGCTGGTGGCCAGATCTGCGGCTGCAGGTCGTCGAGGATCGCGTGGAGAAGGGCATCCGCTGGGCGGTTACCGGGGCGCTGACCGGCACCATGGAGATCTGGCTGGAGCCGTCGCTGGACGGGGTGGTGCTGCACTATTTCCTGCACGCCGAACCCACGGGCGTGGCGGCGGCGCAGCTGGCGAAACTGAATCTGGCGAAAATGACACACCGCCGTCGGGTGGCGGGCAAGAAAATGGCTTTTGAGGTCAAGACGACTCTGGAGCAGTCACGTCCGGTCGGTGTTTCTCCGGTAGTTTAACTCCGGTCAAGGTTCGCCCGGAGAGTACGGTTTCGGTCCGAAGGCGGGGTACTACCGGAAGATGACCGGGTGGACCCGCGTGCGGGAGAGAGGGTAGCGGCCAGGTGGCGGAGAAGACGACCCAGACCATTCACATCGAGGCGGACCCGGGCACGGTGCTGCAGGTGATCGCCGACATCGACTCGTATCCGGAATGGATCTCGGAGTACAAGGAAGCCGAGGTGCAGGAGCGTGGCGCCGACGGCTACCCGAAGACCGTGCGATTCGTGATGGACGCCGGTGTCATCAAGGACACCATGGTCATGTCCTATCAATGGCCGGCCGACCACAAATCGCTGAGCTGGACCCTGGTTTCCAGCTCGCTGCTGCGTTCCCTTGAGGGGTCATATCGGTTGGCGGCCAAGGGTTCTGGCACCGATGTCACCTACGAACTCTCGGTCGATCTGGCCATCCCGATGATCGGGTTGCTCAAGCGCAAGGCCGAGCGCAGGCTGACCGACACCGCCCTGAAGGATCTGAAGAAACGAGTCGAGGCTGAGTGAGTCCGGATCACCCACCCCTCCCCTTTCCAACGCCTTTTCCGGGGCCCGGATCAGTCTCTTCGTTGGTAAGGGTGGGGTAGGAAAATCCACCCTCGCTTCTGCTACCGCGGTCTGTGACGCGATCGAGGGGCAGCGCGTGCTGGTGGTCTCAACCGACCAGGCGCACTCGCTGGGCGACGTGCTCGGCATCCCCGTCCCGCCCAGCGGCCGGGGCGAAGCGGTCCGGGTGCTGGCTGCCGACGCCGAGACGAGCAGTGGCTCGCTCGACGCGATGGCGTTGGACACCCTGGCCCTGCTCGAGGCCCGGTGGCATGAGGTGGTCACCGCATTGGACAAGCGGTTTCCCGACTCGGAGCTGAGTAGCATTGCCCCCGAAGAACTCTCGGCGTTGCCGGGCATTCAGGAAGTGCTCGGGCTGCACGCGGTCGGCGAGCTCGCGGCTTCCGGTCGATGGGATCGCGTCGTCGTCGACTGCGCCTCGACCGCCGACGCGTTGCGCATGCTCACCCTGCCCGCCACCTTCGGGCACTACGTGGAGCGCGCCTGGCCGCGTCATCGCCGGCTGTCCATCACAGCCGACGATGCTCGCTCGGCCGCGGTGGTGGAGCTGATCGAGCGCATGAGCACCAGCGTGGAGCAGCTCAGCGGATTGCTCACCGACGGCGACCTGGTCAGCGCGCACCTGGTGCTGACCCCCGAGCGAGTGGTGGCCGCCGAGGCCGCCCGGACGCTGGGCTCGCTGGCGTTGATGGGTGTGCGCGTTCAGGAGCTGATCATCAATCAGGTTCTGGTGGAAGACGAGTCCTACGAGTACCGCAACCTGCCCGAGCATCCGGCGTTCTACTGGTACGGCGAGCGCATCTCCGAGCAGCGCGCGGTGCTCGAGGAGCTCGATGCCACCATCGGTGATGTGGCGCTCGTGATGACCCCGCACCTGGCGGGCGAGCCGATCGGCCCCAAGGCGCTGGGCGGATTGCTCGACAGTGCACGTCTTCGGCGTGGAACGGCGCCACCAGGACCGTTGCGCCCTATTGTGGATCTCGAATCGGGGTCGGGACTTGGGTCGATATACCGTATGCGGCTAACGTTGCCCCAGCTCGACCCCGGATCGCTGTCGCTGGGCCGGGTGGACGACGACCTGATCATCAGTGCCGGCGGGATGCGGCGCCGGGTTCGGTTGGCGTCCGTACTACGGCGGTGCACGGTGCTGGACGCGCATCTACGAGGCGGTGAGCTGACAGTTCGTTTTCGACCAGATCCGGAGGTGTGGCCTAAGTGAGTAAGGCACACTCCGATCTTGGCCCGGAACTGCGCAAGCTCGCCGAGACGATTCTCAACGGGATCGACCCCGCCGTGCGAATGGCTGCCGCAATGACGGCGGGCAACGGACCCGGGACCGGCAAGTGCCAGCAGATCTGGTGTCCGGTGTGCGCGCTCGCCGCATTGGCGACCGGCGACCAGCACCCACTGCTGACCGTCATCGCGGACCACAGCATCGCCCTGTTGGAGGTGATTCGCGCGATCGTCGACGACATCGACCGGTCCGCCGAACCAACACCGCAACCGCCTCCGGACGGCCCGCCCGGCGGTGCAGCAAACGCCGAGGACGCCCCCGCGGACGATGCCACCGTGCGGACCCGCTATCAGCCCATCCCCGTCACCATCGAGGAGTGATCGGCACGCGTTGAATGTGGTCCCTTCCGTCACGGATGGGTACAGTTGGCGCAGAACACCGGCGGTTGCGGGCGAAAGGGCGGGCCATGTGGTACTGGCTATTGAAGTACGTCCTCCTCGGCCCGTTGCTACAATTGCTGGGCCGGCCGAAAGTCGAAGGCCTGCAGCATGTTCCGAGTACAGGTCCGGCAATCCTGGCCAGTAACCACCTCGCTGTCATGGACAGCTTCTTCTTGCCGCTGGTGGTTCGGCGGCGGATCACGTTCCTCGCGAAGTCCGAATATTTCACCGGCACCGGGATCAAGGGCTGGTTCAGCCGGTGGTTCTTCACCGCCGTTGGTCAGGTGCCGATCGACCGCGCCGATGCCGACGCCGCTCAGGCCGCGCTGCGAACCGCCCAACGGCTGCTCGGCGAGGGCAAGTTGATGGGCATGTACCCCGAGGGCACCCGCTCGCCCGACGGGCGGCTCTACAAGGGCAAGACCGGCCTGGCCCGGCTGGCGCTGGAGACCGGCGTGCCGGTGATTCCGGTCGCGATGATCGGTACCGACGTCGTCAATCCGCCGGGCACCTCGATGCTGCGCTTCGGCCGGGTGACGGTCCGGTTCGGCAAGCCGATGGACTTCTCCCGATTCGAAGGCCTGGCCGGTAACCGTTTCATCGAGCGAGCCGTCGCCGACGAAGTCATCTACGAGCTGATGGAGCTCTCGGGTCAGGAGTACGTCGACGTCTACGCCGCGACCGTGAAGAACCGCGGCAACGACTCGACCGACCAGGGGTCGACCGACGAGCCCGCGCGGATCCCCGAAACCGCTGCCGGCTAACCGACGACGTTCACGTCGCTGATGAGCTGGCGGCCCGCGTCGGAATCGGTGCGGCCCTGCGAATCCCGAGTTGCCATCCGGGTGGTCACCGTGAGTCCGGCGGTGACGATCACGGCCAGCGCCCACCACACGTAGGACATCCCGAGAAGTTGGCGCCACCAGTTGGCCGTCTCCTCATGGTGCTTGGGCATCAGCTCGAGCGGGATCCAGTACATCAGCGCCACCCCGGCAACGGTCAGCACGCCCAGCGCGACGTTGCGGCGGCGCCAGCCCAAGACCGCCGTCACCAGCAGCGTGGGCAGCACCCACACCCAATGGTGTGACCACGACACCGGCGAAACCATCAATCCGAACAGCGCGACGCAGATGATCGCCAGCGTTGTCTCGCCGGCCCGCAACACCCGCCGCATCGCCCACACGGTCAACGCCAGCACGGCCAGGCACAGGGCCACCCAGAGCAGGAAGCGCAGCTGCTCGGAAAGCCCGATCCGCGCCAGCGCACCCGCGATGTTCTGGTCGGTGTTCAGCGCCGCGGAGCCAATCCGATCGGTGTGGTGCACGGTGTGCGTCCAGTACTCCCACGAGTCGCTCCAGGCCAGGATGAACCCGAGCAGCGTCGCCGCCGCAAACGACGTCATGGCCGTCAACGCCGTGCGGAAGTCGCGACGCACCAGGAAATACAGCAGGAACACCGCCGGAGTGAGCTTGAGCGCGATGCCCAACCCCAACAGCAGCCCGCGAGGCCACGGCGTGCGGCGCGGCACACAATCGGCGATCACCAATGTCATCAGCACGACGTTGATCTGGCCGAACGCGAAGTTCGAGCTGATGGGCTCCAGCCAGATCGAGGCCGGCGCCACCACAACCACGGCCAACCACCACCGGCGCAGCCAGGCCGGCCCGGGCAGCAGCACCGAGGTGTTCCAGACGTCGAGGCGGGTCAGCACGATCACCGTCGAGACGATCAGCAGCACCAGCGTCAACGCCGTGATCGCGACGCTGGCCGCCGGCATGTGCAGCCAGGCGAACGGGGCGAACACGATCGCCGCCAGCGGGGGATAGGTGAACGGAAGATTCAGTCCGATGGGTGTGTGGAACAGCACATCACCGCGGTACAGCGGACGCCCGTCCAGCCAGGTCTGACCGCCCATTTGATAGATGTCGATATCGATGCGATATGGGGTGTGCGCGAACAAGCCCCAGGCCGCGTAGCCCAGCGCCGCGGCGGCCAGCAGCCACAACAGACACCACAACAACGCCCACCCCGGTCGGCTGCCCACACCGGGCGCCTGCGAATTACTCATGTCGCAGAACAGCGTAATCGGTGCCAGTGGCCGTCACGTTGCGCAGCGCGGCTCCCGCGTCGCGGGGACGTGCGGGCGTAGGTTGCAAACGTGTTGCACTGGTTCGTGCCCAGAGTGGCCCACTGGTTCTCCCATGACATCGTCCGCGGTGGCCGGCTTCCCTTGCTGTGCTGCCTGGTCGCCTTCATCCTGACCTTTTTCGTCACCCGAACTTTCGTGCGATTCATCCGCCACCGCGTCGACTCCGGCCTTCCCCCCAGATGGTGGCAACCGCGCAACGTCCACATCGGGGGAGTGCACATCCACCACGTGGCGTTCGGGGTGGTTCTGGTGATGATCTCCGGGCTGACGCTGGTGACGCTGTCAGACAACGGGCAAGAACCCGAAAACACATTTTCCGCAATATTTTTCGGCATCGGCGCGGCGTTGGTGCTCGATGAGTACGCGCTGATCCTGCACCTGTCCGACGTCTACTGGGAAGAGGATGGCCGCAGTTCGGTGGACGCGGTCTTCGCCGCCGTGGCGGTGGCCGGATTGCTGATCATGGGGCTGCACCCGTTGATGTTTTTCTTCCCATTCGCCCACGGCACGGATTCGTTCGCATGGCGCATCGCGGTCCTGGGCGCGATGGTGATGACGCTGCCGCTGGCGGTGGTGGTGGTGCTCAAGGGCAAGGTGTGGACCGGTCTGCTCGGCATGTTCATCGTCGTGTTGCTGGTCATCGGCGCGATCCGGCTGTCGCGCCCGCACGCCCCGTGGTCCCGCTGGCGATACACCACCCAGCCGGAGAAAATGCGGCGCGCCTTGCAGCGGGAACGCAGATGGCGCCGGCCCGTCGTGCAGGCCAAGCTGTGGTTGCAGTGCGCGATCGCCGGCACGCCGCGCCTGCCCGACGAACGCATGGTCGACGCCCAGCTTGACCACGACGTACATCCCGCGCCGCCCCCCGAGGGAACCGAGCCCATCCTGGTCGGCAGATTGCTTGCCCCCTAGGCTGTCTGCGGTGCGGTACTTCTACGACACCGAATTCATCGAGGATGGCCGCACCATCGAGTTGATCTCGATCGGGGTGGTCGCCGAAGACGGCCGCGAGTACTACGCCGTGTCCACCGAATTCGATCCCGGGCGCGCCGGCGCCTGGGTGCGCACCAACGTGCTGCCCAAGCTGCCGCCGCCGGCCTCACAGCTGTGGCGCTCGCGCACGCAGATTCGTCGCGACCTGGAAGAGTTTTTCGGCATCTGGGGTGCCGAGCCGATCGAGCTGTGGGCCTGGGTGGGGGCCTACGATCACGTGGCCTTGTGCCAGCTGTGGGGGACGATGCCGGGCCTCCCCAAAGCCATCCCCCGCTACACCCGGGAGCTGCGCCAGCTGTGGGAGGACCGGGGATCGCCGCGACTGCCGCCGCGGCACCGCGACGTCCACGATGCGCTGGTCGATGCCCGCGATCAGTTGCGCCGATTCCGGCTGATAGTGTCCGGCGACGATGCGGGCGCCGAAGCGACCCGTTAAGCAGCCCCGGCCGAGCTGGGGGTACCGGTCGGAGCGCGCACTGAATGGCGTTAGCCCTGGCTGGCCACAGATATCATGGACCGATGAACTGGACCGTCGACATACCGATCGACCAGCTGCCGGCGCTGCCGCCGCTGCCCGCCGACCTGCGGACTCGGTTGGACGCTGCCCTGGCAAAGCCGGCCGCGCAGCAACCGGCCTGGCCCGACGACCAGGCCGCGGCGATGCGCACGGTCCTGGAAAGCGTCCCGCCGGTGAC